>CAZPGF010000073.1:0-13867 GCA_964586025.1 uncultured Planctomycetales bacterium
CCCCCGATCTGCGAAGCCGCACATCCGCAAGGTCAGCGACCCCCTGAACGCGTACGCGGCTTCGTACCCGTTCAGGCCCGGCGCTCCGCGCGCAAGTCCGATGGCGACCGATCCGCCCAAAGCGTGCCTTTCCCTCGCCTTCACCGCCGGTCCGGGTTCGCAGGCGGGGAGCGGAAGGTCGCCGTGGAGGGCGACGTGTGGTGGACCGCTCGAGCCCGACACGGCGGCTTGAGCGCCCCCGATCTGCGAAGCCGTACATCCGCAAGGTCAGAAACCACCCGAACGGATACGCGGCGTCGCAGATCGGGGGCGCGGAGGCTTCCGTACGCCCGAGCCGGGGTTCAGGAGAGCTCGCGACGGTCGAATGCGCGAAGCGCGACGAGCAGCGCCAGCGCCGCCACGAGCGCGGCGAACGTGAGTCCGTCCGGCAGGTGCGCGGGATTCCAGCGATCGTTCATCCCCCTCCCGAGGTTCGCGGCGATCTCGCGCATCCCGTCGGGGTAGGCGGGAGGAAACACGCGCGTGACCTCGCTCGGGAGATTCATCAACAGGTCCCCGAAGCGCAGCACGAGGTACGTCAGGAACGCCAGCGACAACGCGGGCACCACGGCGGAGAAGAACGACCCGATGCCCAGCGCCAGCCACGTCGTCGAGACGGCGCTGCCGAGCGACACCAGGCCGACGTCGATGAGGTGGGAGCGCATCGTCGAGGCGCTTCGGAACACCTGCGGTTCGGGGTCGGCGCCGAAACCGACCGGCATGTCGCGCACGACGTCGCCGAGCCCACGCGTGAACCCGGCGACGAGGCCGCTCGACGCGTAGGCGACGGTGACCAACACGGCGGCCGAGAGCGCGAGCACGAGGGCCTTCGCGAACACCCACTCGGCGCGGTCGTACGCGTGCGGCAGCACCATCTTCATCGTGCCCTGGCCGATCTCGCCGGCCAGGGCGACGGCTCCGAGCACCAGCACGAAGATCTCGGCGGCCCAGGCACCGGTACCGAACAGGTCGGCCCAGACGCTCCACCCGCTCGCCTCCGAAGGCGTGTCGCGGGAGAGTCCCGACAGCACGGGCGCCGCGGCGACGATCAGCGTCGCGACGATCAGCAGCCGGCCGGCGACGAGTTTGCCGAGTTCGACGCGGACGAGGCGACCGACGCGCGCGCCCGTGGACGGCGGCAACAGCAGCCGCGCCGCGAACAGGATCGCGAAGAGGAGAAGGAGCGGCCACGGCGCGTCGAGTCCCGACCGTTCGAGGTGGAGGGGCACGAAGCCGCTCCCCGGGCCGAACCGACCGAGCAGCCATGCGATGCCGCCGGTCACGCCGGCGGCCACGAGCGGGTCGAAGAGGCGTCGAACCCAGGGACGCGATCGCCATGCGACGAGCGCGACCGCGGCGGCGACGGCCGCGGCACCGATCGCGAACGACACGGCTCCCGCCTCCGGAGTGACGCGCTCGGCGCCGAGCGCGAGCACGAGCACCAGCACCGCGCACCATGCGACGAATCGCAACGAGATGACGACGGCCGGACTCATCCCATCACTCCCTCGGTCGCGTCGAGGAAGATCCGCTCCAGCGAGCCGCGGATCGGCGCGACCTTGCGCGCCGGCACGCCGGCGCGCGCGAGCGCGGTCTCGGCCAAGGCGAGGACGTCGTCGTCGCCGTCGATGCGCACGCCGTTCGGCTCTCGAACGGGCCGAGCGAAGGGAACGGCGGCCGAGATGGCGTCCACCGCGCGCACGTCGTCGGCGGTCGCGAGAATCCACCCCGGCGTTTCCGCCGCGAGCATCGCGTCCATCTTCCCGCAGGCGACGAGCCGGCCGCGATGCAGGATGCCGATGTCCGTGCAGAGCACCTCGACGTCGTGCAGGAGGTGGCTCGACAACAGGAAGGTGACGCCGTCCTCCTGGGCGCGAGCCCGCACGAGGTCGCGCACGAGTCGGCTTGCCGCCGGATCGAGCCCATTCAACGGCTCGTCGAGAACGACGAGGCGCGGCGAGCCGACGAGGGCCTGGGCGACGCCGAGTCGTTGCCGCATGCCGAGCGAGTAGCCGCCGACCGCGCGGTTCGCGGCGTGCGCGAGCCCCAGGACCTCGAGGAGGCGACCGACCTCGGAAGCCGGCGCGCGGGCGAGTCGCGTGAACACACGCAGGTTCTCGATGCCCGTCAGCCCCGGATGGAACTGCGGCACCTCGACGAGCGCACGGAATCCGGCCGCCGCGCGCGTGCGATCGCGCAGGAGATCGCGCCCGTCGAGCCGGACCGTCCCCCGCGTCGGCCGCGCCAGACCCGCGAGGACGCGGATCGCCGTCGTCTTGCCGGCGCCGTTCGGGCCCAGGAAGCCGAAGATCGCCCCGTGCTCGACGTCGAGGTCGAGCCCGTCCAGCGCGCGCACCGATCCGTACCGTTTCTCGAGCCCGCGCACGACGAGCAAGGGGTTCGACATGGGATCAGGCGCGCGCGCCGCCGGCACCCGACCACAGATCGTTCACGTGGCTGTCGATCTCCTGGGCGGCGGCGGTGCCCATGTAGAGCATCTCGTCGACGCGGGTGCGCGTCGCACGGACGTACTCCGCGTCGTCGATCGCGCCGAGGTTGATCCGCACGTTGTACGCCGCGACACGCAGCGCGGCCCGCGCGAGTTCGGCGCCCGCCGCGCCGTCCGAGGCGGCGTTCACGTTGCCGCGATGCACCGCGTTCCGTGCAAGCCCGATCACGACGAGGCAACGCTCCATCACGCGCAACGGCGCGTCGCACGCGCCGCGGAACGCGGCCTGGATCGCCTCCCGGCGCGCCGCCTTCTGTTCGTCCGTCTCCTTCGGCAACCGCATCGCGAGGGAGACGGCGTCGTAGGCGCGGGAATCCTCGTCGGCGAGCGCCAGGAGCGCGTCGCGGGCGTCGTTCGCCTCGTCGGCGACGGCCCGCATGAGTTCCTCGGCGGCGGCGTACTTCTTCCGGCCGATCGTCAGCCGCGCGAGCATCGCGACGAGCGAGGCGCCGATCGCCCCCGACACCGCGGCCGCCGAGCCGCCGCCGGGCGTCGGCGTGTCGGACGCGAGGGCGTCGAGGAATCCGTCGACGGTTCGGGTGCGGAACGAGTCGGGCATCGCGAAACCTCCGGCGGGCAGCATCGCCGCGCGTCGGCGGCACCACCCACGAGAATCCGAAGCGCGCTCGCCTACTTCGGCCCGCCCTCGTCGGGCGGCGCGGCGTCCGCGGGCTCCTCGGCGACCGGCGCCGCCTTCACGCCGCGCATCGCCGGGGTCGAGACCTTCCAAGGCGTGGTCTCGTTCTTCGACGCGTCGTAGAACCCGCTGAACTGGAACTTCATCGCGAGACGGAAACTCGCGTACGCCTTCGGATCGGGCTTCCGGCCACCGACGGGGAAGCAGTGACTCAAGGTGAGCGTGTCGGCGTCGATGTCGAGATCGAACGTCGACGGCGGCGGCCCGTCCTTCTTCACGGAGATGATGTCGACCGGCATCGCGCCGCGCTCCTTGGGTGCGGGGAAGAACGCCACGAGGTCCATGTTCGGATCGAACAGGCCGATGCGGCTGTGCCAGTAGCCGACGATGTAGTCGCCCTTCGGCGCACCGCCGCCTGGCTTGAGGACGAGCGGAACGGGGCGGCTCTTTTCGCGCGCCTTGTCGAACGCCTTCTTCTCTTCTTCCGTGTACTCGGCGACCGGCTTGACGACGTCCAGTTCGATCAACGGCACGTCCGTGTGGAAGATGCCGAGCGGGAGGAAGCAGTACTCCGATTCGGAGTCCTTCTTCAGGCTGGCCGCGCGGACCGATCCTCGCTTCTCCCAGAGGTCCTTGTTCGGCGCGAGCGCGTCCTCGAACACGAGGGCCTTCAGCGGCAGGAACAGGACGCAGTTCGCCGCGCCCTTGATATGGACGTGGTTCTCCACACTGGCACCCGCGGGCGTCCAGTCGCGCGTCGCGGCGCCGAGGTAGTTGTCCGGATCGACCCAGTGCGAGCGCACCTTCTTGCGCAGCGTGACGCGTCGGGTGATCGGTTCGATGTGGTCGCGGGCGGGCTCGACGTAGGCGGCGAGCCGGATGCCGACCCAGTTGAAACGGTTCGCGGGGAACTGGGGTGCGTGGACGCCGTACCCCTCCCACCCGCGGAACGCCGGGCGCATCACGAGCCACTCCTGGTCGCGCGCGCTGCCGCCTCGGAACACCTTGATGAACTCGCCGTAGTAGCGGTTCTCGAGTTTCGTCGCCCCGGGATAGGGCTTCAGCCAGGAGGAGGTCAGTTCGGCGACGTTGCCGACCAGATGGAGCGCGCCGCACCACGAACGGCCTGCCTCGACGTCCACATCGGGATCGGGGCCGGCCACGCTCACGGTGCGCACCTCGTACGTCTTCGGGTCGGTGACGAGACCGCCCCAGTTCGCACGGCCCTTCCCGGCGATTCGCGCCTCGCCCCAAGGGAACTGATTCGCGGCGGGTCCGCGCGCCGCGTACTCGTACTCCTGCTCCAACTGGACGTGCGCTCCCGCCCACTCGGCGAAGCGCTCCGCATCGTTGTAGGAGATCCCGCGCACCGGATGGTCGAGTTGATCCTCGGCGGGCGCGAGACCGTCCCAGTGATCGGGCGGACGGACGATCGTGTAGCGCAATTGGGTCCCGTTCGGGAGGGGCTCGCGACGCATCGCTTCGAACGTCGAACGTTCGTCGAGATCGCCGTTGGGGAAGCGCTTGGCGAGCAGGTCGAACAACGGCTTGCCGTCGCGCTTCATCGCCGTGAAGGCCTGCCAGATCGCCTGCTTGTTCGCCATGTACAGTTGCCAGGGCGCTCGGTACTGGGGCCCGCGCGCTTCCCGCTCGTCGATGTCCCACACCGCGCGGGCGATGGCCTCGAGCGTGTTGTGCTTCCCGACGGCCGGGTCGTAGGTCTGCTCGCTCGTCCGCATGAAGTGGAGGAACTGCGCGTTCGAGGTCTCCGTCCTCGAGAACAGGTACGTGCCGAGGGCGACCTTGTGCTCGGGCGCTTCCGGATCGAACACGACGCGCTGGTTCTCGGGACGCCCGGCGAGCAGCGACACGAGCGTGGCGGCCTTCGATCCGATCGTCGCCTCGCCCGCCGGGATCAGGATCATCCCGCCCGCGTGCGGCGTGCAGGCCGGATCGATGTCGATCGGCTGGAGCCCCGCGCGCGCGGCGGCCTCGCGGCGTCGGCGCTCCTCGGGTGTCTCCTCGTCCTCGAAGTTCTCCTCTTCGTCGGCCGGCGCGTTCTCGTCCGCCTCGACGCCGTCCGCGGACTCGCCGGTCGGCTCGCTCGCCGGCTCGTCCGCCTCGTCGGCGGCGGCAACCCCGCCCCCCCACGGCGTCGAGTCCAACGTGATCGCTGCCATCGTCGCGAACAGCAGAGCCAGGACGAGGCCGGCCAACCACGCCGGCACGGAACGGAGGGGGCGGGCGACGAGGGGCGAATCGGACATGCGGACTCCGGAGTGGACGGGGTCGGGGGGGGCGGCGCGGAACCCGCCGCACGGCGGGGCGGGCGCGGAGACGAAGTATCCGCAGACCGGGCGGGCGGCGCGACCGGACGCGGAGCGATGAGCCGCAGGGTCGTCCGACCACCTCCTCCCACCGCCCGCAGAGGCCCGTCTCCTTGGGCGCCGCGCGGGGAATCGGAGCGGGCGGAGAGGAGTCGGAGGCCGAGCGCCGCGGCGCTGGGCTCCCCCCTCCCCTGGGGGCGTGAAACGGATTCCTCTACTAGATATGGGAATCGAGGTGTTGCGCGTCGCGGTGAGTCTGATAGATTCGGACCGGAACGCGGCCCTCCGGGTGTCCATGCGGTCGGGGCGACCCGACGCGGCGGCGACGCGCGGAGGACCGCACCGGCGGGCGACACGACGGGAGGACGTCGGCGCCGCGGGAGGGATGCATGGGCAACTTCGAGAAGCTCTCCGTCGTAGTGATCGTGGTCATCATCGTGATGATCCTCGTCGTCGCGCTTCGCACGTGGACGGACCGTCCCGAACTCCAGGAGGAGTCGGGCTTGACGAGCGGTCGTCTGGAGTCGCCCGACGCGCCGGAGCCGACGCCGGATCCCTCGCCGTTCGACCTCCCGCCGGTGCCGATCCCGGGTCCCGCGCCGCCGTCCCCCGATCCGGTTCCCGAGCCGACCCCCGCCCCCGTCCAACACACCGAGTTCACGATGTACACGATCCAGCCTGGCGACACGCTCGGCGGGATCTCCTATGCCGTCTACGGCAGCACGCGCTACGTGAGCGCGATCCGGGACGCCAATCCCGGACTCGGTGAGTTCCTGCGCGCCGGGTCGGAACTGCGCCTTCCTTCGAAGGAGTCGGTGATCTCCGTCAACCCCGATGTGCGCCCCGACGAGCCCCCCGGGGTTTCGCCAAGCGGAGCGCGCCCGGGCGGGACGTACACGACGCGTCGCGGCGACACGTGGGAGAAGATCTCCCGTCTCGTCTACAAGACGAAGGACCGCTGGCCGACGATCTTCGCGCGCAACAGCCATCTGCACGACAGCGCGTTCTCCGAACTCCCCGCGGGGATCGAGATCTCGCTGCCCGAGTAGTGCGTGCCGTTCGCGCGTAGTCTTTCGGGATGAGCGCGCGACGTCCGGACGCCGACGGCCGATCGAACCTCCTCCGCGCCGTCGGTCACGCGAGCCTGGCCGCGCTCGAGGCGCCGTTCCGTGCGGCCGTCGCGTGGCGTCGCATCGCCTACGACGCGGGCTGGCGCGAGGTCGTGCGGCTGCCGGTTGCGGTGATCTCGATCGGCAACCTCGCGGTCGGCGGTACGGGCAAGACGCCGTTCTCGATCCTGCTGGCCAGCCGACTCCTCGAAGCGGGTCGCTCTCCCGGCATCGTCGCACGGGGCTATCGCCGTGAACGGGGACAACGGCTGAACGACGAAGGCCGGGAAGTCGAACGCGCGTTCGCCGGACGGGTTCCCCAGGTCCAGGATCCCGACCGCGTCGCCGCGGCGCACGCGCTCCTCGCCGCACACCCCGAGACCGACGTGCTGCTGCTCGACGACGGCTTCCAACACCGCCGCGTCGCGCGCGATCTGGACATCGTCCTGCTCGACGGGACGCGCGACCTAGACAAGGACCACCTCCTGCCGCGAGGTCGGCTGCGCGAGCCGCCGGCCGCGCTCGAGCGTGCGGACCTCGTGGTGGTGACCCGTGCCGAGCGGCTCGACCCGGCCGCCCGTCTCGCGCGTTCCCTCGCCATCGCGCGCCACACCCACGCGCCGGTCGCCTTCGCCGCGACACATCCGGTCCGCGTCGAAGGCCTCGCCGATTCCGATGTCGCCGCGTTGTTCGGCCTGCGCGTCGCCCTCGTCTCGGGCATCGGCGCGCCCGATGCGTTTCGCGCGACCGTCGAGACGCTCGGCGCCGAGGTCGTCTGGGCCGAGACGTGGCCCGACCATCGCGCGCCCGGGCCGGAGCGCCTCGACGCGCTACGCCGTCGCGCCTCCGCGACCGGTGCGCGCGCGCTGCTCGTCACCCGCAAGGACGCGATGAAACTCGGCGCGGCGATGGAGCGCCCCGGACCGGTTCCGGTCGGTGTGCTGGTGGTCGCGACCGACCTCGTGGACGGCTGCGAACAGCTCGACCGGGCGGTGCGCCGCGCCCTCGGCGGCGCCCCGTCACGCGCGTAGGCTCCCGCTTCCCCTCCCGAGAGACCCCGCCGATGGCCGTCCTGCTCGAGTGCGTGCCCAACATCAGCGACGGACGCCGACCGCACGAGATAGCGGCGATCGCCGCAGCGTTCACGTCGGCGGGCGCGACGAACCTGGGCGTGGACTCCGATGCGGACCACAACCGCACCGTGATCACGTTCGCCGGTACGCCCGCCGAGGTGATCGAGGGCGCGGTGCGCGGAGCCGCCGAGGCGTGCCGGCGCATCAACCTCAACCGCCACGCCGGCGCGCACCCGCGGATGGGCGCAACGGACGTGATCCCGTTCATCCCGCTCGGTGACGCGACGATGGAGGACGCGGTCGCCGCCGCCACCACGACGGCGGAGCGGATCTGGACCGAACTCTCGATCCCGACCTACCTCTACGCGCTCGCCGCACGGCGCCCCGAGCGGGCGGACCTCGCGGTGGTCCGCAAGGGTCAGTTCGAAGGCATTCGCGACACGATCGCCGTCGATCCGGCGCGCGCGCCGGACTTCGGTTCGCCTGCGGTGCATCCGACCGCCGGCGTCTCGGCGGTGGGCGCGCGATTCTTCCTCATCGCGTTCAACGTGAACCTCGCGTCGCGCGATCTCGCGCTCGCGCGACGGATCGCGCAGTCCATCCGCGAACGCGACGGCGGCCTTCCGGGCGTCAAGGCGATGGGCTTCGATCTGCCCGAGCAGCGTCTGGTGCAGGTCTCGATGAACCTCGTCGACTTCCGCCGGACGAGTCCGATCGAGGCGTACGACGCGATTCGTCGCGCCGCCGAGGAAGCGGGCGTCGCAATCGCCGGCAGCGAGGTGGTGGGCCTGATCCCCGCCGCCGCCGCCCCCGACGGATTTCGCGAGCGCGTCGAAGCCCACGACTTCGATCCCGAGACGCAGATCATCGAGCGCAAGCTGGCCCGCTCCCGACCGACATAGGGCCGTTTCCGTTCGGGCCCCTCACGCTCCGCGCGCAACTCCGATGGCGACCGATCCGCCCCAAGCGTGCCATTCCTTCGCGTTCACCGCCGGTCCGGGTTCGCAGGCGGGGAGCGGAAGGTCGCCGTGGAGGGCGACGTGTGGTTCGCCACTCGAGCCCGACACGGCGGCCTGAGCGCCCCCGATCTGCGAAGCCGCATGTCCGCAAGGTCAGGGACCCCCTGCCCGGAATCCCCACGCATACCATGCGCCCCATGACAAGGCAGCCGCTCGATGGTGAAGGGACGGGCTCGCGCGGGACGCCCGGCGCTTGGACCGCTGCCGCGGCCCTGGTGCTGCTGCTGCTTGGCGCGGCCCCCGTCGATGCGGCACCTCCCGTCACGGCGGCGATCGAACTCGGCGGCCGGGTACACGACGTGCGTCTCGCCGACGCGAACGGCGACGGCCGCGGCGACCTCGCGGCGATCATCGACGACGGGCGAGGCGGGCTGCGCGTCGTCCTGTTCCGCGGCGGACCGACTCCCGCGACGAGGACCTGGTTTCCTGCGGATGCCCGCGCCGAGATTCGGCTCGACGGTCCTCTCGCCCGCACCGGCATGATCGCCTTCGCCCGGTTCGGGGATGCGGCGCTGCGCGTGTTCCACCCGGGCGGGTGCGCGGAGTTCGCCCTGGACGGACGCCACCTCCTCGATCGGGCCCTTCCCGCGGCGCCGTCGATCGTCGGCGCTCCGGGTGTCGCGCCGACCTTCCTCGACGGCGTCGCGGACCTCGACGGCGACGGCCGCCCGGAGTGCTGGATCCCGATCGATTCGGGCGAAGGGGCTTTCCTCGTTCGCGCCGGCGACGGGCGCGACCTGACCCTCGCCCTCTCCGCGACGAGTCGTGTCGCGGCCCAACGCGACCAGGCGTTCCAGCGCGTGGCGTCGATCCCGTCGCTCACTGCGACCGATCTCGACGGGGACGGTCGTCTCGAACTGGCGACGGTCGTCGAGGGACACCTCGTCGGGTTCGACCCCCTTGCGCCCTCGCCGAGCGACGGCGCGCCCGATCGGCGCGGCGAGCCCGTGCTGCGCCTTCCGTTGCCGTTTCTCCTCGACGCTCCCCCTCCTGCGCCGAACACGCTGCACATGCCGCGCATCCAGTTGGAAGACGTCGACGGAGACGGGGCTGCCGACCTGATCGTCACGCTCATCACCGGGAGGACCGATCGACTCGGGTCGTTGAAGACGATCCTGTTCCACTACGCCGGACCGCTGCGGGCACCCGAGCGGACCGAACTCGGTACACCGAGGGGTCGGATCGACACGCCGTCCGTCGTGCTGCACCCGGTGTTCACGGACCTCGACGGCGACGGGGCGCTCGACTACGCGGGAGACTCGATCCGCGACGCGAACCTCGTCGGCCTGGCCGCACGCATGCTCGGCAAGGATCCGCCGCTGACGTTGGAAGCGTTCCGGTTCGACCGCGCTGCGGGGACGTTCGCGACGACGCCCCACTGGCGCACCGAGCGCCTGTATCCCGGCAGCGAGGCGCTCGGGAATCGGTTCCGCGCCAATGCGTACTTCGGCGGCGATCTGGACGGCGACGGCCGGCGGGATCTCGTCGATCTCGGCAACCTGACGACGGCCACGGTCCTCGCGGAGTCGGCGGCCGCCGCGGGCGCAAGCGCGCCGCGTTCGTTCGATCGCACGATCGTCGGACCGTTGCCCGTCCCGGGCGGACTCGAGCCGGCCGCCCGCTTCGGCGACCTGAACGGCGACGGCCGTCCCGACGTCGCGCTGTTCGGCGGCGCGAACGTCTATCTCCTCGTGGGAGGGGCCGCACGATGAGTCGCGCGTTCGCCCTTGCGCTCGCTGCCCTGCTCGTGGCGAAGTTCGTGCCCGCCACGGCCGGCGCCGACGACGACGCACCGCTGCGAATCGAGTTCGACGAGGCGGTCCGTGCGCTCGCCGTGCGCGACGCGGACGGGGACGGAGTCGCCGATCTCGTCACGCTCGATGCGAAGCGGATGCTGCGCGTCGTGCTCGGTCGTCGCGGCGATGCGCTCGCGACGGCGCCGACGTACGCGCATCGGATCGCGGACGACGTGTCGTTCGTGACGCTGGATCCGACGGCGAAGCCGCCGGGCTACGTGACGATCGGTCGTCGCGGCGCCGCGCGGCACGGATGGAACGACCCGACGCCTCGCCCGATTCCGGGCTCGCTTGCGCTCGCCTGGACGGGCGCGGACGGCCCCGCGATGAGCGAGGGCGCGCCGACCGGAGGCGCCTTGGTCCTGCCGGCGCCGACCGGATGGCTGGTCTCCCTGCCCGACCGCGAACCGTGGACGGTGCCGGCGACGCCGCGGACCGACGTCGAGGCCGCGGCGCCGTTCCTCGAGTCGAAGGCCACGGTCACGACGACCTGGGTCACGCCGTTCGTCGGACGTGCGCCGGGGACCGGCTCGGGCGCGGCGGAGGCGGTGTGGTTGCTCGAGTCCGACGCCCTCGTCGCCCACGCCCGTCCCGCCGACGGCGCTTCCCGTTCCGTGCGATGGCCCCTCGCGCCGCTTCCGGCCGGGGCGGTGCGGATCCTGCGCGATCTCGATGCCGACGGACGACCGGAGGTGATCGAGCGCGTCGGGACGAACCAGGAGAGCCACTACGCGCTCGCGCGGCCGACCCTTCACCAGTCGGCGCCGAGACTCGTTCCGCTCGGCGGCTTTCGCCTGGCCGGGTTCCAGCTCGATCCCGAGTGGACCGACGTGAACGGCGACGGCCGCCTCGACGTCGTCATCACGTCGATCCCGATCCATGGCGCGAACATCCTGAAGACGATCACCGCGTCGCGTGTCCAAGCGTGGCACAACGCGTTCCTGCAACGGCCGACGGATGCTGCCGAACCGTTCGCGGCGGAACCCGACGGCGTCGTCGAGAGCGAGATCGAAGTCGCCGCGCGCTTCACGTTCGCCGGCACGATCGAGGTCGATCGTGCGGTCACGCTGCTCGTGGACGTCGATCGCGACGGGGATGGACGGCACGACCTCTTGCGCCGCGACGCGACCGGCCTGCGTTGGCACCGCGGCGTCGCGTCCGGCGTGTGGGAGAAGGACGGCGTCGCGCTGTCGATTCCGCCCCGCGGCGAAAGCATCGGCGTGCCCGCGTACTCCGGCGACCTCGACGGCGACGGATGCGACGAGGTGATCCTTCTGTACCGTGCGCCGCCCGGCGGCCGCGATGCGGCGGTCGTCCTTCGCGGCGGGCGTTGAGCCCGCGGCGTCAGCGCCGGCGGTCGAACTCGTCCTCTTCGCCGGAGTCCTCGACCCGATCGATCCGCTCCTGGCAGAGCAGATGGCGAACGCCCTTCGGCGGGTTGTTCGGATCGGAGTCGGGCACCCGCTCGAAGACGAACAACTCCTCGCGGCGGGTGTTGTCGGTGGATCCGGCGATCCGCGCCGAGAAGAAGTTGCTCTTCACCTCGAAGTCGCGCGCGAGGTCGACGTTGTTGGCGCGAAGCATCGGCAGGTTCACGCCCTCGATCTCGTTCACCTGATTCACGTCGGTGAACGGATTGCCGGCGCCCACGTCGTCCGACGGCCCGTCGGGCCCCGAGTCGTCCGACGACGGCGACTCGGTCTCGGTCCCCTCGCCTGACGCCTGGCGGCGCTCGATGATGCGCTCGGCGACCATCACGTCCTTCGGGAAGAGGGATTCCAGGACGACCTGCTCGGCGGTGTTCAGGTTGATGCGGCCGCTGCCGTAGATCGTGACGAATCGCCACAGTCCGTACCCGACGTCGTCCCCCTCGCGCACGTCCTCGAGCAGGCGGTGCTTGGCGAAGTGCTCGCTGGCGAAGTGCAGATCGTCGAGCGTGATGACCGGGCTGTTGTTGATGGTGTTCGGCTTCGGGATCTGCCCGCGATTCTGACCGTTGAAGAAGCGGACGATCTCGTCGGCGAGTTCCTCGGCGATGTTGCTCACGTCGAACGGCGTGTTGGCGCGGAACCGTTTGAGCAGCTCGATCAGGCGAGCCTTCCAGATCGCCTGCTCCTCCGTGGATCCCTCGACCAGCTTGCGCAACGGCAACTTCGCCTGTTCGTCCTGCACCACGGTGCGCAAGCGCACGTTCGTCGTCGGCTCGCTTCGGTCGAGCAACTCGGAGGCATTCCACGAGTCGTCGTAACTGTCGTACTCGTTCGCGATCCCGTCGAACTCGACGCGCGCGATGAGGATCTGGTACTGCCCCTCGATCGCGTTGTCGATCGCGAGTTGCTCCTTCACGTTCAGCGCGGTGCGCGACTCGACGTCGATCTGGAACGCGAACTCGGCGACGATCGGGATCAACACCGCGGACAGGAGGAGGACGATCAGGAGGGCCATCCCGCGTTCGCGTCGGGCCGCGCCTGCGGTCGGCGTCGCGAAGTCGGGGCGGGCGGCGTGCATCGGTGCCGATTGTGCGCGGGATCGAACGGGGAGGAATCGCGTTCCGACCGGCATGTCCACCTCCGCGGCGGCGGCGCCCCAGCGGACGTCCGGCGCCACCGTTCGACGCCACCACGAGTCCGTCCGTCCGATCGCGCGGCGAGGGGGCAAAGAGGTAGGAGGACGGGCAACCGTTCCGGTGGTCGTTCGCGGCTCGTCCCGCGGCCCTCGGCGGCATCCGCCGCGAGCCGGCCCGTCGACGCGTCCGGCGGCGGAGCGGGTGCGCGGGCGTGGAAGGGGAGGACGCCGTGAAGGGCAGCGTGCGACGTCCCACGCGAGACCGGCCCCGCGCGGCGTCGAGGGCTCGGAGCGCGGAAAGGAGGGAGCGGGCGCAAACAGAAGAGAGCGGGCAGGGGCGGGTCCTCGACCCGCCCCCACCCGCCAGGTCGAGGCCCGACATGGAAATGGGGCTTGTTTGGGCTACGGAACTTGGGGTTTGTCCTCGGTCGAACGTTGCCGCCGAACCTCGCCGACACCGCTTCGGCAAGCCGCGTGCCGACGAACGCCGCTCGTCGCGGGCGGGCCGGTTCCCCCTGCGAGGCCGGAGTCTCGGCGCTTCCGCGGCCGCTCGCTCTCGCGTCCGCAGCCTTGCGCCCGCACGGCGCGTGCAAGGCCGCACGGTGTGCGCGAGCGCCCCGCCCACCGTCCCGACGCGGCGTGCGGAAGCGCGCTGTCCATGCGTACCCTCTCGCCCTCCGTGACCCGCCCCACCCTCCGCCGCCTCGCCCCCCTCGTCCGCCGACATGCGGGCGCGCTGGCCCTGGGGTTCGTGGCGCTGTTCGCGAGCCGCGCGCTGATGGTGCTCGCCCCG
>CAZPGF010000074.1:0-13638 GCA_964586025.1 uncultured Planctomycetales bacterium
GGCGAAGGAACAGCACGCCTTGGGCGGATCGGCCGCCATCGGACTTGCGCGCGGAGCGCACGGGCTGAATGGTTACGATCGGCGGTATCCGGGCCGGGAGCCGATCGGAACGGGCTCTATCGGGTCACGGTGCCCGCCCCGCCTTCGTGGCGCAGGCGCAGCGCGAGGGGACCGGCGGGTGCGTTCTCGGGGCGCGGCGGATGGCGCCGATCGAACTTGTACACATCGTGCAGCGCGATCTCGAACGCGGCGGGTCGCCGCGCCTTCGAGAGACCCCGAACCTGCGCGCGGCACGAGTAGCACACCACGAGCGCGGGTACGACGAAGTAGAGCACCGCGTCGAGCGCGATCGCGACGATCGTGCTGATCCAAGCCGTGAACGGTCCGAGGAGCAGGCCGATCCCGGCGAGCGAGAGACCGAGCTTGCGATTGAAATCGCGCTGCGTGTAGAGGTCGTGCGAGCCGCAGACCGGGCACGGCGCGAACGGAGCCGCCGCGAGCGCCTCGGCCGCCTCCGGCAGTGCGGTCGTGCGACCGCACGCCGTGCACGCGAGCACGGTCGTGTCCACGGCGAGCGGACCGACCACCGGCGCTCCGCATCCGGGACCGGGGCACGCAAAGGTGATCTCGACGACGTCGGAGGCGGTCATGCGGGGAGCCCCGTGTGCATTTCCAGGTAGACGGCGGCGAGTTCGCCCATCAACGCGAAGGCGACCGCGACGTAGAGCAATCCCGTCGCGGCCTGGGTGTGTTTCAGCCGGACGGTGTCCTTCACCATGAACAAGAGGACGAGGGGACCGACGAATCCGAACATCACGCGCCACGTCGTCCAAATCAACTCGCGCTCGAGGAGCACCTCCGCGGCGCCTTCCCATCGCCACAGAACGAGAGCGAACAACGCGATGCGTGCCGCCAGCACGATCGCGACGAAACGTCCGGCGCGCTCGAGCGCCTTGAGCGGAAGACCGCGGATCATCAGGTAGAAGTGGCCGAGGACCATCGCGTCGTTGATGCCCGCCATCAACATGCCGCCGAGCATGCCGCTCGCGAGGAGCACCGCGAACGCGCCGAGGTCGCCTGCGGCCGGGCTGAATCGGGCCGTCCCGGCGACCGCGACGACGCCCGCGACGACGCCGGCGATCAGGGCGGCGCGCCCGAGCCGGCGGCGGAACGTCCCGTAGGCGAAGTTGACGACGAGCGCCGCGGCCGCCAGCACGAGCAGCGCCCCGGGCATGCCCCCCTCGAATCGCACGAACGCCCCCGCCCCTCCGGGCCAGTCCGCCTGCGCGGGACCGAGCGCGAACGGGTACAGCGCCGCCGCGCCCGCCGCGAGGAGGAGCGCGAGCAACGCCTCGAATCGGACGTGACGTTGCGCGGCGCGCAGGCCGGCGAGCGGCAGGAGCGCGACGAGCGTCCCGAACGCCATGCGCGCAAGGAAGACCTGGAAGACGAGCGAGAGCCGCACCGCGCGGTTGTACCGGGACGCCTCCGACGCTCCGCGGCTTGCGCGAGGGACGGTCGAGCGCCGATCCTTCGGCCTCGGGCCGTCCGCGGCGATGCTTCGCCGTGAGGAGGGTCCATGTCGTTCGAGTCCCGCAATCCCTCGACCGGCGCGTTGATCCGAACCCATGCCGGACCCACGCCGAGCGAGGGCGAGGCGGCCGTGCGCGACGCCGCGACGGCCGGGCGCGCCTGGGCGGCGCGTCCGATCGACGAGCGCGCCGCGGTGATCCGTCGTCTCGGCGAACGCCTCGCGGCGCACGCCGCCGACGGCGCGCGCCTCATGGCCGAGGAGATGGGCAAGCCGCTGCGACAGGGACGCGCGGAGATCGAGAAGTGCGCGGTGGCATGCGCTTGGGTTGCCGACCAGGGCCCGCTTCACCTCCGCGACGAGGTCGTGGCGATGGAGGGTGCGCGCGCGTACGTCGCGTACCGGCCGCTCGGCACGGTGCTCGCCATCATGCCGTGGAACTTCCCGTACTGGCAGGTGGTGCGTTTCGCTGCGCCGACGCTCCTCGCGGGGAACGCGGTCCTGTTGAAGCACGCACCGAACGTGTTCGGCTGCGCCGAGGCGATCGAGGGGATCTTCCTCGAGGCGGGCGTTCCCCGCGGCGTCTTCGCGAGTCTGCGCGTCGGCGTGGACGTCGTCGCCGACCTGATCGCCCGGCCGGAGGTCGCCGGCGTCACCCTGACCGGTTCGACGCGCGCCGGTCGTGCGGTCGCCGCGGCCGCGGGCCGCGCCCTGAAGCCGTGCGTGCTCGAACTCGGCGGATGCGACGCGTCGGTGATCCTCGCCGACGCCGATCTCGACCTCGCCGCCGGGGCGTGCGTCGCGTCCCGCCTCTCGAACGCAGGGCAGAGCTGCATCGCCGCGAAACGCTTCGTCGTCGTCCGGGAGGTCGCCGACGAGTTCCTCGATCGCGTGGTCGCGCGGATGGCCACGAAGCGATGGGGCGATCCGCTCGCCGACCCCACCGTGGACCTCGGGCCTCTCGCGCGCGTGGATCTGCGCGACGAGTTGCATCGGCAGGTGTGCGAGAGCGTCGCGGCGGGCGCACGGGCGGTGCTGGGCGGCGACAAGCCGACCGGACCGGGCGCTTTCTATCCGCCGACCGTGCTTGCGGACGTGGGTCCGGGCATGCCGGCCTTCCGCGAGGAGACGTTCGGACCCGTGGCGTCCGTCATCGTCGCCTCCGACGAGGAGGACGCGCTGCGGATCGCGAACGGCACGTCGTACGGCCTCGGCGCGGCGGTGTTCACGCGCGACCTAGCCCGCGGCGAGACGATCGCCGCGACGCGACTCGAGGCGGGCAGCTGCGTCGTGAACGACCTCGTCCGCAGCGATCCCCGGCTTCCGTTCGGCGGCATCAAAGAGTCCGGGTTCGGGCGAGAGCTGGCCGTTCCGGGCCTGCGTGCCTTCGTGAACGTGAAGGCGGTCGGCGTGCGGGAAGGTGGACCCGCGCCCGGCGCGCCGGGCGACGGCGGGCGTCCCGTCAGGCGGGGATGACGGCGTCGGCTTCGACCTCGACCAGCGCTTCGGCGTCGTACAGTCGAGCGACCTGCAGCAGGGCCATCGCCGGATAGACGCGGCCGAACGTGTCGCGCCACGCGATCCCGATGGCCTTGGCGTTCGCGGCCCAGGCATCGGCATCGACCACGTAGAGCCGGATGCGGACGAGATGGTGCGGCTCGGCGCCGGCGGCGCGCAGCACCGTGACGACGTTCTCGAACGCGCCGCGCGCTTGGGCGACCAGATCGCCCGGTCGGCGAACTCGGCCGTCGGCACCCATGTCGATCTGTCCGGCCACGGCGACGAGGCTGCCGGGACGGGCGACGACCGCGTTGCTGTAGCCCTGATGGGGGAAACCCGGCGGGTCGATCGACCGCCAGGGACCCGTCGCGCCGGTCATGCGGAGCCCCCCTTCGATGCGCGGGGATCGCGGCCGAGCCGCCGCCTGGCGAGGATCATGCGTTGGATCTCGCTCGTTCCTTCGTAGATGGTGAGTGCGATGGCGTCGCGGTGGTGGCGTTCGACGGGACATTCGTCGGTGTACCCGCGGGACCCGTGCAGTCGGATCGCCGCCGTCGTGGTCTGGAGCGCCGCCTCGGTCGCGTGCAGCTTCGCCATGGCGACCGCGTCGGCGTCGTCGAGTCCGCGATCGCGCAATCGCGCCGCCTGATGCACCAGCAGGCGGGAGGTCTCGAGCCGGGTCGCCATGTCGGCGAGCGCGGCGCCGATCTGCTGGAAGTCACCGATACTGGAGCCGAACTGGCGTCGCGAGGCGGCGAACGACGTCGATGGGTGAAGACACGCCCGCTGGATGCCGACCGCGCCGGCGGCGACGTTCAGGCGCCCCACGCCGAGCCCGCCCATCGCGGCGTCGAAACCCGCGCCCGGCGCGCCGAGGCGGTCGTCCGCGCCGACCCGGACGCCGTCGAACCGCAGGCGCGCGTGATCGCTCGCACGATGACCGAGGGGGTGTCCGGCGACGCTCTCGCGGGACACACCCGGTCGATCGCGCGGAACGAGCACCGCGGAGAGACCGCGGGTGCGCGCGTCGGGGAACTCGCTCGCGCAGACGATCGTGACGTCGGCGATGCCGCCGTTGGTGATCCACGTCTTCTCGCCATCGAGAACGAGGCCGTCGCCACGAGCGACGAGCCGCGTGGCGATGGCGCCGACGTCGCTTCCCGCGTTCGGCTCCGTGAGCGCGAACGCGCCGACGAGTTCGCCCGAAAGCAGCCCGGGCAACCAGCGTTCGCGCTGGGCATCCGTTCCGAACATCCCGATCGTCGCCGCGACGAGGCCGCCCTGCACCGCGAGGAAGCCGCGCGCGTTGCCGTCCACCGCGCCGATCTCCTCGGCGACGACGACGGCCGCGAGCGCGCTCGCGCCGCCTCCCCCCAGCGCACGGGGGAGCGACGCGCCGATCAGGCCGTGCGCGCCGAGCGCGCGCGGCAGGTCGGGATCGGGTCGCCCTCCTCGATCCGCGTCGCGCGCGCGGGGCGCGAGCCAGGACGCGGCGAACGCGGCGGCGCGTTCGCGCCACGACTCCGACTCCGCATCGAGGCCGTACCGTGCGGCGTACTCGCTCGTGCTCATCGTCCCTCGAAGCGAGGCTGCTCGCCCTTCGACCACGCCTCGAAGAACGTCCGATGATCCTTCGCGCGGAGGAGGTAGGCCTGCGCGACGGCCTCGAACTCGATCCCCGCCGCGAGATCCATGTGGACCTCGTGGTTGAGCAGGCGTTTCGTCATGCCCTGCGCGAGCGTCGGTCCGGCGGCGAGACGCTTGGCGAGGTCGCGGGCGACCGCTTCCACCTGGTCGCGCGGGACGACGCGCTGGGCGAGCCCGGACGTCTTCGCCTCCTCCGCCCCGACGCCGTCTCCGAGCATCAGCCACTCGGTCGCCCGGCCCAGCCCGACGACACGCGGGAGCAGCCAGGCGGCGCCCATGTCCGCACCGGTGAGACCGACCTTCGTGAAGAGGAAGTGGAAACGCGCCGACTCGGCCATGACGCGAAGGTCGCTCGCGAGCGCGATCACCGCCCCCGCGCCGGCCGCCGCCCCGTGGATCGCCGCCACGATCGGCCGGTCCAAGCGCCGCATGTTCTCGATCAGCTCGCCCGTGAGACGCGTGAACTTCAGGACGTCCCGGCTGTCCTGTTCGAAGAGCGCGCCGATGATGTCGTCCACATCCCCGCCCGAGCAGAACCCCTTGCCGGCGCCGGTCAGGACGATCGCGCGAACGCCCTCGTCGAAGCGCAAGCGATAGAACTCGTCGGCAAGGCGGCGGTACACCTCGAACGTCAGCGCGTTGAGACGATCCGGACGGTCCAAGGTGATCGTCGCGACGCCGTCCTCCACGCGATAGCCGAACGGTCGCTCGGTCATGCGGCCTCCTCCTGCGCTGGCATCCTACGAGCCGATTCCGATCGGCCGCCTGCTGCGCCCGGGGCCCTGGGATCGATCGCCCATCGGTTCACTCGATCACCACCGGTTCGGGATCATCGACTCGTCCGAGGATCCGATCGACGATGCGGTCCGCCACGTCGGCCGGATCGATCAGCCGACCCGATGCGTTCATCGCGGCGAGACTCGCGCGCGCCGCGGCCTCGTCCAACTTCGTCGTGGCGACGAGGCGAGCGATCGTCGCGTCCGTCATGGGGGTGTCGAGGAACCCCGGACAGACGACGTGGACCCGGACGCCTCGCGGCCGGAGATCCGCGGCGAGCGCGCGCGCCAGACCGAGGACGGCGTGCTTGCTCGCGACGTAGGCAGCCGTGTAGCGATAGCCGCGCAGCGCCGCGGTGCTGCCGACGAACGCCAGATCGCCACCGCCCGCGGCGACGAGGGCGGGCACGCAGGCCGTCGCCGCGATCCATGCCCCGGTCGCGTTGACCGCGAACGTGTCCGCCCAGAGCGCATCGTCGGGCGGAAGTAGCGGCGCGGAGCGTGCCACGCCGGCCGCGTGGACCAACGCCCGCGGGGGCGAGCCGGCGTCGATCAGTCGCGTGACCACGGCGTCGACCTCGTCCCGTCGTGTCACGTCGGCGCGATGCGCGGAGGCGAGCGGTCCGCAGCCCGCCGCCGCGTCCTCGAGGCGGGCCGCGTCGCGTCCGATCAGAGCGACCCGCCAGCCGGCCGCGACGAACCGTGCGGCGACGGCGCGTCCGACGCCGCCGCCTCCGCCGGTGATCAGCGCGCACGGTCGGGCATCGTTCGGGGGCGTCGAGGTGGTCACGCGCGGCACGCTAGCGCGAAACCCGCCGCGGCGGCGTGTCGTTCCACCCCAGCCATACCCGTGTTCGTTCAGGGGGTCTCCGACCTGGCGGACGTGCGGCTTCACAGACCGGGGGCGCAGTCCGCCGTGCCGACTTCGCGTGGTCCACCCACGTCGCATCCCGGGCGACGCCGCACCTCGCCTGCGAACCCGGCCCGGCGGTGGACGCGAAGGGATGGCACACCGTCGGCGGATCGGGTCGTTCCCGGTGTCGCGAGCGCGAGAACAGGCCTCGAACCGATTCGAGTTCGAGGCGTCAGGGGTAGAGTGCGCACCTCGAGGAGTGGCTCGCGCACGCATGGACGTCCTCAAGAGCCAGATCGATCCGACGAGCGCGACGTTTCGCGAGCGATCCGCGGCGCACGCGGCCGAGTGCGACCTTCTCCGCGAGCGGCTCGACGCCATCCGCCGCGGCGGGAGCGAGAAGGCCCGCGAGCAGCACGTCCGTCGCGGCAAGATGCTCGTCCGCGAGCGAGTCGAAGCACTGCTCGACGCTGGCAGCCCGTTCCTCGAACTCTCCTCGCTCGCGGCGCACGAGGTCTACGACGAGGAGGTCCCGGCGGCGGGTCTCGTCACCGGCATCGGCCGGGTTCACGGACGGGAGGTCGTCGTCGTCGCGAACGACGCCACCGTGAAGGGTGGCACCTACTATCCGCTCACGGTCAAGAAGCATCTGCGCGCGCAGGAGATCGCGTTCGAGAACCGTCTGCCGACGGTCTACCTCGTGGACAGCGGCGGCGCCTTCCTGCCGCGGCAGGACGAGGTCTTCCCGGACAAGTTCCACTTCGGGAGGATCTTCCGCAACCAGGCGGTCCTCTCGGCCGCGGGCGTTCCGCAGATCGCCGCGGTGATGGGCTCGTGTACGGCGGGTGGCGCCTACGTTCCGGCGATGAGCGACGAAGCGGTCATCGTCGAGGGGCACGGCACGATCTTCCTCGCGGGTCCGCCGCTCGTGAAGGCGGCCACGAACGAGGAGGTCAGCGCCGAGGACCTCGGCGGCGCGGACGTCCACACGCGCAAGAGCGGCGTCGCCGACCATCTTGCGCGAGACGACGCGCATGCGCTGCGCATCGTGCGCTCGATCGTCGAGACGCTGGGTCCCGCGCCCGCGCCGTGGCTCGCGCTCGGAGCGGCCGAACCGCCTCGGTACGACCCGGCCGAGTTGCTCGGGATCCTTCCGACGGACACGCGCACGCCGTTCGACGTGCGTGAGGTGATCGCGCGCCTCGTGGACGGCAGCCGCTTCCACGAGTTCAAGACCCGTTACGGCACGACGCTCGTGACGGGGTTCGCCGCGATCCACGGGATCCCGGTCGGCATCGTCGCCAACAACGGCGTCCTGTTCTCGTCGTCGGCCCTGAAGGGCGCGCACTTCGTCGAACTCTGCGGTCAGCGCGGCGTTCCGCTGCTCTTCCTCCAGAACGTGACCGGCTTCATGGTCGGGCGCGACGCGGAGAACGGCGGCATCGCGCGCGACGGCGCCAAGCTCGTCCAGGCCGTCGCGACGGTCAACGTCCCGAAGATCACCGTGATCGTCGGCGCGTCGTTCGGCGCGGGCAACTACGGCATGTGCGGTCGCGCCTACGACGCCCGCTTCCTGTTCACCTGGCCGAACGCGCGCATCAGCGTGATGGGGGGCGAGCAGGCCGCCCAGGTCCTGTTGGCGGTCAAGCGCGAGCAACTCGCGCGCGAGGGCAAGCCCGCGCTCGATCCCGACCAGGAGGAGACGCTCACCTCACCGATCCGCGCGAAGTACGAGCGAGAAGGTCATCCCTGGTACGGCAGCGCACGGCTGTGGGACGACGGCGTGATCGATCCGACCGAGACGCGGGACGTGCTCGGCCTCGCCTTCGCGGCGACGCTTGGGGCGCCGCGTCCGGCGTCCGCCGCGCCCGTGTTCCGGATGTGAGGGGGGACGGCGTGACGGACGACCTTCGCGTGGACGTACGGGAGCGCACGGCCTTCGTCACGCTGAACCGCCCTGACCGTCGTAACGCGTTCGACGACGTCCTGGCCGCGGCGATCGCCAAGACCTTCGATGAGCTGTCCGGCGACGAGTCCGTCGTCGCGGTCGTCCTCGCCGGCGAGGGCTCGGCATTCTGCGCGGGCGGCGATCTCGCGTGGATGCGACGCGCGGCCGACTACGACGAGGATCAGAACCTGCGCGACGCCGCGGCATTCCAGCGCGCCTTCGAGTCGATCTCGTTGTGCGCGGCGCCGGTCGTGGCGCGCGTCCACGGCGCCGCGCTCGGCGGTGGTGCCGGACTGGTCGCCGCGTGCGACATCGCGATCGCCTCGGAGGCGGCGACGTTCGGCTTCCCCGAGGTTCGGCTGGGCCTCCTGCCCGGCGTGATCGCCCCGTACGTCGTGCGCGCGATCGGTCCACGCGAGGCGACACGCCTGTTCGTCACCGGCGAGCGCTTCGACGCGGCCGAGGCCCGGCGCATCGGGCTCGTCCACCGCGTCGTGCCGGCCGCGGAACTCGATGCGGCCGTCGAGCGTGTGCTCGGGTCGATTCGCGAGGGCTCGCCGGTCGCCGTCGCCAGCGCGAAGAACCTCGTGCTCGACCTCGAAGGGAGCGTGGACGCCGAGGAGCGGCTCGAACTCGCGCGGCAGGCCATCGCCGACGCCCGCGCGTCGGAGCAGGGACGCGAGGGCGTGCAGGCGTTCCTCGACGGGCGTCGCCCGACCTGGAAGGAGCCGCGCCCGTGAGGCCGCCCTTCCGGCGCGTGCTGATCGCGAACCGGGGCGAGATCGCGCTGCGCGTCGTGCGGACGTGCCGCGTGCTCGGCATCGAGTCGATCGCCGTCGCCTCCGAGGCCGACCGAGGCGCACCGCACGCGATCGAAGCCGATCGCTGCGTGGAGATCGGTCCGGCCGAGGCGGCGGCGTCGTACCTCGACGTCGATCGCATCGTCGAGGCGGCGCGCGCGACGGGCGCCGATGCCGTGCATCCCGGATACGGCTTCCTCTCCGAGAACCCGCGGCTGCCGATGGCGCTCGAACGCGCCGGCATCGTCTTCGTCGGGCCGCCCGCGCAGGTGTTGGAGGCGTCCTCCGACAAGGTCGTCGTGAAGAAGCGAGTCGCCGCGGCGGGCGTCCCGGTGATTCCCGGTCCGCTCGACGAGGTGCCGGACGACCCAGCGGCGCTCACCGCCGCCGCGGAGGCGACCGGCTATCCGCTGCTGGTCAAGGCCGCCTCCGGCGGGGGAGGGCGCGGCATGCGGCGCGTGATGCGCGCCGCCGACCTCGCCGACGCGACGGCGAGCGCGCGCCGAGAGGCCGCCGGCGCGTTCGGCCGCGCGGCCCTCTATCTCGAACGATTGATCGAGCCGGCTCGCCACGTCGAGGTGCAGATCCTCGCCGACGCGCATGGTGGCGTCGTCGCCGTCGGCGAACGCGACTGCTCGTTGCAGCGGCGACATCAGAAGGTGATCGAAGAGTGTCCCGCCCCGGGACTCTCCGATGCGTTGCGCCGGACGATCCACGAGGTCGCCGTCGCCGCCGCACGCGCCCTCGCCTACCAGGGCGCCGGCACCGTCGAGATGCTGCTCGATGCGTCGGGCGCGATCCGGTTCCTCGAATTGAATCGGCGCCTCCAGGTCGAGCACCCAGTCACCGAGGCGGTGTTCGGACTGGACCTCGTCGCGTGGCAACTGCGGCTCGCCGCAGGAGCACGCCTTCCGCCGGCGGATGCCTTCCGAGGGCGAGGCCACGCGATCGAGGCCCGCGTCTACGCGGAGGACCCCGCGCACGGCTTCCTGCCTTCGCCGGGGGTGCTGATCCACGCCCGCGCGCCCGAGGGACCGGGTATCCGCGTCGACGGCGTGCTGCGCGACGGGGTGCGCGTGCCGCCGCAGTACGACCCCCTCCTCGCGAAGGTGATCGCGCACGGGGCGGACCGCGACGAGGCCCGCGCCCGCCTCGACGCGGCGCTTCGCTGCACCGTGGTGATCGGCGTTCGACACAACGTCCCCTTCCTGCGACGCCTGCTCGGCGACGCGCGTTTCGTCGATCCGAACGCGTTGCGCATCGACAGCCTGGACCGCGGCATCGACGACCTCATCGACGAGCCCGAGCCCGACGACCTCGTTCTGCTCGCGGCATCCACCGCGTCGCGGGCGGCCGCGGCCTCCGCGACGCACGGCGTCGCGCAACGAACGCCCGGTCCGTGGGCCACGCTTCCCGGATTCCGCCTCGGCCGCGGAGGTCCGCGATGACCTCGATGCGCCGCGCCACGGATCTCGTCGAGCGCGCCATCGCCGACGCCCTCGATCTCGTTCCCCGGATCGAGTCGCTCGGCGACGGTCGCGTGCGCGTCGTCGCCGGCGACCGGCGAATCGTCGCCGTGGTTCGACGAGCCGGCGACACGACCTACGTCGCCGTGGACGGGCGAACCTACGAGATCCGCGACGACGACGGCGACGACGACGACGACGCGGGTCCGACCGAGTCGCGAGCGACGAGTCCCATGACCGGCACGATCACGAGGATCGCCGTGGCGGTGGGCGATGCCGTCCTGACCGGTCAGGATCTGTTCGTCGTCGAGGCGATGAAGATGGAGTACGTCGTGCGCTCGCCACGCGCGGGCCGCGTCGCGCGCGTCGTCGGTGCGGTGGGCGCTTCGGTCGAGTTGGGCGCGCTCGTCGTCGAACTCGTGCCCGAGGGGGCGTGACGATGAGCGGGTTCCTCGTGCGCCGCGTCCGCATTACCGAGGTCGGCCCTCGCGACGGCCTGCAGAACGAAGCCCGATCCGTCCCGACCGAAGCGAAGGTCGCGTTCGTGCGCGGGCTCGTCCGCAGCGGCCTGACGGACATCGAGGTGACGTCCTTCGTGCGGCCGGACCTGGTGCCCCAGCATGCCGACGCAGGGGCCGTCCTGGCCGCGCTCGGTCCGCCTCCCGACGGCGTCGTGTTCGGTGCGCTCGTCCCGAACGAACGCGGGTACGAGGCGGCGCGCGCCGCCGACGTCGGCAAGATCGCGGTGTTCACCGCGGCGAGCGAGACGTTCAGCCAGCGCAACGTGAACGCGTCGATCGCCGAGACGATCGAACGGTTCCGCCCCGTCGTGCGCGCCGCGCTCGCGGACCAACGCATCGTGCGGGGCTACGTGAGTTGCGCGATCGCCTGCCCGTTCGAGGGCCCGATCGATCCGGCCGTCGTCGCGAACGTGACGGAGCAGCTCCTGGAACTCGGCTGCGAGGAGATCTCGCTCGGCGACACGATCGGCGCGGGCACGCCCGCCGATGTCGGCCGACTGCTCGATGTCGTCCTTGCGCGGGCCGACGCGGATCAACTCGTCCTGCACTTCCACGACACCCGCGGGATGGCGATCGCGAACGTCGTGGAGGGGCTGCGGCGGGGCATCACCGCCTACGACTCGAGTGCCGCGGGTCTCGGCGGATGCCCGTTCGCGCCCGGCGCGAGCGGCAACCTCGCGACGGAGGACCTCGTGTTCCTGCTCTCGGGCCTGGGGGTTGCGCACGGCGTCGATCCGAGCCTCTTGCGCGACGCGAGCGAGGCGATCGCGCCGCACCTCGGCCACCCCTTCCCGAGCAGGGTCCGTCAGGCGCCGCCGCTCCCCTGGTAGAGGCCCGGAGCGGGGGAACGGTCGCCCCTCGGGCCCCTCGCTGATCCGCCATGGCCCCCGGGCCTCGTCACGGACGTACGCTCTGCGTGATGAGCGCGAACGCCGGCACGAGCGTCCCGTACGGGCAGAAGTCCCCCATGGAGGATCCGACGATGGTCGGCACCCTTCAGGCGCAGATCGAGATGATCGCGCCGTTCGAGCGCCCGCTGCTCGAGCGCCGCGGCATCCGCGACGCCCGACGCCTCCTGGATCTCGCCTGCGGCACGGGGCGGTTCCTGCTCGACATCACGCGGCACGTCCCGCACCTGGAAGCGACCGGAGTCGATCTGTTCCCCGGGCATCTCGCCATCGCGCGTCGGGACCTGGATGCGGCGGGCCGCGCCGACGTCGTGCTGATCGCGGGCGACGCTTGCGCGACCGGGCTGCCGGCGGGTTCGTTCGACGCCGTGACGATCCGTCACGTCCTCCAGGCCGTTCCCCATCCGCCTGCGTTCCTCGCCGAGGCGCGCCGGGTGCTCCGCCCGGGCGGCTTCGTCCACGCACTCGTCGAGGACTACCAGGGCCTGCTGTTCGACGCGCGCACCGCGACGGCGGAGCGCCTCTACCTCGATGCGGCCCCTCGCCTCCTCGACGCCGGCTCCGACCTGCTGCACGGCCGGCGGGCGTTTCGGGAGATGCGCGCCGCGGGTTTCGTGGACGTGCGGGTCGATCCGATCGTGATCGACACGTCGAACTCCTCGCGCGCGACGTTCGCGCGCATGTTGAGGTTCTGGCGCGACGGCTACGTGGACTTCCTCTCGAACCGGCTCGGCGAGCCGCCGGCCGTGACGCGCGCGCGATTCGACGATCAGATCGCCGCCGTCGAGGACCCCGACCGGTACGTCGGCTGGTGGCTGCTGGCGGTCTCCGGCCGCGCCCCCGCCTAGCGCCGGCTCCCCTCGAGGGGACCTTGGCCTAAGGAACGCACGGCTGCGCCGGGCGGGCACGCTCCGGCCCCGGTGTCGGGATCGACGGGTTCTCCTCCCCACGCGGCCCTCTACGGCGACGTTCCGCTCCCCGCCTGCGAACGCGGCCGGGTCACACCGTCTTGACATCCGTCCGGCTTGCCGGGACGTTCGTCGCGACGCCGCACGGCGCGCGTCGGGGAGCACCACGATGATCGTCACGACCACACCCGGGGTCGAGGGCCGAAAGATCGCGCGGTACTGCGGCATCGTGACCGGAGAAGCGATCCTCGGCGCGAACCTCGTGAAGGACCTCTTCGCGGGGCTTCGGGACGTGTTCGGCGGACGATCCGCCGCCTACGAGGCCGAGTTGCGCAAGGCGCGAGAGATCGCGATCAGGGAGATGTCGCGCGCCGCGCGCGAAGTCGGAGCCGACGCGGTCGTGGGCGTCGATCTCGACTACGAAACGGTCGGCGGCACCGGCAGCATGCTGATGGTCAGCGTCAGCGGGACGGCCGTCGCGCTCGAGTGAAGCGACCGTACGTACGCGTTCAGGGGGTCTCTGACCCTGCGAACGTGCGGCTTCGCAGATCCGGGGCGCTCCGGCCCCGGTGTCGGGCTCGAGGGGTCCTCCTCGCCACGCGGCCCTCCACGGCGACCCCGCTCCCCGCCTGCGAACCCGCGTGGGCGCTCGCGGACCTTGGACCTTGCGTACGTGCGGCTTCGCAGATCGGGGGCGCTCAGGCCGCCGTGTCGGGCTCGAGTGATCCACCACACGTCGCCCTCCACGGCGACCTTCCGCTCCCCGCCTGCGAACCCGGA
>CAZPGF010000075.1:0-13572 GCA_964586025.1 uncultured Planctomycetales bacterium
CGGGAGGGCGGTACTTCGAGGCGATGGCCCTCGGAGCGCACTTCGGGGCGCCGCCTCGCGACGGAACGCTCGACGTGCTGCTGATCGGCCATGCGGGCGGAACCGTCTGGCGCACGCTGCGCACGACGGCGCGGCCCGGCGTTTCCCTGCGCTGTCTCGCGGTCGAGATCGATCCGGGGGTCGTCGAGATGGCCCGCACATGGCTCGGT
This sequence comes from uncultured Planctomycetales bacterium, assembly GCA_964586025.1. Lineage (GTDB taxonomy): Bacteria > Planctomycetota > PLA2 > PLA2 > JAEUHO01 > JACKGW01. Next base: position 210 of record CAZPGF010000075.1, read on the forward strand.
CATCGCGAGATCGAGGACGACGCGCTGGAACTGGTCACCGACGAGGACGGCCGCACCATCGTCAACGCGCTGCCCGCCGGGCGGCGCTTCGACCTGGTTCTGGTCGATGCGTACGCGCGGACGAACTACGTGCCGTTCCAGGTCGCGACCCGCGAGTTCTTTCGGCGTGTCGTCGCGAAGCTCGAGCCGGGCGGCTGGATCGGCGTGAACGTCCTCGGACAGGGTGCGACGAGTCGCGTCGCCGCCGCCGTCGCGACGACGATGAACGACGCGATCGGGCCCACGGTGCTCGTTCCGAATCCCTATTTCCCCGGAAACGTGATCCTGTGGTCCTCTCCGGGCGCGACGTTGGGCCCGCGGGTGGGGGGCGGGGTGTCGCCCCTCCTCGGCGAGGCCCTGTTCGCCGTCGAACGTCTCGGCACGCGTTTCGTCCCCGGACCGCACGACGTCGTCCTGACCGATGATCACTGCCCCCTCGATCGACTCGCCGACGAGGAACTCGGGCTGTGAGACGCGCCGTCCCCATCGTTTTCGCGCTCGGCCTCGGCCTCACGGCCGTGCGCTCGTCGGAAGCCGACGACGATGCCCGCGCGACGCTCGAGCGACTTGCCCTGGAGAATCGCTGGGACGAGTTCGAGGCGGCCGGAACGAGGACCCCGGCGACCTCCTGGGCCTGGAGGATTCGCGACGCGTTCTGGCGCCCGAGCGGCGCGGCCGAGAACCCCGAGACCGCGCCGGTTCCGGACGGCGACCTCGCGGCGCGGCGAGCCCGTTGGGCGGACGCGGTCGCACGAGGCGAGGTCGGACCGATTCCCGCCCCGAACGAGGGCCAGACCGAGCCATGGCCCGTGCTCACCGCGCTCGTCGCCGACCGGATGCGGCGTCTCTCGGACCGACCGGACCCGCACCGCTCGAACGCTCCCGACCTGGTGATGCTCCTGGCGCCGGCCGGGCCGTCCCTCGACGCCGCCGCCGGATCGGCTCTGAACGACGGCCTCGAGAAGCTCGACGCGGTGCGGGAGGAACTCGATGCCGCCTCCGCGTCGAACCGGGAGGCCGCCGCCGCGGCGCGGGCGCGGGCCTGGTGGCATGCGCTGGGGGTCGCGCTGGCGCTGGTCGCGGCCGTGTCGGTCCTGGTCCGGCGAGGCCGCCGACCCGCTCTCGATCCCGACAACGCACCATAAGAAGGATTATCAGAAGTCGTAGATGGGGCGATCGAGGGGCCCGGCGAAGGTTCAGCGTCAGCGGGCGACGTACTGCCCGTCGCCGATCCGCGCGAGTTCCTGCATGAACTCGACGTCGTGCTCCTTGCCGATGCCGACGGCGTGGATCCGCAGATGCGCGACGGCGTTCCACTCGCGGACCCGCGCCAGGATCGCCTTCGGATCCTGGATCTTGCCGGCCGTCGGCCGCCCGTCGGTCAGGTAGAAGACCGTGTCGATGATCGGACGGCCGGTCGCCTGCGCCGTCGCGAAGCCGAAGCCCATCTCGAGCGAGTCGTGGAGATTGGTCCCGCCGATCGGGGTGGTGTCGTCCACCCACTTCGTCAGTTGGTTCTTGATCGACTCGGTGGCGGGCTGCACCTTGCGCTGCCACGACACGACGCCGTGATTGAAGAAGATCACGTTGAAGACGGCGTTGGGATCGAGGCCGTGCACGGCCCCCATCAGTTGCGCGCGGGCGAGGTCCCATTTCGTGCGGCCCTGCGGATCGCCGTCGACCTGGTCCATCGATCCGCTGATGTCCACGATGAACAGAACACGGTCGCTGAACGTGTGGATGTCGTAGAACGTCACGCCGGACTTCTGGCCCTCGGTCCGACCCGGCTCGATCGGATCCTTCGGCATCGTGAAACTGCGCTTCGCGTCCTCCCACCAGGTCGCCCACGGCTGCGCGTACGGTCCGTGCTTCTCGCCGGTCAGGGATCGCAATGCCAACGTCGCGTCCTCGCGCAGGGCTGCGATGTCCTCGCGACCGAGGAACGCGATCAGCGGCTCGATCGCCTCGGGGCGATGGAGTTTCCGCAGCGTGCGCAGCGCGGCGGTCGTCATGGCGAACTGTTCCGGCGGGAGGCCGAGCAGGTCGATGGCGCGCGTCAGCAGGCGCTCGTCGCCCCGTTCGGTGAGGGCGGCCATCGCCGTCGCGCGAACGGCGAGCGGTTGGTCGGGGGCGTCGAGCAACGTGTGGAGGCGTACGGCGACCTCTGGCGCAGGCAGGCTCCAGATCGCGTGGATGAAGCGCAACCGCGCTTCGACCTCCTTCGAGGCGAGCCACTCGGCCTCGAGCCGGGCGATGCCGGCCGCCATCGCCGACTCGTCCAGGCGCCCCAGGATCTCGGCGGCGACGCCTGCGGCCTGCTGTTCGACCCCACGCAGCCGCGCGAACTCGGTTTCGAAGTTGCGCAACTGCGCGAGCGTCGCCTGACGCGCGCCGTCGACCTTGCGTGCCTTCCTGTTGAAGTTGTCCAGATCCCGCGAGGTCTGCTGCGTCATCTCGTACTCGCGCTGGATCGCTTGGCCCTCGTCGATCAGCGCTTCGTACTTGGCCTCGAGTCCGGCTTGGCTCTTCTCCGCGGCGACGCGCTGGGTCCGAGCGAGCGAGAGGGCGTCGGCGACGAGGTCGAGCGCCTCGACCTCGGTGCAGGGACGCAGGAGGTCGAGGGCGCGACCGGGATCCTTGGCCTTCAGCGCAGCGCGCACCGCCGGCGAGATCGCGGCGAGTCGCGTCGCGGGATCGGACCCTGCGTCCTCGGCCCGGGCCGCGACGGCGGCCGAGATCGAGAGCGCGACGAGCCACGCGAGAGGTCGGAGCGTCGGGCAGGCCATGGGACCTCCTAGGCCGGTTCGTCCGCGGCGCCGCGCCCCCGCCGGCGCGACGAGGCGGCCTTCGGAGGTGCGGCTGCTTCGCGCACCATCGAGTCGGGGGGGATGGTCAGCGGGCGCGTCAGCGAACGCTTCGCTCGGATCGTCGTGAGAAACGCGTCGCGCAGCGCCGCGAACGCCACTTCCGGATCCTCGTCCGGGCCCAGAGGACGTTGCAGCGCGGCGTAGGTTTCGTGTCCGCCGCCGAATCCGCCGGAGATCGTGTGCGCGAGTTCCCCCGCGGCGATGTCCGATGCGCGGAACGCGCGCAGCGACGCGACGAGCCGGTCGGGCGTGCGACCCGCGACCATCACCCAGCGCACGCCCTCCATGCGCAGGAGCAGGTCCGCGAACTCGGCGACCGCGTCGCTGTGATCGATCGGGCCGAGCCACGTCGTGACGGCGAAATCGGTCACCTCGGCGCGTCGCAGCGCCCGCTCCAATTGGACGAAGTAGTCCTGCGGCACGCGGGCGCCGACGATGCGGGCGAGGATCTGCTTGTCCGCGCGGGCGTACACGTCGCGGTAGATCCGCTCGTCCAGTTCGCTGGCGCTGCGCGCGAGGTCCATCGTGTCGGTGCGAATCCCGTAGGTGAGCGCCGTCGCGAGGCGCGCGTCGAACGGGATCCCGTTCTCGACGAGCAGGGCCCCCACCATCGTGCTGGTGCTGCCGAACTTCGGGTCGATGTAGAGGAACGGCACCGCACCGATCGGTTCCCGCGGCGGATGGTGGTCCACGACGATGTCCGGCAGCCGGTCGCCCGGGATCTTGCACGTTCCCGAACCGGGATGCGTGTCCACGACCAGGAGCAGGTCGTGGTCCGCGTAGCGGACGTGGAAACTCGGGCGAATGCGGATCTGGAGGTGCCTCAGCATCGCGCGGTTCTCGGCCCGGGAGACGCGGCCCGTGTACGCGAGGACGCTGTCGAGTCCGAGCAGCCGCTGAAGCAGGTAGCGCAGGGCGTCGGCGCTGGCGAGCGCGTCGGGATCCGGGTTGTGCTGCAGGTGGATCAGCGGGCGGCGCGACCCCCGCGCGGCCTCGATCAGGCGGCGCAGATGGAGCACCGCGGCCGCGGCCCGCGGCGGGGACCCGTTCGTGAGAGCGGCCCCGGACGGAGCGGCGCCCGACACGCGCGGCGTGTCGTCCGGCGCCGCGCCCGGAGACGTCGAGCGGGGCCCGTCGCCGTTCATGGCCGGCCAGTCTACCGTCGCCCACCGCCGTCCGTCACGACCGCCAACGCGCCAGGAAGTCCGACAGCACGCGGACGCCGAAGCCGGTTCCGCCCTTCGAGAACGTGCCGTTCGAGCGCTCCGTCCACGCCATGCCGGCGATGTCGAGGTGTGCCCACGGCACGTCGTGCACGAAGCGCTCGAGGAACGCCGCGGCGGTCAGCGTGCCCGCGCCCGGCGTGCCGAGGTTGGAGATGTCCGCGTACGGACTCGCCATCTGCTTGCGGTGTCCCTCGACGAGCGGCATGCGCCACAGCACGTCGCCGCTCGACGCGGACGCGTCGAGCAGGCGCTCGGCCAATCGCTCGTCGTTCGAGATGAGGGCCGCGTGGTGATCCCCGAGCGCGACGACGCACGCCCCCGTCAGCGTCGCCAGATCGACGACGCACGCCGGCTTGGGCTTCAACTTCTGCGTCGCGTAGCTGAGCGCGTCAGCCAGGAGCAGGCGTCCCTCGGCGTCCGTGTTGCGGATCTCGATCGTCGTGCCGTCCATCGCCTTCAGGATGTCGCCCGGCTTGTACGAGGCGCCGTCCAGGAGGTTCTCGGAACTCGGCACCAGCCCGACGACGCGCAAGCGGAGGCGGCGCTTCGCGACGACCTTCATCGCCGCCAGCACCGCGGCACCCCCGCACATGTCGAACTTCATGTCCTCCATCTTGGCGGCGGGCTTGATCGAGATGCCGCCCGCATCAAAGGTCAGACCCTTGCCGACGAGGCAGATCGTCGGCACGCGATCCCGGACGTCGGGCGTGTAGGTCACCTCGATCAGACACGCTTCCTCGCGGCTGCCCTGGCTGACGCCGAGCAGCGCCCCCATGCCCATCGCGCGCATGTCGGCCTCGTCGTGGATGCGCACCGCGAGCGACGGCTCCGCGGCGGCCAGCGCACGCGCCTGTTCGGCGAGCCACATCGGCGTCGCGACGTTGCCGGGATGGTTCGCGAGGTCGCGTGCGAACGCGACGGCCTCGCCGTGGATCCTGCCGAGTTCGACGCCCCGCCCGAGCAGTGCGGCGGACCCGCGCGGCGCGAGCAGCGTCACCTGTTCGATCGTCTGCTCGCTCGGCTTGCCCTTGTAGGTCTCGAAGCGGTACAGCCCGAGCCAGGCCCCCTCCGCCACGGCCCGACCGACGTCGCCGATCGCAACACGACCGATCTTGGTGGTCGGAAGGGAGATGGTCGCCGACTTGGCCTCCGCACCGCGCGCCGCGCGCAGCGCCTCGGCGACCGCGTCGGCCAGGTTCCCGGCGGTCGCCTGCTTGGCCGGCCCGAGGCCCGCGAGGACGACGAGCGGCGCCCGATCCCGCGGCGTGCTCGGCACGAGCCGCACGTCGCCCGCGCGTCCCTTGAACGCGCCGCGCTCGACGAGCGTCGCCACCGCCGCCTTGGCGCCCGCCCCGATCGCGCCGGCGCGCGCGACGAGCGACTCGCCTTCGGTGGCGAGCAGCACGATGCACGCATCGCGAACCTGACCCAGGGACGATCCCGAAACCTCGATCTGCATGGTGTGTTCCGTCACTCCGGCTTCTCGTAGCCGAGGTCCCGCAGGATGTGCAGGACCTCGCTCCAGGTCGGGAACGCCCGCCCTGTTCGCTCCTTGAAGCGATTGATCGCTCGAATGAACTCGAGGGTGTCCGCCTCGAGGTCGTACTGGTTCATCGCGCGCTTGCGCCGCTCGACGACGCGCCGGTCCTTTCCGCTGCGGCGCTCGACCGGCACCGGCACGTCGGACTTGCGGCGATCGGTGCGGCGCCGATCCGTGCGATCGCGCCGGTCCATGAACGGCTCGTTGCCGCCGGAGGCGTTCGCCGCGGAGTCGGAGGAAGGCCGCTCGCTCATCCCGTGAGGGTAGGCAGGCTGGGCCGGGGGGCCTACCCGGGGGCGACTCGTTCGTCCGAGCGGATCCCCCGATGCCGTCAGCGTGCGCCGTCGCGCAGGCGGAGGTCGAGTCGGAGCGTCGAGCCGCCCTGGACCACCCCCGCGGCCTCGGCGGCGAGCGTCGTTCCCTCGATCCGAGCGCGCACGGCGACGGGCCCCGGCGGAACGCTGCGTGGCAGACCGAGGGTCCCGACGTGACGCTTCCACGGCGCGTTTTCATCGCCGATCCGGATCTCGATCGTCGCGAGTCCCCCACCGCTCCAGGGACGTCCCGTCTCGTCGAGCAGGGGGCCGATGACGAACTCCCCGAGGCGTTCGAGGCGAGGCAGTTCGACCCGCGTCGCGCGGTCCTCGATGACGTCGAACGGCTCGCTCTCCGCGCGGACGTAGCCGAACGCCTCGACCGCAAAGCGGTACCGACCGGGCACCACGCCGTCCACGTCCAACTCGCCGGCCCGCGTGACGAACGTGCCGAGCGTCGGCTCGCCGGGAACGCCTTCCGCGATCAGGCGCAGCATCGCCGGATCGACGATCCGACCGCTCGCGTCCACGACGCGGCCTTCGATCCGCCCCCCACCGCCGAGCGCGAACTCGACGTCGAGCACCTCGAGCGGACGCAGCTCGACGTCCTGCGGCATCGACGCCAGTCGGCCGAACTGGAGCCACAAGCGAAGGCGGCCGGGCTCGACGCGGGTCAGGAGGAAGCGGTTCTCGGCGTCGAGCGTCGCCCGCTTCTCCGTCTCGGCGGAGAGCGAGCCGTCGGCGGCGAATCGCTGCACGTGCAGTTGCACGCGTCCGCCCGGCGGCCGTTCGCCGACGCCGGTCACGGTGCCGCGGATTCCGGCGAACGGATCGACGCCGATCACCAGGTTCGCCTCGCCGGGCTCGACGGGGGACTTGCGGACCTGACCGAAACTCGGATGCACCGCATCCACCGCCTGCGAGCCGATCGACAGTCCCGACACGCGGAAGCGTCCCTCGTCGTCCGTCGTCGTCTTGCGACGTTTCGACTTGTAGTAGCGGTGCATGAAGTAGCCGCTCAACGACTCGACCTCGATCGTCGCGCCCGGGACACCCTTTCCGGTCGTGTTGTCGATCACGCGGCCGGCGATCGTTCCGCCGCGGCGGAGTCGCAGCGTCTTCTCGACGGTCTCGCCCGGCCGCACGACGGTGCGCACCGGCTGGGTCCGGTCGTCGGGGTTGTCCATGTCGGTCCACGCGTAGTCGCGATGGGACACGACGAACTCGATCTGCACGTCCGGTCCGAGCGGTCCGAACTCGAAGCGGCCGTTCGCGTCGGTGTCCACGTCGAACCCGAGCGCACCCGAGTCGGGAATGCCCCAGACCCGCGGACCGAGCACCTGCGAGACGAACCGACCGAGGGTCGCCATCGCCGAAAGGGGGATCGGATCCTCCTCGGTGGGGTTCATGGTGCTCGCGAACTCGCCCTCCTCTACCGGGCGAACGCGCCGCGTGATCTGCTGGAGGTACATCGTCACGCGCGCGCGGACGACGGGCTCGCCGGTCTCGGCATCGACGACCCGTCCGATGACGCGCCCGGCCCGCTCGATCGTGACGTCGAGCGGACCGTAGTCGCCGTTCTCGTTGCGCGGGAGGTCGCGGAGGTCCAGGACCTCCGGAAACCACCCCGGATGCCACGCGACGACGTGCGACAGGTAGGCATCGCCGCCGCCGGCGATCGCAAACGCGCCCTGCTCGTCGGTGCGCCTCTCGCCGGCGACGTGGAAGTCGCCGACGGTCGGGATCAGCGTCGGATCAGGAACGCCGTCGCGTTCGAGTTGCTCGCGGTAGCGGCGGATCGCGAGCGGGTCGCCCGCGTTGTAGCGGACGAGCAGCACGGTAGCGCCAGCGATCGGCCTTCCCTCGCCGATCACGCGACCGGTGACGACGCCTCCCGTGACCGGGGTCGGCAACGTCCCGGGAATCGTGACGGGCGGCTTCTCGACGGGCCGCGGCACGGCATCCGGCGTGACCGGCATCTCCACCGGACGCGGGGGCTCCTGCGTGAGCAGCCACGCGACCGCGCCGAGGCCGAGAGCGAGAGCGCAGAGGGTTGCGACGCGAATCAACAAGAGCAGGGTCCTCGCACGGATCGCAAGCCCATCCGGCCGCGGCCGGCGTACCCCGCGAAGAGACTACCTCCGATCAGGCGCCGCGGGTCTGAGCGGCCTCGGCGCGGGCGAGCGCGGCGAGGCGCGACGCGAGATCCTCGGGTCGGAACGCGCCGCTCTCCTCGCCCGCGATCCGGTAGGAGTCCTCGTCGCGGTGATGCGTGGAGAACTCCATGATCTCGGCGTCCTCGATGCCCCAGAAACGGTGCTCGACGCCGATCGGGATGTGGTGATGGTCGCCGGGGCCCATCACCCGGGCGCCGTCGCCGAGTTCGAGCAGGATCCGGCCGGCCACGACGTAGAAGACCTCGTCCTTGAGCTTGTGGAAGTGCAGGGAGCAGCGGTAGCCGCGCCGGAGGATCATGCGCTTCCCGCAGTACTCGCGGTTGACGATCCAGTGCTCCTCGCCCCATGCCTTGGGCACGACGTGGGTCGGCATCGGGGCGAGGGGTTTCAGCGGGGCGGCGGACATGGCGAACCTCCGGCCCCCATCCTCGCCGCGATCGCGGCGATCGCGGAGAAGCGAAGGCCACGACCGACCGTCCCAGCGGTCCTCCGGCGGACGGCGCGGGGCCTAGACCTCGACCCGACGCGCCTGCCGGACCAGGCCTTCGAGCAGGCGCGGGAACTCGATGCCCGCGACGCGCGCCGCGAGCGGGACGAGGCCGCGCGACGTCATCCCCGGCAGGGTGTTCGTCTCGAGCAGCCATGGCGAGCCGTCCGAGTCGAGGATCACGTCCGTCCTCGAGAGCCCGGAGAGCCCCAGCACCTCGTGCGCGGCGAGGCCGAGGGCGGAGATCGCCGCGGCGACCCGCGGATCGAGCGCCGCGGGGCAGATCTCCTCGGCGCCGTCGTCGGCGTACTTCTGCTGGAAGTCGAAGAACGTCCGCCCGCGCGGTCGGATCTCGACCAGCGGCAGGGCCCGCGGCCCGTCCCTCTCCTCGATCACGCCGACCGTGAACTCCCGCCCGGCGCGGAACGCCTCGACGAGCAGCCGCTCGGCGCCGCCCGCGAAGAGGTCCTGGGCGGCGGCGAGCGCCTCGCCGTCGTCGCCGGCCTTGCGCACCTCGAGGCTCGAGCCTCCGAGAGGATCCTTCAGGATCAGCGGATAGCCGAAGCGCTCCTCCCATCGACGGACCTGGGCCGCCGCGTGCCCGTCGAACGCGCGCGCGGGCACGACGAGCCACGGAGGCGTCGGCAGGTCGTGATGGACGTAGACCTCCTTGGCGCGAACCTTGTCGAACGCGATGCTGCTGCCGCGCATGTCGCTGCCGACGAAGGGCAGACCGATCGCCGCGAGGCAGGCCTGGATCGTCCCGTCCTCGCCGAAGCGGCCGTGCAGGACGGGCATCACGACGTCGGCCGGCCAGTCGCGCAGGTGGGCCAGGCCCTCGGGCAGGCCCCCGAGCGGACGCCACGCTCCGACGTCGTGCGGATCGACGCAGGCCATCCCGCCGTCGTCGGACTCGATGCGGGAGCGTGTCGCCGAGCGGCGCGGCACATGCCACGAACCCGAACGGTCGATCCAGACCGGAAGGACCTCGTAGGGTGCGAGCGACGCGAGCGTCGATGCGACCGTCCGCCCGCCCGTCAGCGAGATCTCGTGCTCGCTGCTCGGGCCGCCCATCAGGACGGCGACGCGAAGCCGCTCGTTGCGCCGCCCGGCGCGACGACGCCTGCCGCTGCCCTGTCCGACGGGCCCCACCATGCCGACACTGTCCCGCGACGTGCCGCGGCGTCAAGCATCCCGTGATCTTGGGTCCCATTCCAAGGCGACGGCGCGTTTCAGGAGTCGAGCGGCGCGTCGAGTTCGAGCGGCGCGAGACGGACCGGACGCGGCGCCTCGGTGCCGCGATCGCGATGCCAGCGCAGGACCTCGCGTTCGACGAGCAGACGCGACGAGACGAGGCTGTCCGCGCCGGTCGCGCGTTTGATCGGTGCGAACTCGCGCTCGCGAACGACCTCGTGGACCTCGACACGCTCCGCGACCGGGAACACGTCGAACAGGAAGCGTTCGAGCTTGCATCCCTCGACGGGTCCGACCGTTCCGTCGGCCCCGAGGGCGCGGACCGTCTTCCGGGCGACGTGCAGCGGTCCCGTCGATCCGCCGGAACACACCTCCAGCAACCACCGGAGCGAGAACGCGTGCACCGCGATGCTCCCGAGCTTCAGTTGCGGGGCGCCGTCCGACGGCAACTCGCTGTACTCGATGATCCGCGTGCGGCCCTCCAAATCGCGCGAGTAGACGCCCACCGGCTCGTCGGGGGCGGACTTCATGACGGCCTTCGTGACGATCGTGGCCCGACGCTCGACCATCCAGCCGAGAGCGACCGGATCGAGGGGGCGGGCGAGCGGGTTGTCGACCTGGAACATGGCGACGGCGTCGACGCCGTCCCGAGCCCAACTCGTGAGCAAGCCGCTGCGATGAAGCGCGGGCCAGACGCCGCCGTGCCCGTCCGGTGCGAAGAGCAACTCCCCCGGTGCCGCGAGCAGCGCCCGTCCCTCCGCATCGACGACCGGGAGGCGCCCCTGAGGGACGAGCGTGGCCTGGCCCTTCGCGAGGCCCAGCCGATCGGCGTCGAGGAACCGCCGGGTGGTGGTCTCGTGCGTCGTGTGGCTGGTCAGCACGGCCAGCGGAATCGTCCGCCCGACGTGGCGCCCGACGGCCGCGAGGCGCTCGGCGTGGATCCGGTAGAGCGTGCGATCCTCTTCCGGGCCGAACACGACATCGCCCTTCGGTCCCTGGATCCCGAGGCGACTGCCTTCGCCTCCGGCCAAGAGCACGGTGGCGACGCGCCCGCCGGCGAGCAGGCCCAGTCCGGTTCGCGCAAGCCGGGTGCGCAGCCCGCCCTCGCGACTCTGCCGCTTCAGGCTCAATCCCGCGGGCGGCCGAAGCACCTCCGGCGCGGACCCGGGGCCGTGCCGGAGAGCGCTCCGGATCTCGTCGAAGGGCAACGACGCGGCGTCGGCGAGGAAGCGCTCGGCCGCCGCGTCGGGCAGCGTCCGTGCATGGGCGACGAGGTGCTGCTGGCCGAGTGCGGCGAGCCGTTCCTCGCTCTGGGCGCGCATGCTCGTCAGGAGCGCAGGCGCCCGAACACCAGGCACACGTTGTGGCCGCCGAACCCGAGGCTGTTCGAGAGTGCCACGCTCACCGGCAGCGCGCGGGCGGCGCCCGGAACGTAGTCGAGGTCGCACTCCGGGTCGCGTTCGTCCTGGTTCAGCGTGGGATGCACGACGCCGTCGCGGATCGAGAGGACGGTGAACACCGCCTCGACACCGCCCGAACCACCGAGCACGTGCCCGACCATCGACTTGCTGCTGGAAATCGCGATCTTGGACGCGTGCTCGCCGAACGTCCGATGGATCGCGTGCGTCTCGGCCGCGTCGTTCAGCGGCGTCGATGTGCCGTGCGCATTGATGTAGACCACGTCTTGCGGGGCGATCCCGGCGTCCTTCAGCGCGGCGACCATCGCGCGCGACGGCCCGAGCCCGCCGGGGCGCGGAGCCGTGATGTGGTACGCGTCCGAACTCATGCCGGCGCCGAGCACCTCCGCGAGGATCGTTGCGCCGCGCTTCCTGGCGTGCTCGAGTTCTTCGAACACGAGCATGCCGGCCCCCTCCCCCATCACGAAGCCGTCCCGCCCCTTGTCGAACGGCCGGCTGGCGCCGGCGGGATCGTCGTTGCGCGTGCTCATGGCGCGCATCACGTTGAACCCGCCCATCCCCATCGACGTGATCGTCGCCTCGCAGCCGCCCGTGACGCAGAGGTCCTGCTCGCCGGAGCGGATGCTGCGCAGCGCGAGCGCCATCGCGTGGTTGCTGCTGGCGCAGGCCGACGCGGTGACGTACGTCGGACCACGCAGGTTGAAGCGCAGGCTCATCTGACCCGCGATGGCGTTCGCCATCATCTTCGGCACGAAGAACGGGCTGATCCGCTGGGGCCCGCGCTCCATGATCGTCGTGTGCGTGTTCTCGATCGTGTCGAGGCCACCGATGCCGGTTCCGACGATCGCGCCCCAGCGGTCCACGTCGAACGGGAGATCAGCGGTATCCGCCTCGATCGCGGCGGGGTCCACCGGCGCAAGGCCGGCGTGACGCCACGCCTCGTCGGCGGCGGCGAGGCCGTAGATCGTGCCGAGATCGAGCTTCTTGATGTCCTTGCGCTCGACCACCGTGCCCGGATCGAATCCCTTCAACTCGCCCGCGATCGTGGTCGCCATCTCGAGGCCGACCGCGTCGAAGCGCGTGATGGGGCCAATTCCGCTCCGCCCGGCGACGAGTGCGGCCCACGAGGTGGCCGCATCGTTGCCGCAGGCGTTGACGGTGCCGACTCCGGTGACGACGACCCGACGCGCCATCGTTAGCTCTTCTTCTCCAAGTTCTCCTCGATGAAGCGGATCGCGTCACCGACGGTCTTGATCTTCTCGGCTTCCTCGTCCGGGATGCTCAGTTCGAACTGGTCCTCGAGCTCCATCACGAGCTCGACCGTATCGAGGCTGTCGGCGCCGAGGTCGTTGATGAACGAGGTTTCCTCGGTCACCTTGTCCTCGCTCTGACCGAGCTGCTCGCAGACGATCTTGATGACCTTCTCCTTGATGTCGCTGCTCACGGCGTGTGCTCCTCGTCCCGGCCCCTCCACCCTCACCCTCCTTCCCAACGGGGGCGGAGGAGCGGGCTGCCGGGCCCCAGGTTGTCCTACATGACCATCCCGCCGTCTACAGGAATCACCTGTCCGGTGATGTACCCGGCCGCCGGCGAGGCCAGGAACAGGACGACCTCGGCGACGTCGTCGACGGTGCCAAGGCGTCCGAGCGGGATCTTCTGCCGCAGCTCCTGGGCTGCGTTCGGGGGAAGGTCGGCGGTCATGTCCGTCTCGATGTAGCCAGGCGCGACCGCGTTCACGGTGACGGCCCGTCCGGCGAACTCGCGCGCGAGGGACTTCGTGAACCCGAGCAGCCCCGCCTTGCTCGCCGCGTAGTTGACCTGGCCGGAGTTGCCGACGAGACCGACCACCGACGATACGTTGACGATGCGACCGCGCGGACTCTTCAGCAGCCGGCGTGCGGCGGCCTTCGTCACATGGAACGCCCCGGTGAGGTTCACGCCGAGAACCGCGTCCCAGTCGGCTTCGGCCATGCGCAGGAACAGCCCGTCGCGCGTGATCCCCGCGTTGTTCACGAGCACGTCGAGGCGATCGTCGTGCCCGGTCGCGGCGGCGACGGCCGCCCCGGCGGCGGCGGCGTCCCGGACGTCGCCGATCCCCGCC
>CAZPGF010000076.1:0-13366 GCA_964586025.1 uncultured Planctomycetales bacterium
AGCGACGGGTCGCCGCCGCGCGCGACGGCCGCTTCGGTCCCGAGAGAAGCCGGGGCGGAGGAGGTCGCACGATCCCGGCAGGAGAGGAATGCGACCGCCGCGCCGACGGCGACGACCACCGCGGCGGCGCGCAGACCGTTGAACGCACGCGCCTGGAGGGCGAGCAGAGCGGCGGGCTTCGGCTTGGCGAGCGGCGAGGCGAGCACCGCGTCGCGGACCTGCGGTCCACAGCTCCCACGCGGAAGTCGGCCGAGGAGTTCGGCCAGCGGGCGCTCGTGGGACGACAGGTCGGCCGGCTGGCCGGGGGTGGCGTCCGAAGGGTCGTGGGCGACGTTCATCGACGAAGGGTCCTCGCGAAACCTCATGCCCGTCCGCTCCGCAGGGCTGCCACGGTGGACGCCTCTCGGTCGGGCCGGGTTCCTGGCGGAATCGTGAAACGCTACCACCGACCGCTCCGCATCCGGGCGGGTTCCGGGCCGGTGAACGGCGTCGGATCGATGCGTCCCTCCCCAGGCTCGCCTTGACCGACACCGCGCGGGGACTACCCTCCTGGGCTTCACCCGGCGGACGCCGTCCGGGGCGCCGAGGCGCCCGGCCCGGCCTCACGGGCTTCGGAGCGGACCATGGCCACCATCCTCGATCGCGGCATCCTCGGACGCAAGATCGGCATGACGCGGATCTTCCTCGAAAACGGCGATGCGGTCGCCTGCACGATCGTCGAGGCCGGTCCGTGCCCCGTCCTCCAGCGCAAGACCGTCGCGAACGACGGGTACGACGCCGTGCAGATCGGCTTCGCGAAGCGCCGCGAGAAGACGGCGACCAAGCCGCACCTCGGGCATGTGAAGAAGGCCGGCGCCGAGCCGGTCCGGTTCGCCCGCGAGATCCGCTTCACCCGCGACGACGCGGCGATCCCCGAGGTCGGTTCGAAGATCACGTGCGACGTGTTCAAGGAAGGCGACCTCGTCGATGTGATCGGCACGATGAAGGGACGCGGCACCCAGGGCGTGGTTCGCCGCCACGGGTTCGCGACGATGAAGGAGTCGCACGGCGCGCACTTCTTCGTCCGCCACGCGGGCAGCATCGGCAGCCGCAAGCCGCAGCACACCCTGCGCGGCACGCGGATGTCAGGTCAGTACGGCAACAGCCGGATCACGGTGCAGAACCTCGAGATCCTGCGCGTCGAGCCCGAACGCAACCTGCTCTTCATCCGCGGCGCGGTTCCCGGGGCGCCGCAGCAGCTGATCCAGGTCCGCGAGGCGCGCAAGAAGCGCACCAAGAAGTCGGCCTGATCGAGCGCCTTCAGATCTGCCCGAGCAGTCGCGACTTCACGTAGTTCGCACCCTTGGGACGGATCGCCCACGGGCCGTCGTCGCCGACTGCATCGAGGAACCCGCGATGGTGCGCGAGTTCGTCGAGCACGCTCGATAGGTCGTCGGTCGGCTGGTGCAGGAACGTGCGGAAGAAGCGCGCGACCTCCGCGGTCGTGAACTCGCCGCGCTTTTCGTAGTTCCACAGATAGAAGGCGAACGCCATCACCTGCTTGCCCGGGTCGTCGGCGCGGGTGCCGATGTCGGCGACGAACTTGTGGAACTGAGCGGGGGCCTCGGGCTTCCAGACGGCCTGCGCGGCCGCCTCGGACAGCGACGACGGCGCCACGGCGGCCGCCATCGAGCGCGCTCCGCCACCCCCCCCGCCTCCCGCCACCGGCGGCGCCGGCGCGCGGTCGGGCGACACCTCGGCGACCGGGGCGCTCTCGGGTTCGTCGGCGGGGAAGGGGGCCGCCCCCTCCTCGCCGACCCGATCGATCACCTGCCCGACGAGTGCTTCGATCGATCGCTCGTACAGGGCCCGCCTCCCTTCGAAGGCGATCTTCCAGGGGCCGGCATCCACTCGGATCGAGACACGTTCCATGGGCACTCCCGAACCCGGCAGGCGTCCCGAGTCCATCGCACACGCCGCCGGGGGCCATCACGCGTCCCGGCGGGCGTCTCGCCCCCGGGCGCTACCCCCGAACGTACCGGGGCCGCCACGAAGCCTTGCATTTCGACCGAGCGGCGACGATGCTCCCCGCCCATGTCCACGAGCGGGAAGTCGAAAACTCTGTCTCTCCCCTGGCCCGATGTCGCCTCGACGACCCGCCCGGGCGAGTCGTCCCGATCCGTCCTCGACTACATCGCCTGGATCGCGCGCGAGATGCGCCAGATGAGCTTCCACGGCGGGAGCCGTCGGGAGGAGTGGCGCCGCCGCGTGCATCAGGCGTACATCGCGATGTTCATCCCGCCCATCCCCGGCTACGGCGATCCGTACCCCCCCGACGTGCCCCCCGCGAAGCATCCCGGCACCTGGCCGGACATCCCGAGCGCATCGGTGCCCGGTATGACGATTCGTCATCAGTTGCGTGTGATCGAGCACCTCGCCGTCCAGTTGCGGGACGGCGATTGGATGCACGCCCGTCGCGGCGAGGTCGAGGCGTGGGACGTTCGCCTCGCACGCGCCCGCGAGGCGCTGGACCACAGCGAACTCCATCCCTTCCCCGACGAGGCGCGGACCGAACCGAGCGAGGCGACCCGGGCCGCCGTCGAGGCCGACCAGAGGGCCCGCGAGGAGAAGGCGAAGCGACGGGCCGCCCAGCAGCGGGCCGAGCAGCGTTCGGCGCAGCGTGCGCTCCGAACGAAGGCCAAGCCCGCGAGGGGGCCCACGGAGCCGGCGAAGACGGCCCGCTCGAAGGCCCCCTCCGCAGCGAACTCGGCCCATCCCACCGCCCGGAAGGCGACCGCCCGACCCCCGGCGAAGGCCGCGACGAAGAAGGTCCCGACCGCGAAGAAGGCGAAGGCCCCCACCCCGAAGAAGGCTGCGAAGAAGGCCGCGAAGCAGACGGCCTCACGTGCCACGAAGTCGTCCACGCGCCCCGGGAAGAAGTCCGCGAAGAAGTAGCGTCCCGACCGGATCAACCGGGGTGGTCGAGTCCCGCACGGATGCGCGCCTGATCGTCCATCGGGCGTTCCAACGCGACCATGACGATTACGTCCGCCGCGCTGTCGGCGGCCGCTTCGAATCCGCCGAGACGACCCCACCCGCGCCAGACCGGGTCTTCCGGAGCGCCGAGCGTGAGCCGGATGCGCTCGCCGTAGAGTTCGGAGAACGACGCGGCGACGGCCGCCAGCGGACGGACTTCGAAGTCTTCGTCCAGCGCCGCCCCCTTGAGGCGGACGAGTACGGCCTCGGCCGTCAGCACCTCGGTGTGTCCGGACACGCTCGTCCCGCCGGCACGCAGGGACTGCACGACCGCGGGATGCCGTTGCTTCGGCCTCGCGATCAACTTTCGACCGGCGCTCGGCGCGCCGGGCGAGACCCCGCGCGCGACGATCCGCGGGACCTTGCGGGGGATCAGGGAGAGCCGCGCGACCTCGTCCCAGTCGGTCTCTTCACGATCCGGTGCGTCGTCGCCGGGCACGACGACGGTGGACGGCGCGCCCAGGATCGCCGCCTCCTCCTCGGAGAGCGGGTCGAGAAACAGGAGGCCGACGTCGAGCGCATCCGGACCGTCCGCCGCGGTGACCAGGCGAACGACGATCGCCTCCTTCGAGAGCAGGCGGCCCGCGCCCAGCGCATGGCCCGACATCACCACGCTCGCACGCTTGCCGAACGCGTCCCGGATCGCCGCAAGGACCTCCGCAAAACGCGGAGTCTCCGGGCAGACCGCATCGAGCTTCAGCCGCAGGCGCAACCCCCGACGACTCAGATCCTGGGTCGAACCGACGGCCGATCGGCCGTCCGCGCCGACCAGCCGTGCCGGCACATGGAAGGCGTGGCGCGGTTCTCGACGGGCATGGATCGACATGGCGGACGGCTCCGGGACCGCCCTATCGACCGGCCGGGCGGGCTCGCTGTAGCGACCGGACGGCGCGGCGCTTCGCCGCGATCGCCGGCTTCCCGCCCGCGAACCCGGCCGCGCGGGGCGTTCGGCGGGGCGGCACGACCTCGGCGTCCGGCTCCATCCCGTCGTCGCGGGCGGCGCCGCGTCAGCGACGGGAGAACACGATGAACGAGTTGTTCTCGCGGACGTCGCTCGTGTCGACCTTCTCGTCGAGCGGCAGCCACTCGCACTCGGCCGAGTGGAAGTAGCGCATCGACAGCCCGAGGAGCCTTCCCAGCCCCGTCAGGGCCGCCGCCTGCCAGCCGATCCAATCGTGGTACTGGAACAACGAGCGACGCTCGTCGTCGTTCCACGCGACGAGGTCGAAACTCATGTGATTCGTCAGCGGATTCGGCGTGACGTCGTCGAGATCCTCCAGGGCGACGTGGAGACCGACCGCCTTCATCTCGGGGCGGGTCATCTCGTCGCAGCTCGGTTCGTCGTCGACGATGTACGGTTCGCTCGCCTCGAGGATCAGGTGATCGACGTAACGGGTCCCCCAGTCGAGAATCTTCACCAGGTCCGGTGCGTCGAAGAAGTTCTGACTCTGCTTGCCGATGTACGCCAGCGAACGACCCTTGCTCGCTTCGCGAACGCGCTTCCAGACGTCCTCGTCGAGCGCGTTGCCCAACAGGAACGAGCGCTTCGCGCGGTCCAGCCAGCGCCGCTCCTCGGCGAGCCGTTTCGCACCGGGGTCGAGGTCGAACATGACGTACGTCAGATCGGGACGTCGGAAGTGTCCCTGGTAGCAGAACTCCGCCGTGCCCGCGAGCGGTTCGACGATCGTGCGGATCCCGCCGAACGCCTTCGTGTGCACGAAGTCCTCGACGCCGAACTCCCAGGATCCGAGCACGGCGGAGTACACGCCGTACTCGTCGAGGCCCTTCATGCCGCCTTGCTGATAGCTGCGGATGTAGTCGTAGTCGGTCACGAACGGTGCGTCGTAGGGCTTGTTCCACGCATCGTCGATGAAGTCGTGGAAACCCGCGCGAGCGGTCTGCTGCCAGAAGGCGAGGCGGCGCTTGCGCCCACGAACGTCGAGCTGGGGCGTGTCGAAGCCGCGCAGCACGCCGGCGTGGAGGCGGATCAACCACTCTCCCCATGCGCTCAGTTCGAGCGCGCCGGGGTTCATCGAACCCTTGAGTTCGATGCGGTCGGGTTTCGGCTCGTCGCCGCGTTCGATCCGTCGAAGCAGGGCGTCGAGCGCTTTCCACGAACGGACGCCGTGCGTGGACAGTTCGATTTCCATGCCGACGCGACCCTCCGACCCCGTCCGGGGCAAGCGGCGGATGGTACGCGCGAGCGCCCGATCGTATGCTGCGCGCCCATGCCCTCGACCTCGCCGGATCCCGGCGTCGCGGCCCCGGTCGCCCTCGTGACCGGAAGCACGCGCGGGATCGGTCTCGCCATCGCCCACCGCCTCCTCGACGCCGGCATGGACCTCGCCGTCCACGGTCGGCAGGCCGAGGGGCCCGGCGACGAGGCCGCCCGCGCCCTGCTCGCCGAGGCCGCGTCCCGCGGGCGGCGGGCGCTGCGGTTCTCGGCGGACATCGCCGACAAGGCGGCGGTCGGACGCCTGCTCGACGAGATCTCCGCCGCCTTCGGCCGGCTGGACGTGCTCGTGCTGAATGCGGCCCGCGCGCCGTTCAAGGAGACGTGGCGTCTGCTCGAACGCGACCTTCGCCTTCTCGTCGATACGAACGTGCTCGGCAACGTGTTCCTCGTGCAGAAGTCCCTTCCGTTGCTCGAGGCGCGCGGCGGCAGCATCGTGTTCCTCTCCAGCCTCGGTTCGCGCGCGATGAGTCCGCAGTACCCGCTCGGGCCGATGAAGGCGGCGATGGAGGCGATGATCCGGCACTGGGCCGAGGAGTTCCGCTCGCGCCGGATCCGCAGCAACGCGGTCTGCGCCGGCCTGGTTCGGACCGATGCGTTCAAGACGCTCCGCAGGATCTGGCCGTCGGTCGATCGCCTCCCCGAGTCGCTCTTCGTCACGCCGGAGGAGGTCGCCGACGCGGTCGCGTTCCTGGCCGGGCCGGAGAGCAGGGGTGTGAACGGACAGACCCTCGTCGTGGATCGGGGCCTTTCGAACCGACATCTGCGGGACGACGATGGCGCCGACCCCACACGAACGGCGTAGAGGTTGCCGACCTCGGAAACGCCGGTAGACCATCCGACGCGGGCGACGACGCGTCGTCGCAAGTCCCCGGAGTAGCCCATGCCCACGTCGCCCGTCACGCGCGATCGGATCGAGCAGGAAGTGCGGGCGGCGCTCGCCGCGACGTTGCGTAAGGACGCAGCGACGATCGACCTCGACCGCCCCATCGTGAAGGCGCTCGGCGCGACGTCGATCGACTTCCTCGACATCAACTTCCGCCTCGAGAGCGCCTTCGGCGTGCAGCTCGCGACGCAACTGCTGCTCGACCACGTCGAGGAGGAACTCGGCGAGGGCGTCGCGATCGATCGCGACGGCCGCGTCACCGAACCCGCGGCGACGCTGTTGCGCCACTACCTCGGCGACCAGCCCGGGCTTGCGGCCGGGCTCGAGGCGGACGCGGTGCCTTCGTTCGTGACGCCGCGTGTCCTCGTCGATAGCGTCGCCGGCATCCTCTCGCATCTGCCGGAGACCTGCACGAAGTGCTCCGCGCGCGATGCATGGCGCAGCGACGACGGATGCAAGGTCGTCTGCGGTTCGTGCCGTGCGCCGGCCGTCTACCCCGACGGCGACGCCCTGACGAAGCGGTGGATCCACGCCCTGCAGGCCGAGAAGGGGCTGTTCCCCGTCTCGTGAACGCTCGCCCGCCCGAGCAGCGCGTCGTCGTCACCGGGATGGGGCTCGTGAGCGCGCTCGGTCCGAACGTCGCCACCACGTTCGACGCGGCGGCGCGAGGCGAGAGCGGCATTCGCCGTCTCTCCCGCTTCGACCCGACCGGCTTGCCGTGCGACATCGGCGGCGAGGCCGATCTCGACGCGCTCGATCCGCCCGAAGCCGAGGACGAACTGGGGGGATCCGCCTGGAGGCTCCTGCGCACGTCCGCGCGCGAGGCGAAGGTGCGGGAGGCGGTCGCCGGGATCGCCGACCGGCGACGGATCGCCGTCGTCCTCGGCGGGCACGGCGCGACGCCGACGAGGCGCGACCTGCTCCGTGCGACGCGCCACGTCCGGCCGGACGGCACGGTCGACCTCGATTCCCTCGCCGGGGTCGTGGACTACGACCGAACGCAGATCGCGCGTCGTTCCCCGGACACCGTGCCCCTGCTCCTGGCGAGCGCGGTGGACGCGCGGGGTCCGGTGCTGCCGATCGTCTCCGCCTGCGCGGCGAGTTCCCAGGCGATCGGCGAAGGCCTGCGGATCATCCGTGACGGCCGCGCCGACGTCGTGCTCGCGGCGGGCGCCGAACCCCTGCTCTTCTACACCTACGTCGTGGGGTTCGCGTTGCTGGGCGCGCTGACGCGTCGGTACGGCTCGCCGGAGACGGCCTCGCGTCCCTTCGATCGCAAGCGCAACGGGTTCGTGATCGCCGAAGGGGCCGGACTCATGGTCCTCGAGCGCCTCGACGTCGCCCTCTCGCGGGGCCGACCCCTGCTCGGTGAGGTGCTCGGCTACGGCGACTCGGCTGACGCCTTCCGGATCACCGATCCCCATCCGGAGGGTCGGGGCGCGGTGGCCGCGATCCGCGGTGCGCTCGCGGACGCGAACGTCTCGCCGGAGTCGGTGGGCTACGTCAACGCGCACGGCACGAGCACGCCGCTGAACGACCCGATCGAGTCGTTGGCGATCGAGACCGCGTTCGGCGAGGTCGCCCGAACGATTCCCGTCTCCTCGAACAAGTCGATGCTCGGCCACACCATCGGCGCCGCCGGCGTGATCGAGGGCATCCTGACGTTGGAGGGCATCCGGCGAGGCGTCGTCCTGCCGACCCGCAACCTCGACGAACCCGATCGCCGTTGCCGTCTCGACTATGTCCCGCACGAGGCGCGCGCCCACCCGCACGAGGTGGCGATCTCGAACAGTTTCGGGTTCGGCGGACAGAACGCGTGCATCTGCTTCGGGAAGGCGCCGTGAGTCGCGCCCTCGCCCTCATCGACCGCGGCGCCCACGTTCCCGGCGCAAGCGACGACGTGCCGGACGCCGAGGACGATCCCGCGCTGCGCGTGCTCGGACCGCACGGCCGCCTCCTGGCCGAGGCGGTCGCGCTCGCCGACACGGACGATCCGGCGTCGAGGGATCCGGATCGCCTCGCCCTCTTCGTCGCGACGGACGTGATCGATCCCGAGCCCCACGAGATCCTGCCGGCGCTCTGCGCATCCCGCACGCCGGACGGGCGTTTCGACCCCGGGCGGTTCTTCGCCGGCGGCTATCGCCTGCTGCACCCGCTCTGGCCCCTCGCCCAACTCGCCAACGTCGCGGTCGGGCAGATCGCGATCGACCGCACGATTCGCGGCGAGAACGCGGTCTTCGCCAGCGATGCCGACGCCGGGGTCCGCGCCGTGCTGGAGGGAGGGTGGTGCATCGCGGAGGGGCGGGCCGACGGCGCCCTGGTGGCGGGGTCGGCACCGCGCAGCGGTGCGTTCGCCCGCGGGCGCGCGTTCGTGGAGGGCCTCCCGTCGTCGCGCCGCCTCGGAACCGGCGCGGCGGCGATCCGTCTCCTCCCGGATGGGGCGTCGGATCGGCCCCGTCGCCGTCGCCTCCTCGGCGGAACGACCGGCAACGCGTCCGGCCGCGCCGACGAGGCGTGGCACGAGCTCGTCGTGCGCGCCGTGTCGCGGGCGGGGGTCGCGCCGGACGAGTTGGTGGAGATCGTCGCCGTCGAGGACCCCGCGCTCGACGCCGCCCTCGAGGCGCTCGGCGCGGGCGCCATCCCTCGTTGCGATCACGAAAAGAGCACGGGCTTTCTCGGACCCGCGGGACCGATCGCGTGGCTCGCGTCCCTCGTCGCGAACGACGCGATCGCCCCCGGCGTGCGCCTCGCCCTGTTCACCGCGGCCGACGGAGGACGCGGCGCCCTCCTCGCGGAGGTCGCATGAGGTTTCTCCTGTTCGATCGAATCGTCGGATTCGAACCCGGACGGCGCATCGTGGGCGTCAAGTGCCTGAGCGCCGCCGAGGACGCCTTCACCCACCCGGCGGGTCGCATCGGATACCCGTCCTCCCTGATTCTGGAAGCGATGGTGCAACTGCTCGCGTGGGTTGCGATCGCGCGCCACGACTTCTCGATCTCGGTCGTCATGGCGGGCGTCGATGACGTCGTGCTCCTCCCTGATCTCCTGCCGGGAACGCGTCTCGAGATCGTCGGCGAACTGCTCGGCACGAACCCGAACGGAAGCCTCGGTCGGGTGGAGGCGCGCGCCGAGGGTGACGTCGTCGCTCGCGCCGGACGCGTGCTCTACGGCCACGTCGGCGGCGTCGATCCGGAAACGATGCGGGCGCGATTTCGCGCGTTCGGCGGCGTGGCGTGACGGGTGGTGCGTCGGTCGGAGCCGAGGGACGCCGCGTCGTCGTCACCGGCCTCGGGCTCGTCACGCCCTTCGGCGACGATCCCGACGTCGTGTTCGATCGCCTGTTGCGGGGCGACGTCGCGGTCGGCGCACCGAGTCGGCCGGAGTTCGCCGATCACGCGCCGCCGACCCAGGCCCTCGGCGAACTCCCGCCCGCCCTGCTCGACCGATTGATCGATGAGATCGGCGGCGACGGCGAACGCGACGTTCGCACGCTGGCCGGCGTCGGGGCGGCGGAGAGGGCCCTGCGGGCCGCCCGCCTCGACGCGACCAAGGCCCCCCACACGGCCATCGTGCTCGGGAGCGGTCCCGGGGCGTTCGATCCGGAACGACTCGTCCGTTCGCTCTGCGACGACCGGTTCGACGAGGCGGCCTGGTCGAGCAGACTCGTCGCCGGGCGGCCCGATTCGCTCGGTCTGCCGCGCCGCGCCGAGGCGCCCGCGTCTCTCGTGGCGAGGCGCGGCGGCTTTCGCGGTCCCGTTCACGCGCTGACCACCGCCTGCGCCGCGGCGAACCAGGCCCTCGGCGTGGCCTTCCGGATGGTCCGCCGTGGCGAGGTCGATGCGGCGGTCGCCGGCGGCAGCGACAGCATGGTCAACGCCGAGGGCCTGGTGTTCTTCGTGCTGCTCGGCGCGTCGGCCCACGTCGATCCGAGCGCGCCGTCGCTCGCGTGTCGGCCATTCGACCGTCGCCGCAGCGGGCTCGTGATGGGCGAGGGCGCGGGTTGCGCGGTGCTCGAGTCGCTCGAACACGCTCGTGCGCGGAATGCGACGATCCTCGCCGAGGTCCGCGGGTACGGCACGACCCTCGACGCGTGGCGCATCACCGCACCGGAACCGGGGGGGCTCGGCGCGGCGAAGGCGATGCGCGCCGCGTTCGCCGACGGACGGATCGAAGCGGCCGACATCGACTTCGTCAACGCGCACGGCACGGGCACGAAACGCAACGATCCGGCGGAGGTCGCCGCGATCCGTGCGGCGTTCGGCGCGGATGCCGCGCGACTCGCGGTGAGTTCGGCGAAGGGTGCGCTCGGCCACCTGCTCTCCGGCGCCGCCGGCGTGGCGTTCGTGAACTGCGTGACCGCGCTGGAGCGGCAGGCGATCCCCCCCACCGCGAACCTGACGGATCCGGATCGGCTCTGCGACCTGGACCACGTGCCGGGGTCCGGACGCTCCTGCCGTGTTCGCGCCGCGCTGAACGACGCCTTCGCGTTCGGCGGGCAGAACGCATGCGTCGTCGTGGCGCGGTTCGACGAAGGCGAGGGAGGATCGCCGCCATGAGCGCCCCGGCTGCCGATTCGGAACGTCGTCGCGTCCTCGTCACCGGAGCCTCGCGCGGGATCGGCGCGGCGATCGCGCGGCGACTCGGCGCGGACGGCGCCCACGTCATCGTTCACTACGCGGGCCGGGCCGATGCCGCCGCCGCGGTGGCGCGCGACGTCGTCGAGGCGGGCGGCTCCGCCGATGTCGTCCAGGCCGACCTTTCGGACGCCGCGTCCGTCGATGGGCTCCTCGCTCGCCTCGACGCGTTGGGTCCCCTCGACGCCTACGTCGGAAACGCCGGGCTGACCAAGGACGGCCTCGTCATGACGATGCGCTCGAAGGACTGGCAGCGCGTGCTGGACGTGAACCTCGCCG
This sequence comes from uncultured Planctomycetales bacterium, assembly GCA_964586025.1. Taxonomy (GTDB): domain Bacteria; phylum Planctomycetota; class PLA2; order PLA2; family JAEUHO01; genus JACKGW01. Next base: position 11,048 of record CAZPGF010000076.1, read on the forward strand.
CGCCGTTCCAGATCCTCCAACGCGTGCTTCGCGGGATGCTTCGCGCCCGACGCGGGCGCGTCGTCCACATCGCCAGCATCCAGGCGATCCGCGGCGGCGTGGGCCAGCCGAACTACGCGGCGGCCAAGGCCGGCCTGCTCGCGCTGACCCGCGCCGCGGCCCTGGAGGTCGCGCGACACGGCATCACGGTCAACGCGGTGCTGCCCGGGTTCATCGACACCGACATGACCGCGGCGCTGCAGCGCAAGGCCGGCGACGAGATCCTGGCGCGGATTCCGATGAGCCGATACGGCACGCCGGACGACGTCGCCGGCGTCGTGCGGTTCCTCCTCTCGCCGGACGCCACGTACGTCACCGGGCAGTCGTTCGTCGTGGACGGGGGCCTGTCGATCGCATGAGCGCACCGTCGATCGCCCATGGAGTGGATCTCGTCCACGTGCCGCGCTTTCGTGCGGTGTTCGAGGACCGTCCCGAACGCACGGCGCGGATCTTCACCGCCGCCGAGCGCGCCGAGGTCGCCGATCGCTTCGATCCGTTGCCGCACCTCGCGGCGCGCTTCGCGGCGAAGGAAGCGACGTTCAAGGCCCTCGGGGTGGGACTCGGCGGCGTCGGCATCGACCGCCGATTCGGTGAGGTCGAAGTCCGACGTGACGAGGGACCACCGCGCCTCGTGCTCTCGGGCTCGCTCGCGCGTCGCGCGGCGGCGCGAGGACTCGGCCCGCCGATCGTCTCCCTCTCCCACGACGGCGACTACGCTCTCGCGTCGGTCGTCTTCGCGTCGGAGGCCGTGCGATGAGGTTCCTGCTGATCGATCGGTTCGATGCGGCGACGGGACCGGATCGCGCCCGCGGCACCAAGGCCGTCGCGGTCAGCGAGGACGTCTTCGAGCACCACTTCCCCGAGCAGGCCGTGATGCCCGGGAACCTTCTGCTGGAGGCCGCCGCGCAACTGGCTTGGTGGCACGAGGTCGGCGCGTCCGATGCCGCGTCCGGTTTTCTGCTCGATCGCGTGACGACCGCCCGGTGGATGCGGATCACGGTGCCGGGCGAGGTCGTCGAGATCGAGCTTGAACGGCGGACCGCACCGGAGGGCCGCATCGCGTGGACCGCGTCGTGCCGCGTCGGCGACGAGGAACGTGCGCGGATCGAGTTCGAGGGTCGCCGCGAGTCGCTCGACGAGCGCTTCGATCGCGCCGCCCTCCTGGCGCGCCGACGCGCGATGACGGCCTCGCCGGGAGGAACGTCGTGACGAATCCCGTCGACGTCCTCGGCGCGGCGGCGATCACCGCGTTCGGCGATGCCGAGGCGACGCTCGACGCCTTGGAGCACGCCGCCGAAGCCGCGGCCGCGATCGTTGGGCCGACCCGGATCGATGCGCGGCGGGATCGCGGCGCGGTCGTGGACGCGCGCGACGTCCATGCTCCCCTCCCTCCCGAACTCGACGCCCAGGTGAAGTTCCTCTCCGGCAGCGGACGCCTTCTCGCCGATGCCATGCAGTCCGCCGCGTCGCGAGCGGGGCTCACACCCGATGCGGAGCGCGCGCACCGACGCGGACTGTGGCTCGCGCAGATGGACGCGGGCGATTGGGACTGCCACGACTTCGCGGCGGCGCTGCGCGCGGCCCGCGAAGCGGAGAACACGGACGATCCGAGCGACGAATCGATCAATCGGGCGTCGCTGCGCTTGGTGCGTCCCTACTTCCTGCTCGAAGACCTGAAGAACAACGCCTTCTCGTTCCTGGCCTCGTGGTTCGACCTGCGCGGCGCGAACACGAGCACCGCCGGGAACGCGGCCACGGGGGTCGCGTTGCTCGATCTCGCGGCCCGCGCGGTCGCCGCGGGCCGCCTCGATCTCTCGGTCGTCGCGTTCGGCGCGCGGATGACCCCGCCGATCGCGCGACACGAACGCTCCCTGGGGATCGGCGGTCTCGACCCCGAAACGCCCGCCGGCGACGGCGCCGCGGTGCTCGTCCTGGGGCCGGAGGGCGGGTCCGCGGCCGCGACCCGCATCACCCGGATCGACATCGGAAGGGACGTCGGGGATCCCGCCCCCGCCCACGCGACCTGGGTGCTCGGATCGAACGCGACCGAGGAGACGCCGCTCCTCCCCGGCGACGTCGCCCTGGCCCGGGAGGGCCTGGCCCTCGCCCTTCTCGACGCCGCGGCACGTCGCGGGCGCCTGCCGGTCCGCGGCGGCGGGACCCGACCCTGGCCGGTCGGGGCCTCCGTCCTTTTGAGGTCCCTCGGTGCGGCCGGGCTCGATGGTTGCGTGCGCGTCGAGCGCTTGCGATAGACTCCCGGGGTCCCGCTCGCGGAGGTTT
>CAZPGF010000077.1:0-13275 GCA_964586025.1 uncultured Planctomycetales bacterium
GATGAGGTCGCAACGGCGGGTGCGTTCATCGGTCGAACGGGAACCCGAGGTGCAGGCCGCGTGCGACGAGGGCGGCCACGCCGACCGTCGCCGCGAAAGCGACCAAAAGGGCTCGCCACCACGTGCCCCGCGACACGCCGAGGGTGCCGACGAGCACGAGGACCAGACCGGCGGCCCACAGCATCGTGCCGCCCAGCCCCGTCCGTTCGATCTCCTTCGCTTCGTCGGCGAGCATCGACACCAGGGCCCCGAACCCCAGCGCGATCGCCCCCGCGGGTATCGAGAGCCCGAGCGCGAGCGGGCCCGCGCCCCGGAAGATTCCGACGAAGAAGAGCAACGCGAGGAATCCCGCCGCGAGCGCGAGTCCTCGAATGACGCGCGCGATCGTCGCGTAGCGATCGCGGAGCGTCTCGTCCGTCGAACGCACCGCCTCGTCCTCGGCGCGCTGCGCCGCCCAGGTCGCGATGTCGCTTCCCTTCAGATGTCCGGCCCTCGCGATCGCTCCGAACAGGTCCATGACCTCGCGCTCCGAGGAGGTCGGTGCGGGACGCTCGGCCAACTCCGTCTCTGCGTCGCGACGCAGTCGCTCGAGCGCCCCTTCCGCGAACCGCCACCAGGGCAGATGGATCGCGGCGGCGAGTCCCAACGCGGCCGCCAGACCGAGGAAGGCCGGGATCCGGCCGGCCGGGCGTCCGGGCGGGTTCGGCGAGTCGCTCGCGTCCATTCGGAGATGATCCTCGGCCGCGCCGCCGAACCCCGCTTCCGCGCGGGGGCGGACCGGATCGACGACGTAGGATGCGCCGGTGGACGACGGGCCGACCGCTTGGATCCGTGTGCGCGGTGCCCGCACGCACAATCTCGCCGATGTCGATGTGGATCTCGCGCGGGGCGCGTGGACCGCGGTGGTCGGCGTCAGCGGTTCGGGCAAGTCGTCGCTGGTCTTCGACACCCTCGTCGCGGAGAGCCGACGACGGTACCTGGCGACGATGCGTCGCGCGGTGCCCGGCCTCGATCTCGCCCCGCGACCGCCGGTGGACGCGATCGAAGGGCTTCCTCCGGCCGTCGCGACCGGTTTCGAGCGGGTCCGTCCCGGTCCTCGCGCGACGCTTGGCACGATGACCGACATCACGCGCGGGCTGGAGACGCTCGTCGCGCGACTCGGCACGGTGCACTGTCCGAGCTGCGATCGTGCTCTCGAGGTCGCCTCCCCCGCCGCGATCGTCGATGCGCTGCTCGCCCATCCGGCCGGAACGCGGCTCCTCCTGCTCGCACCGTCCCAGGGGCGGGGCGAGGCCGCCATCGAGGCGGCGCGCGCGGCGGGGTACGTGCGCGTCCGTCGCGCCGACGGTCGCGTCGAACGAATCGACGACATCGCCGAGGTCGGCGCGAGCGAGTCGATCGACATCGTCGTCGATCGACTCGTCGTCGATGCGACGGCACGGGAGCGATTCGCGGCGAGCGTCGACACCGCCGTCGCACTCGGCGCGGGCCGAGTCGCGGTCGTGGTCCTCGACGAGGCGGTGACGGCGCCGCGGTCGTTCGCCGCGCACCCTCGCTGCGAGGCCTGCGACCGTTCCTACACCGCGCCGGGACCGCTGGCTCTGTCGGCGGAGCATCCGGACGGTGCGTGTCCCGTCTGCGCCGGACGCGGACGCATCGGTTCGCGGGAGGCGGAACCGCGCCGATGCGAGGCCTGCGAAGGAACGCGGCGCGCACCGCTCGCCCGCGCGATGCGCTGGCACGGCCTGACGCTCGGCGAGATCGAAGCGCGCCCCCTCGACGCGCTGCGACCGTGGATCGAGACGGCGTCCCTTTCGGGCGCTCTCGGCGCGTTGCTCGAACCCGTGCGCGAGGACCTCGTCGCACGACTCGCCTTCCTCGCCGACGTCGGCCTGGGTTACCTCGCCCTCGGACGAGCCGCCGACACGTTGTCGGGAGGGGAGGCGCGTCGGGCCGAACTGGCCTCGACCTGTGCGGCGCGCATGAGCGGCCTGCTCCTGGCTCTCGACGAGCCGACGGCCGGACTTCATCCCGACGAACGCGCCTTGCTCGCGCGCCGCCTGCGTGCGGTCGTCGCGGACGGGAACACCCTCCTGACGGTCGATCACGACGACGTCCTGGTCGGGGCGGCCGATCGCGTGCTCGTCATCGGACCCGGCGCGGGGGCGCTTGGCGGACGCGTTCTGCTGGAGGGTCCGGTCGAGGATCCCGGCGGCGACGACGCCGCGCGTGCGCTGCTGCCGGCCCCGCGGCGCGATCTGCCCCTCGCCGGCCCGCCGTCGCCGGCGGCGCCGCGCCTACGTCTGCGGGGCGCACGGGCACGCACGCTTCGCGGGGTCGATGTCGAGTTCCCCCTCGGACACGTCACGGTCGTGGCGGGGTTGAGCGGTGCGGGCAAGAGCACCCTCGTGCTCGACGTGCTCGCTCCCGCCGTCGCACGCGCCCTCGCCGGCGAGTCCCTCTCCGGCCTTCCCCTCGATGCCCTCGACGGCGCACAGCACCTCTCGCGGGTCGTCGTGGGTGCCGGCCGACGCGACCGACACCCGCGGGCCACCGCGGCGACGCTGCTCGGGGTGTCGTCGCCTCTGCGTTCGCTCTTCGCCCGCACGCTCGAGGCCCGCGCTCGCGGGTGGGGCGCGGCGTGGTTCGGTACCCATGCCCCGGGAGGGCGTTGCGAGACCTGCCGCGGCACGGGATCGCGAACGTTGGCGCTGCCCGACGCGCCCGCGGTGCGCGTGACGTGCGATGTCTGCGGCGGCCGGCGGATGCGCCCCGATGCCGAGGCCGCGCGATGGCGGGGGTTCTCGTTCGCGGACCTGCTCGAACGTCCGCTCGCCGAGATCGCGGCGGCGTTCCGGGACGTTCCGGCCGTCGGCGCGCCGCTCCATGCGGCGAACGAGGTCGGGCTGGGCTACGTGCGGCTCGGTGAGTTCACGACCGCGTTGAGTTCGGGCGAGGCGCTGCGGCTGCGCCTCGCGGCGGCGCTCGGGCGCGCGGCCCTCACGCCGACGCTCTTCGTCCTCGACGAACCCTGCCTCGGACTGCATCCCCGCGACGTGGGCGTGCTGCTCGGTGCCTTCACGCGGCTCGCCGCGGCGGGGCACACGGTCGTCGCGGTGGAGCATCACGTCGAGGCGATCGCCGCCGCGGCGCACGTCGTCGAGCTCGGACCGGGGCCCGGCGATGCCGGGGGACGTGTCGTGTTCGCGGGAGCCCCGCGCGACCTCGCGCGCGCCGACACCTCGACCGGTCGCCTGCTTCGCGTCTGACGCCGTGCGAGGTCAGCGCACGCGAAGTCGGACCGCCGCCTCGGCGAGGATCGCGCGCGCCGTGCGATCGCCGACGTTCGCCGTGACGAGCCGGTCGCGGACGACCGCGAGATCGGCGCGCGCCCGAAGCCATGCGTCCTCGCGCACGAGCGGGGCCAGGAGGTCCTCTGCGGCGCGCTCGGCCTCGGCGGGGTTCGCGACGAATCGCTCGGGCACGATGCGTCGCCCCGCGACGAGATTCGGCAACAGGAACCAGGGCGCGGTGATGCCGAGATGGGCCACGAGCCGGCGGATGCGTCCGAGACGATAGAGTCCCGCGTGGGGAACGAGATCGACGGCGAGTTCGGCGGTCGCCGTGCCGCTGCACGCGAGCGCGCCGAACACCGGGAGGTCGGTTCCCTCCGACGCGAGCGGCGGCGCGCCATCGATCGTGCTCCATCCCGCATCGAGCGCATCGCGATCCGACGGATCGGCGAGGCGCGGCACGAACGAGAGGTTCGGGCGGATGGTCGAAAGCCGTCGGGCGAGCGTCGCGAGCAGCGGAGCGGTCGCACCGATCTCCTGCCGCCGCGAACCGGGCCAGATCTCCACGGCGGCGGGCCCCGCCGGCATCACGGACGCGGTTCGTGGTGGGCGCACGGGGTGCTCGAACAAGGGATGCCCGACGTGGCTCACCGGCAAGCCGGAGCGCGAGAGCAGGGGACCCTCGAACGGGAAGGTCGCCAGGATGCGATCGACCGCGCGCCGCCAGCGTCCGATTCGCCACGGGCTGTGGGCCCAGATCTGGGGTGCCACCAGATGGACGGTGGTCACCCCGCGCCTGCGCGCGAACCGCGCGAGACGAACGTTCAGACCCGGGAAGTCCACGGTCAGAAGGATGTCGGGCGGTGTCCTGCGCCATCGCGCGAAGGTCGTGGCGAGCAGCGACCACCACGTGCCGATCGACGCGATCACCGCGGTCACCCCCATCACGGCGTGCTGTGTCAGATCGCGTCGCAGCGTGGCCCCGGCGGCCTCGACGGCGGGTCCGGCCGATGCGTCGATCTCGAGGCCGGGGGCGACGCGGCGGAGGGCCGCGACGACCGGCGCGGCGAGGCGGTCGCCCGACGCCTCGCCGGCGAAGATCTCGATCCGCCGTCCCGCGAATCGCTCCGGATCGGGCACCGGCGGATCGATCGGCGCGGGCGGCGGAGCCGCGAGCGTGCGCCGGCGGCGGGCTCGGAGGGCCGGGCCGAGGACCCATCCGAACGCGAGGAACGAGAGGGCAGGCACCAGGTTGAGCAGCGTCAGCCCGAGGACTCCGGCGACCGCCAGGTGGTCGCGCCATCCGGCGCGAACCTCACGCGCCGGCATGCAGGGCGTCCGCGCGGCGCGCGGTGACGAGGCGCGCGTGGTGGCGGCCGAGCCACGAGAGGTTGACGGCGTTCACGACGAAGTGCGCGAGGATCGGCGAAACGACGCTCGCCGAGCCGTCGCGCAGGAGACCGAGCAACAGGCCGGCAAGCAGCGCGAAGAGCGGATAGATCCACAGTTCGCGACGCGGCAGCACGTGGACGAGCGCGAACAGACACGTCGTGGTCCAGAGGGGATGATCGACGAGAGCCCAGATCACGCCGCGGAACAGGATCTCTTCGCCGACCGACGACACGGCGGCGAGGGCGAGCGCCTGTCGGATCGTCAGCGGGCCGAGCATCTCCGCGAACGACGCGGCCGCGCGATCCATCCCCGCCCAGGCCCTGCGCGCGACGTGCGAAAGTCCGACCAGCGCGAGACCGACCGTGATGGCGCCGACGATCGGCGCGATGCCCGGCACCAGGCGATCGCCGAACAGCTCGCCGATATGCCCGCTGAACAAGGCGAGTCCGATCGCGAACAGCGACACGAGGGCGTAGAGCCCGACGGCGGTCCGCACGAGGCGGTGCGCATGGGACACGTCCGCCGGATCGGGAGGGGGCTTCGCCTCGCTCACCCGAGCAGGGTAGCGGGCGCGTGCGCGCGCGGCCCCTTGCCGCGCATCCCGTAGCATGGCGCCGCCGGCGTGGGCCGGTGCGGAGGCGGCGACCATGGCGGGGCGAGAGGGAGAGGCCACGATCACGGCGCGGGACCTCGCCGAACGCCTCGGCGCCACGGTCGAAGGCGACGGCGGACGCCCGATCGACGGCGTCGCTCCCCTCGGGAGTGCCGGCCCGAGCGACGTCTCCTTCCTCGCCGACGCCAAGCGCGTCAAGGACCTGTCGGCGTCGCGCGCGGGCACGGTGATCGTCCCCCTCGACGTGGACCCCGCGACCGATGCGACGCTCCTGCGCATCACCCATCCGCGCGTCGCGTTCGCGCGGACGGTCGCGTGGTTCCATCCGCCGAAGCGGCCCGCCGCCGAGGTCCACCCGACCGCCGTCGTCGATCCGACCGCACGGCTCGGCACGGACGTCCACGTGGGCGCGTACGTCGTGATCGGTCCCCGTGCGCGCATCGGCGATCGCACGGTCCTCCATCCGCACGTGACGATCTACGAAGACGCCGTCGTGGGCGCGGGCTCGGTGCTGCACGCGCAGGCCGTGTTGCGCGAGGGGGTGATCCTCGGCGAACGCTGTGTCCTGCAGCCCGGAGCCGTCGTCGGTGCGGACGGCTTCGGCTACGAGATCACGCCGGAGGGTTCATGGCTGTTCGTGCCGCAGATCGGCACGGCGCGTCTCGGTGATGACGTCGAGCTCGGCGCGAACACCTGCGTGGATCGCGGCGCGCTCGACGACACGGTGGTCGCCGATGGCACGAAGATCGACAATCTCGCGCAGATCGGCCACAACTGCGTGATCGGACCGCACTGCCTCGTCTGCGGTCAGGTCGGGCTCGCCGGCAGCACGACGCTCGGTCATCACGTCGTGCTGGGGGGCCAGGTGGGCGTGGCCGGTCACCTCGCGATCGGCGACGCCGCGCGCGTCGCCGGCGGAGCCGGGGTGATCGCCGATCTCGAGGGCGGCAAGGAGTACGGGGGGACGCCGGCGATCGAGTTCCGAACGGCGGCGGCGGTGCACCTCGCGACCCAGCGACTCCCGGACCTGATCAAGCAGCTTCGGGCCCTCGAGCGCCGACTCGCCGCCCTGGAGGCGGCGCCGCCCGCGTCGTAGTCCTTTTCCGAGCGCGGCACGCGACGGCGGCCCGCCTGATCGGCGGGGACGTCGATCCGAAGGAAGACTCCTAGAGGCCGTCGATCCACGCGGCGACGACGTCCGTGCCGACCCCGTCGACGACCGACGAGCCGAGGCGCGGCATGCGCGTCGCGTCGAGGCGGCGCATCCGTTCGACCAGGATGCTCGAGGCCGAATCACCGGGCCGCACGAGCCATGGATCGCCGATTTCCAGGTCCCCCTGGAGCGGCCGGACGTCCACGACGCCCATGGCGTCCGTCGGCGTTCCGTGTCGCAGGTCGATGTTGCCCGGCGCGGGGCCGCCCGGCCGATGGCACATCGCGCAGTTCGCGGCGAGGTAGGCCCGCGCACGTGCCTCGCCATCCGCGGTGTCGTCGGCGGGGTCCGCCCATGCCTCGAAGGCCGTGGCGGGGCCGAGATCCGTCGTAAACAGGTGAATGTGGTTCCACGCCCGGAGTTGGTTGTCCTCCGCGTCCGGATAGACGAACCGCCGGTTCAACTGACCCGTGCGCACGCCGAGCACGATGCCGGCGGACTCCGTGTGGCACTGGAAGCAATCGACGCGCGACGGATAGGTCCACGTCTGCTCCCGCGAACCGCCGGGCGCGAGCGGGTCGAGCACCGTGAACGTCTCCGTCTCGCGGTCGTCGATCAGGTCCGCGTCGCTCTCGTCGGCGCGCCAGCGATACGTCGTCGCCTCCCAGCCCTGCGGGCCCCTGCGCAACACCCGCGTTTCCAGGCGTTTCGTGGACGCCGCGACGCCCGGTACGAGTTCGATCTCGAAGTGCTTCACGAGCACCGTGCCCTGCGGGAACGTCCAAGCCTCGGTCGCGTCGAACGCAATCCTCGACACCCCCGGGAGCCCGATCCAGCGCCGCTTCGTGGCGCCATCGCTCCAGAGCGGACTGTTCACGTCGTACGGCGTCAGTCCCGCGGCGGGAGCGAGGGCTTCGAGATCCACGAACAGCCCGGTCGCCGACAGCGTGGCGGGGTAGGGAGGCGGCGGATCGCCACCGGGGGGCTCCTGGAACCGGTGCAACGTCCCGGACAACGACACCGCCAGCAGTTCGCCACGCTCGTCCTCGCCGAACGCGACCACATTCGAGAGGTGGGCGATCTCGGCGACCGCCGCCATGCCGACGCCGTCATGGACGAGCGCCCAGATCCGTCCGCTCCCGTAGTCGCCGTGCACGTAGGTGCCGCGCAGCGTGGGCATGTCGGCCCCGCGGTAGACGAAGCCTCCGACGGCCGTCGTCCCGAGGTTCCTCCCCCAGTCGCGAACGGGTGGGGTCACGGGCACCTCGGGCGTCGTCGCGAGATCGAGATAGCGCAACGTCCCCTCGTACAACCTCCAGCCGAGGTTCGCGCCGCGCCGCACGAGGTTCACCTCCTCGCGTTGTCCCTGTCCGACGTCGCCGAGCCAGAGATCGCCGGTCGCGCGATCGAACGACCAACGCCAGGGGTTGCGCAGGCCGTACGCCCAGATCTCCGGCATCACGCCGGCGATGCCGACGAACGGGTTGTCGTCCGGCACCCGGTAGGGCGCGGCCGAACGTGGGTCGATCCGGAGCATCGCCCCGAGCGGCGTCGCGCGATTCTGGCCGTGGCGATGCGGGTCGTCACCCGCGCCGCCGTCACCGAACGCCACGTAGAGGTAGTCGTCCGGGCCGAACAGAATCGTTCCCCCGTTGTGATTCGAGTAGGGCTGGCTGACCTCGAGGATCACGGACTCGCTGGACGGCGAAGCGACCGGCGGGTCGCCCGGGGCGGCGAACGTGGCCGTGAATCGCGCGATGACGCCGCGGCGCGGCGAAGCGGCCGAGTAGTGCAGGTAGAACTCCCCCGCGTGCGGACTCGACGAATCGCCGAAGGACGGATCGAACGCGATTCCGAGCAGCCCCTCCTCGTTGCTTGCTCGACTGACCGGCCCGCCCTGCGTCGCGCGCAAGTCGATCACCACGTGCACCGTGGACGTCTCGTCGTCGTTGCGGAACGCAAGCACGCGCCCGTCCTGCTCCACCACGATCATCCAGGACGACTCGTCCGGCGCATCGACCGACCCGACGTGGACCGGACGTGAGAACGAGAGGTTGGGGAAGGCCCGTACGAGATCGACCGGCCCGGAGTCCGGCGGTCCGTCGGGGAAGCCCAACGCCGCCAGCGGAACGCGCTGCGTGAGGCCGTACGGATCTGCGGGTTCGACCGGCCCCCCGCCGCCCCCTCCGCCGCACGCGAGAAGGAGGACCGGCGTCGCGAGGGCGACGAAGAGGAGGAGCGCGGGACGCGACGACGAACGCAACGGCGGGGCTCCGGACTCCCTGTGCGACAGCATAGCCCACCCGTGTCGACCCGGACGGGCGGTGGGCGGGAGGGGAAGGCATGCACCCAGCGGAGTGGATCGCCATCGGCATCGCGCGCGCCGTACCGGGCCCGAACCGGTGCGAACGATTCAGGATCCGTCGGCCGGTGCCTCCGCCCCCTCGCGTTTCCCCTCGCCGCTCCCCTCGAGAGGCCGCATCAACGGGAACAGCACGACGTCGCGCAGATTGTCCTGATCGGTCAGCAGCGCGAGCACGCGTTCGAGGCCCATCCCCCAGCCGCTCATCGGCGGCATGCCGTGTTCCATGCACCGGAGGTAGTCCTCGTCGAGGTCGAGCGCTTCGTCGTCGCCGCCGGCCCGTGCCTCCGCCTGCGCTTCGAACCTCGCCCGCTGATCGAGCGGGTCCACGAGTTCGCTGTAGGCGTTGACGATCTCCCACCCGTTGACGACGAGTTGGTAGCGGTCCGTTCGCGACGCGACGGCGTCGTTGCGGCGCGCCAGGGGCGACAGGTCGATCGGATGCTCCGTGACGAATACCGGGTCGACGAGTTTCGGGCGGCTGACCTTCTTGTAGAGGAGGTCGATCAGCGAGCCGCGCCCGACGACCGCCCAGTCCTCGCGCTCGAGGCGGATCCGCGCGCCGCGAACCGCCTCGCGCAACCCCTCGACCGTCGGGTGGGCCTCCACGTCGATCCCGCAGTCGTCGCGGATCAGGTCGCGCATGGGGCGCACCGGCCACGGCGGCGAAAAGTCGATCGTCCGACCGCCGTGGACGACGCGGCGCGAGCCGATCACCTCATCGAGAAGTCGGAGCAGGAGCGACTCGGTGAACGCCATGTTGTCGCGATAGTCCCAGTACGCCGCGTACCACTCGACCATCGTGAACTCTTGCAGGTGGGAGGGATCCATGCCCTCGTTGCGGAAGCACCGTGCCACCTCGTACACGCGATCCAACCCGCCCGCGACACACTGCTTCAACCAGGTCTCGGGGGCGATCCGAAGCACGACCGGCAGGTCCAGCGCGTTGTGCCGGCTGTGGAACGGCCGCGCCAGCGCACCCGACGCCTTGGTCTGGAGGACCGGCGTGTCCACCTCCTCGAAGCCGTGCTCGTCGAGGATCGCCCGCAGCGTGCGCACGAACCTCGTGCGCAGCCGGAAGCGATCGCGCGTCGCGGCGTTCGAGACGAGATCGAGGTAGCGCTGTCGCTGCCGGGTTTCCGGATCGCCGAGGCCCTTCCACTTCTCCGGCAGCGGGCGCAGCGCCTTCGAAAGGAAGGTCCACGACGTCGCGAACAGCGTCGGCTCGCCACGCCGGGTCCGCCCCGGCCGTCCGGTCACGCCGACGTGGTCGCCGAGATCCACGAATCGCCCGAAGCGTTCGATCGCGTCCTCGCCGACGACGCGCGCGTCGAGCGCGACCTGGCATCGTCCCGAGCCGTCCTGGAGGTGCAGGAACACCAGCGCACCGAACGGTCGCACCGTCATCACGCGCCCGGCGGTCGAGAGGAGCGGCGCCGTGTCGTCCGACGCGCCACCCGTCGCTTCGGCCGCGCGATACGCCCCCGCCAGATCGTGCGAGCGCGCGAAGCGATCGGCGTACGGGGCGATGCCCGCCTCGCGCAGCGCATCGAGTTTCGCGACACGGACGCTTCGCTGCTCGTCCAAGCCGCCGCCGCTCGTCGTCGCCTCGCCCCCGTTCATGCCGCCTCCCGGCGCCGATCGAGCCGCCGCGCCCGCGATCTAGCGGACGGCCAGGTCGAGCACGGCGCCCTCGGACAGCGTAAGCACCTCGACGCCGTCCTCGGTCACGGTGACGGTGTGCTCGAACTGGGCGCTCAACGAGCCGTCGGCCGTCACCACGGTCCAGTGGTCGGAGAGCGTCACGCAGCGCCAGTCGCCGATGTTGATCATCGGCTCGACCGTAAACGTCATGCCGGGGACGAACGCCTCGCCCGTTCCGGCCCGTCCGAAGTGCGAGATCGTCGGCGGTCCGTGGAACACGCGGCCGACGCCGTGCCCCGCGTACGCGCGAACGACGCTGTGCCCTCGAGCCTCGGCGAACGTCTGGATCGCGTGTCCGATGTCGCCGACGTGGCCGCCCGGCTTGATGACGGCGATGCCGCGTCGCATCGCCTCGTAGGTGTCGGCGACGAGCCGTCGCGCCTCCGGATCGGGCGTGCCGACGAGGAACGTCCGCGACGAGTCCCCGTAGTACCCGTCGATCACCGGCGTCACGTCGACGTTGACGATGTCGCCGTCCACCAGCACCTGCCGTTCGCTGGGGATGCCGTGGCAGACGACCTGGTTGACCGAGGTGCAGCACGACCGCGGGAAGGGTGGGCCCGAACCGCCGCGGTAGCCGAGCGGAGCCGAGCGCCCGCCCCGCTTGGTCGTTTCCGAGGCGACGAATCGATCGATCTCGTCCGTCGAGAGGCCGGGGCGGATCATCGTCTCCACCTGGTCGAGCAACCAGGCCGCGAACCGGCCGACCTCGCGCATTCCCGCGATTCCCCGGGCGTTCAGGATCACGGCCCGCTCGGGCCGGCGACGACGGGACATGGACGGAACGACTCCGGAACCGGGGGAAGGGCGCCCTTGTAGCACGCGCGAAGTCGGCTTCAACGGTCGCCCGAAGCGGACGCTCCCGGCGACCGCGCGCGGCGACGTCCGGCCGCGCGAACGCGTCATCGGCCGATGACGCATGTCGGACCCCGAACGTAGCGTGGCCCGGGTCCGGACGAGATCGCCGCGGAGCCGGAGTCGCCACACCGCATGGGCCGAGGAATCCTCGACGCACTCGACGACCTGCTCGCGGTGCGCGGGCCGGGCGAACTCGTCGCGCACCGGGTGATGCCCGCCGTCCCGGCGCGCACCGCGCCACTGCCGGAGGATCTCCACCCGGCGGTCGTTCCCGCGCTCGCCACGCGCGGGATCCACTCCCTCTACACGCACCAGCGTGCGGCGTACGACCACGCGCGCAGCGGGCGGAACGCCGTCGTGGTCACCCCCACCGCGAGCGGGAAGACCCTCTGCTACAACCTTCCCGTCCTCCAGACCCTCCTGGAGGAGCCCGGTGCGCGGGCGCTCTACATCTATCCGACGAAGGCCCTCTCCCGCGATCAGGCGGCCGAATTCGGCGCCCTGCTCGAAGCGGCCGGCGGACCTGCGACCGCCGAGGGCGCGGAGGGCCCGGCAGTTCTCGCCGCCGCGAGGTCGGCGAAGACGTCGTTCGCCGCGGCCGTCTACGACGGCGACACGCCGGCCGCCGAACGCGGATGGATTCGCGATCGCGCGCACGTCGTGATGACCAATCCCGACATGCTGCACACCGCGATCCTCCCGCACCACGCGCGCTGGATGCGGCTGTTCGAGAATCTCCGCTACGTCGTCCTCGACGAGTTGCACACCTACCGCGGCGTGTTCGGCAGTCATCTCGCGAACGTGCTGCGGCGACTCCGGCGCATCTGTCGCTTCCACGGATCGAATCCGACGTTTCTCGCGACCAGCGCGACGATCGCCAACGCGAAGCCGTTTGCCGAGGCGCTGCTCGAGCGCCCCGTCGAGGTCGTCGAGGAGAACGGCGCGCCCCTCGGCGAACGTCACCTCGTGCTCCTGAACCCCCCGATCGTGCAGGCCGCGATGGGCCTACGCGGCTCCTACCTCACGACCGCCCGCCGCGCCGCCGAGGCGTTCCTGCGGCGCGGCATCCACACGATCGTGTTCTGCGGTGCCCGCACCGTGACCGAGGTCATGGCCAAGTATCTGAAGGAGCTGTTCCACGACCGCGTGGTCGACAGGCCGCGAATCGTCGGCTACCGAGGCGGCTATCTCCCGAAGGAGCGACGCGCCATCGAACGGGGTCTGCGGGAGGGATCGATCCTCGGCGTCGTCTCCACGAACGCGCTCGAGCTCGGCGTCGACATCGGTTCGCTCGATGCCTGCGTGATCGCGGGCTACCCGGGCACGATCGCCGCGACCCGCCAGCAGGCCGGCCGCGCCGGCCGCCGCCAGGGCGTCAGCGTCGCTGCGCTCGTGTTGCGCTCCGCGCCGCTCGACCAGTACGTCACCGACCATCCCGAGTTCCTGCTCGAAGGCTCCCCGGAGAGCGCGCACCTGAACGCGGACAACCTCCAGATCCTCGTCAGCCACCTGAAGTGCGCCGCGTTCGAGTTGCCGATCGAAGACGGTGAACCATTCGGCCACGGCCGCGCCGCCGACGAGGAGGTGCCCGCGGTGCTCGCGTGGCTGGAGGAGCGCGGGGTGCTTCGCCACACCGGCGGGCGCTGGCACTGGGCGGCTGACGCCTACCCGGCGAACGATCTCTCGCTGCGCAGCGTGACCAGCACGAACTTCGTCGTCGTGGACACCACGACGTCGCCTCACCAGGTCATCGGCGAAGTGGACTACACCTGGGCGTTCACGACGATCCACGAAGGCGCGATCTACATGCTGCAGAGCGTCGAGTACCACGTCGATCGACTCGACTGGGATCGGCGCAAGGCGTTCGTGCGACGCGTCGAGAGCGAGTACTACACGGACG
>CAZPGF010000078.1:0-13019 GCA_964586025.1 uncultured Planctomycetales bacterium
GACGCGCGCGCGTGGAGATGCGGCGCGGCGGACCGGTCTCGCACCTCGCCCTGAACTCCGGGTTCGAAGCGAACCTGCCGCGGCTCGACGTCGTGCCGCGGGCGGACGACGGCCGCCTCGTCGTTCGCGGGCGTCTGGAGCCGCAGATCGCCGACGCCCCCGACGCGGCCATCGCCCTCGAAGGCGACGTCGATCCCTCGACCGGGGCCTTCACGGCGACCGCGCGATGGGATCCGCTGCGCCTGACGCCGTCGCTGCGGGCGCTGCTGGAGCCGGAAACGGCGAGTCGCCTGCGCATCGAGTCGATCCGCGAGGGCGTGTTGACGGTCGCGCTCGAGCGCGGGCCGCGCCCCGAGGATCCCGTCGTCATGCGCCCGTCGTGGTCGGGATCCGTGGACCTCGCCGCCGAGGACCTGGAGATCCCGGGCACGCTGACGATCGACGCCCGTTCACGGCAGGAACTCGCCGAATTGTTCGGCCGGGGCGTGCTCAGCTTCGAGGTCGAGGGAGGGCGCGTCGGCATCGATCGCTTGTTCAGCGAACTCGGCGGCGGCGAGGTCTCCGCGACCGGCTGGATCGAGCACGAGACCGGCGCGATGGAACTCGACTTTCGAATCCGGCGCCTCGCTCTCGACGATCCGGCCGTCCGGGCGGCCCTCGGCGACGAGGGACGTGCGCTGTACGACCAGTTCTCCCCGAGCGGCTACGTCGATGCGCACGGCAAGCTCACGCGTGCGCCCGGCGGCGCGGTCGATTGGCACATCGACGTGCTGCTGGAAGCGGCGTCGTTCCGATTCGTCGGCGAAGAGACCGCCGACGGCATCCGCGATGGATTCCCCTACCCCATCCTGGATGCCACGGGGCGCGTGCGCATCACCCCCCACGGCGTCTACTTCGACGAGATCGTGGGATTCAATCGGGGCACCGAGGTGCGGATCCTCGGCCACGGCGACCGCACCTGGACCGACGGCCCACGCGGTACCGAGACCGGTCGTGTCCTCTTCGGAGGCGCCGGTCCCGATGTCCGCCTCACCGTCGTCGTCGAGAACCTGTCGATGGACGAACAGGTGCGGCAGGCGATCGCCGGAAGCACGCTTGCCGAACTGATGGACGACTTCGAATTGAACGGCGTGCTCGACCGCGTCGAACTGGACATCCTCGCCTTCCCGGACATCGACGCCTCCGCGAAGACCGAATTGCGCATCACGCTGGAGGGCGAGCAGTTTCGCTACCGACCGTTCCCGTTGCCCTTCGAGGACGTTCGCGGCGAGGTGATCCTGCGCCGTCCGCTTAAGCCCGACGGCACGCGCGGTCGCACCTACTCGTTCGAGGTCGAGGGGTGGGCCGACGGCGCACGCATGATCGCGTCGGCCGTGATCGACGACGGGGCGCGCACCGGACGACTCGCGATCCACGCCGAAGACATCGCGCTCGAGGGCCGGCTGGGCGAAGTCGTCGTCGCAAGTGAGCTCACCGGCGATCGACTCGGTCCGGTGTGGCGCTGGCTTGCCCCCAAGGGGCGTGCGGCCGTGGACGCCAACCTGCCGCTGAGCGACGACCCGGCACCGGCGCGCTTCGTCGCGACGCTGAACGGCGCGCGGCTCGCGCTCGACGCGGCGTCCGGTCCGACCCCCCTCGTGATCGAGGACGTGAAGGGATCGCTCGATGTCGTCGGCGCGAGCGTGCGGTTCGACCGACTCGACGGCACGCTCGGGGGCCGACCGGTGAGGGTGTCGGGAACGATGGACGGCGGTCCGACCGGGACGTGGACCGTTCACGCGAGCGCGCCTCGAGTCGTCGTGGACGAGCACCTGCTCGCCGGGGCTCGCCATCTGATGGGCGGCGAGGGTCTCTTGCCCGAGGGGCTCGAACTCGTGCCCGGCACGAGTCTCGGGCTCGACCTCCGCCTCGAACGCCGCAACGGCGGACCGCTCGAGGCGATCGCCGACGTTCGCGACGTGGCGGGCACCGTCCGCCTGCCCGACGGGAGCACCGCCGACGTGTCGGCGGTGCGCGTAACCGCGAGCGCGGCCGGCTTCCGCACCGAGGGATTGCGCGTCTCGCGCGACGGTCTCACCATCGACGTGACCGACATCGATGCGCGACGCAAGGGCTCGGGCGATCTCGATCTGGAGGGTCGCGTGAGCGTGCGCCTCGACCGTCACCGTCCCGCTGCCGATGAACTCGCGCTCCTGCCCGACGACGTGCGCGACCTCCTGGCGACCTGGGCGGGCGATCGCCGCATCTCGAGCGATGGGTTGGTCGTCGAGCCACGCCGCGGCGGCGGCGTGCGGATCACCGGCCCGCTGACCTTCCATTCGCCCGATGGCCCGACATCGAGCGGTCCGACCGGGCGGATCGTGTTCGCCCCGCTCCTCGTCGAGTCGTCCGACGACGCGCCGGCCGTGCTCTCGGGGGACGTTCGCTTCGAGGGCTTCACGCCGGACGCGCTCGGTCCGCTCGGTGAACTCGTCGGCGCGGTGCGGATCGAACGATTCGAATTGGGCGACCATGGACGCGGCCTCGGTCGCATCGAGGGCGTCGCGGGGCGCATCGGGGGCGTTCCGTTCGAGCAACTCCGCGCGACGGTCCACGTCGCCGACCGGGTGCTCGTCACCGACGACGTCACGGGGGTCGTCGCCGGAGGACGGCTTGCCGCACGGTGGCGCTGGCACCTCGGTCGTCCCGCCGCGCACGAGGGACGCGCCGACGTCCGCCAGGCCGACCTGCGCGTGGTGCTCGACGCACTCGGCGTGGAGGACTCGCGCTATCGAGGGCGCCTCGACCTGCACGTCGATTGGGGAACCCCCACCGGGCGTCTCGACGATCTCGTCGCCGTCGGCACGGCGCGCGTTCGCAACGGCTGGCTCGGAGAGATGCCGGCCATCCGGTCGTGGGAGTCCTTGCTCGGGAGCATCGGCAGCAACCGTTCCGAGGCGTTCCGGCACGCCTATGCGGAGTTCCGCATTGCCGCCGGTCGCGTGGTCCTCTCCGACGTGCGCCTCGGCGGCGCCGGCCTCCAGTTGCCCGGCCGCGGCTGGTTGACGTTCGACGGCGACGTCGATCTGACGTTCACCGCCGACGTGTTGAAGAACCTCCTGTTGCCCGGGTCGATGCAGATCCCGGGACTGCGCGAGACGCTCCGCGGCCTCTTCCCCGAGTCGAACCTCTATCACATCCGCCTGCGCGGCCGTCTCGGCACCGCCGAACCGGAGGTCGTGAGCGTCTTCGGCGGCGGCCGCTGAACGCCCGGGCGCACGGGAATCCGTTCCTGGCATCGTTCACCCGCGGACCTGGGTGGAGTCACAGCTCCCTCCGCGCGTCACGATCGTGCTCTGTGTCCGAGCACTCCTGCGATTCGTGACGAGTTCTCGTCGCGGATCGTCGGAGCGCGGGGAGGTGGGGCAGCGCACCGACTCGGACAGGCGGGATGGGGCTTGGAACACGCGACTGGAGCTGGCTCCAGGAGCCTATTGGAACCGGCTCGAAGCCGGGGGCGGATCGAGGATCTCGACGACTCCCGTCTCGAGCGAGTACTCCGCACCGACGACCAACAGGCCGTCGTGCTCGACCATGCGGTCGAGCAGCGGCGATCCGTGGCGCAGTTGCTTGACCGACGCGCGAACGTTCGCGCGCACCGCCGCATGCATGAGCGCGGCGGGCTCGTCCCGGAGCGACGTCGCGAACAGGGGCTCGACCGACGGCCGGATCCGGTCGACGATCGAACGCACGCCCCGCGTCGGCGTTCCGCCGATCCGCTGCAGCGCCTCGACGGTGGCCTGCACGGCGCCGCACTGGGAGTGCCCCAGCACGACGACCAGGCGCGTCTCGAATCGCTCCGCGGCGAACTCGACGCTGCCGATCTGCGACGTGGAGATGATGTTTCCGGCGACGCGGATCACGAAGAGGTCGCCGAGCCCCTGATCGAACACGATCTCCGCGGGCACGCGCGAGTCCGAACAGCCGAGGACGATCGCGAACGGCTCCTGTCCGCCGGCGAGGCTGTTTCGGCGCAGCGGGCTCGTCCGCGCGTCGTCGCGCGGTTCGCCTGCGACGAAACGTCGATTGCCGGCACACAGTCGCTCGAGCGCTTCGCGCGCATCGATCATCGTCGTCGCCTCCGCGTGCGTCAGCGTAGCGCGATTCGGAACAGGAGCGCGTCTTCGCCGCCGTAGGCCGACGGCTTCGGGAAGCGCTTCACGAACACGCCCCCGTTCGATTCCACGACGCGCCGCGAAGGCACGTTGTCCGGATCCGTCGTGATCTCGACGGACGAGAGTCCGACCGCCCGTGCTTCCGGCAACAGCAGCCGCAGCGCCTCGGTCGCGTAGCCGCGACGCCGCTTCCACGGGACCACCGTGTACCCGATGTGACCCAGCACGTGCGGAGGCAGCGTGTCGGAGCCCGGCTGCCAGCGCAGACCGATGCGGCCGCAGAACTCGCCGTCCCACATCCAGCGGGAGAACGAGGGGAGACGCTTCACGCGGGAACCGTCCGGCAGCACGATCGGCTCGCCCCGACCCTCCCGATCGTCGAGGGTTGCGAGATGGCGCCGCGGATCGGCCACCACCTCGGCGGCCAACTCGCGCGCGAACGTCGCGTCCCGAGTCGTGTCGGGCGACCAGCCTCGCTCGAGTGCGTCGATGTAGCCCGCCAGGTGCGTTTCGCTCGGGACGACCAGCGTGAAGGGGGATGCGGCGCTCACGCCTCCCTCCTATCCCGCGCCCGACGACAGGGCTACTTCCGCGCCTCGAGGATCAGATTGAACGGCGTCTCGGTCGCGCGACGGAATCGCGTGAACCCGGCATCGCGGAACACCTGTCCGAGCCGCGCCTCACCGGCCTGCGCGCCGAGACCCAGTCCCACCTCCTGGGAGAGCGAGTTCGGCGTGCAGATGAAGGTGGACGCCGCGTAGTACAGGCGCCCGACCGGGTTCGTGTTGTCCTCCAGTCGATCGCCGGCGTACGGCTCGACGAGCAGCACCGTGCCGTCGGCGGCGAGGGCCTCGCGAGCGTGCTTGGCCGCGCCGACCGGATCACCCATGTCGTGCAGACAGTCGAAGAAGCAGATCAGGTCGTACCCGTTCTTCGGATAGGACTTCGCGTCCGCCACCTGGAACGAGGTGCGTTCCGCGACCCCGCCCTCGGCGGCTCGCTTCGCGGCCGTCTCGATCGACGGTCGATGGAAGTCGAAGCCGTGGAACTGGGACTTCGGAAAGGCCTGCGCGAGGATCACCGTCGACGCGCCGTGGCCGCACCCGACGTCGGCGACCTTCGCGCCGGCCTTCAGTTTCTCGACGACACCGTCGAGCGCGGGCAGCCACTCGCCGACGAGATGGGCGCGATACCCAGGGCGGAAGAACCGCTCCGTCCCGGAGAAGAGGCACGGGTGGTGATCTCCCCACGACAGTCCGCCGTCGCCGCGCATGGCGGAGATCCACTTGTCCTTGTCCAAGAAGAGGCTGGCGAGTACGGACGCTCCGCCGGCGACGTAGACGGGCGAGTCCTCGTGCGCGAGCGCCATGGCCTGTTCTTCGGGCAGGCGGTACGAACTGTCCCTCGCCTCGAGGTAGCCCGCCGCGGCCTGCGTGTCGAGCCACTCGCGGATCAACCGGGGGTGACAGCGCGTCCGTTCGGCGAACGAGTCCGCGGTGACCGGCTTGCCGTCGGCAAGCGATCGATAGAGACCGAGTTCCTCCCCGACGAGCACGCTCGCCATCAACGCCGCGCCGCCCATGTCAGTCACGAGCTTGCCCATGAAGTCCTGAAGCTTCGCCTCGTCCATCGCCGTGCCTCCCCTCCGCGCGTCAGGACATCGGCGCCGGACCTCTCGGCGCCTTGTCCAGAACCACGCTTCGGTGATCGATCTCCGACCGTCGCACGAACTCGACGACTCGAGTCCCGTCGCCACGCGGAGGCCTTGAGGGTCGATCGGGTGTTCCGAGATGTCCAGCCCCGGTTCCCGGGCGCCTCGCTCTCGCGCGGACTCCCCCCGAACGCGAGCGACGCCGCGCCGATCCCTGTCCGAGGGTGTACTGGCTCCGTCGCGTCGCCCGCCCGGCGCGCCGGGCCGGGAAGCCCTAGGCGTCGCCGATCCGGGGAGGATCGGGGCGGTCCGCAACGGCGCACGACCCCGCCCCGAACCAACGATGACGACGAGCAGCCACGGCGGCGTAGACGCGGTCGAGGAGAGACGCGGGAACGACCCGCAGCAGGTGGAGGAGGCGCCACGGCCCGCCCAGGGCGACGGCGGCAGCAAGGACCGCGCGAGAGCGGACGAGCACGCGCTCACGCGGAGTCCCCTCGTCGAGGACGGCCCGCATCGAATCGACGGCGACCCCGGTCGGACGCTCGCGCGCGAGGATCGCGCGACCTCGGCCGCTCTCGAGCGGCGCGAATGCGAGCGCGCCGCGCCGGTCGCGCGAGGCCAGGAACGCGACCGAACGCCGGCAGAGGCCGCACGCCCCATCGTGGAGGATCAGGATCGGCGTTCGCCGACGGCTTCCGCGGATGTCCCTGGCGGACTCGGGCATCGCGTTCCAGTCCATCACGCCCGGGCACGGCCGTCCGTTTCGTGCGGTGCCGGACGGAGCGGGGGTGAGAATCCGGCGATGGCACCCCGCCCCACCCCGTTCGTCGCCGTGCTCGCCGGGGGCTCGGGCACGCGATTCTGGCCCGCCGGCCGCCGTGCCAAACCGAAGCAGGCGCTCGCGCTGGACGGCGACGATCCCCTCACGCTGCTCGCGATCACGCGAGAGCGGGTCGCGCCGCTCGTCGCGTCGGGCGACAGCGCGGTGTTCGTCGCGCCGAAGCGGCTGCGGGCGGTCCTCGACCGCGCCGCCCCCGGCCACCCGGCCGCGGCGTGGTTGTTCGAGCCCGCGCCGCGCAACACGGCCGCCGCCGTCGCCCTGATCGCCTTCGCCGCGCACGCGCGCGATCCGGACACCTCGGTGCTCGTCGTGCCCGCCGACCAGCACGTCTCGCCGCTCCCGCTCTACCGGCGCGCGCTGCGCACGATGCTCGATCGCGCACGCACCTCCGACGCGCTGCTGACGCTCGGCATCTCGGCGACGCGACCCGCGACCGGCTACGGCTACCTCCGCGTCGGCGAAGAGGTCGCCTCGTCGAACGGGCTGCGCGTCCATCGGGTCGAGCGATTCCTGGAGAAGCCGAACGAGGCGACCGCCCGCCGACTGGCGAAGGACGGGCGCCATCTGTGGAACGGCGGCACGTTCGCATTCCGCGCGCGCGTGTTTCTCGACGTTCTGCGCCGGCACCTGCCGGACGTGCACGCCCCGGTGCATCTCGCGTTCGCCGCGGGCCCGCCGTCCGCGCGACGCCCCGCCGCGGCGTGGAAGGGCGTCCCGTCGATCTCGGTGGACCACGGCGTCATGGAACACGCCGAGCGGGTCGAGGTCGTCGCGGCACCGATCGCCTGGGACGACCTCGGTTCGTGGGATGCGGTCGCGCGCGGCCGTCGGGAGGACGGCGCGGGCAACCGCGTGCGCGGCGATGTCGTCGCGGTCGATGCGAGCGGCTGCCTCGTGGACAGCGACGGCGGCCTGGTGGCGTTGCTCGGCGTCGAGGACCTGATCGTCGTGCGAACCAAGGATGCGGTGCTCGTCGCCAAGCGCGGGCGCGGCGAGGACGTACGGGAACTCGTCGCGCGCCTGCGCGAGCAGGGACGGGACGCGTACCTGTGAGCCCTCTCGACGGTGCGCGCCGGATCGTCGCGATCGACTACGGGCGGCGACGGATCGGGCTGGCGACCTGTGATCCGCTCGGCATCACCGTGCGCGGCGTGGCGACGGTGTGGCGGGACGCGGACGATCCCGCGGCAGCGATCGCCGCCGTCGCGAAGCAACTCGACGACCTGGGGGCGGAGGTCGTCGTCGTCGGCCTCCCGTTGCACGAGTCCGGCGACGAGTCCGAGATGAGTCGCGAGTCGCGTGCGTTCGCCGCCTCGCTCGCGGAGAGGGGTCGGTGGACGATCGAGTTCGTCCACGAGGGCCTGACCTCCTGGGAGGCCGAGGAGCGGCTGCGCGCGCGCGGCGTCTCGTTGCAGGCCGCACGCCGCGACGGTCGTCTCGACCAGGAGGCCGCCGCGGTCCTGCTCAGAGCCTGGCTCGACGAGCGGGGCGGGGCGACCGGCTAGGCGGGAGCGGGCCGGGAATTCGGTGGCCGGACGGGGCGGGCAGGTAACGTGGGCCCCCGAAACCAGAAACGAAACCCACTTCAAGGACCCCATGACCCCGGCCCGGGCCGCTCGCCTCCAACACGGAGGCCCTCTCGATGGAGAGTCGAAGCGGAGGCTTGGCCGGTGGTGGCGAGGAGTCTGACCATGGCCGTCAAGGATCCGCAAAAGGGTGAGACCATCCGCGCGTTCGCGCGCCAGGACGGGGACACGGGCAGCACGCCCGTGCAAGTCGCCGTGCTCACACGCCGCATCCGGCGTCTCACGGATCACCTGCGCTCGTATCCGAAGGACCACGCCACGCGGCGCGGTCTGCTGCAACTGGTCGGTCGGCGTTCGGCGCTTCTGCGCTACTACGCCCGCACCGATCCGGCGGCCTGGCAGGAACTCGTCAGCAAGTTGGGGATCCGCGACTAGGAGTCCCATTGACCATTCACACTGTCTCGGTCGAGATCGGCGGTAAGACCCTCTCGATCGAAACGGGCCGCATGGCGCGGCTCGCGGCGGGCGCCGTCGTCGTCCGCTATGGAGAGACGATCGTCCTTTCGGCGGCGTCCACCTCGGCTGCCCGACCGGGCACCGACTTCTTTCCGCTGACCATCGACTATCGCGAGAAGGCCTACGCGGCCGGCAAGATCCCCGGCGGATTCCTGAAGCGCGAAGCCGCGCCGACGCCGAAGGAGATCCTCACGATGCGGATGGCCGATCGGCCGATCCGCCCGCTGTGGCCGAAGGGCTATCGCGAGGACACCCAGGTCCAGTCGTTCGTGCTGTCGTACGACCAGCAGAACGATCCGGACATCCTGTCGATCAACGGATGCGCGGCGGCCCTCGCGATCGCCCCGGTGCCGTTCCTCGGACCGGTCGGCGCGGTGCGCGTCGGTCGGGTCGACGGTCGCTTCGTCGCCAACCCGACGAACGACGAACTCGCCGCGAGCGACATGAACATGACCGTCGCCGGCACCGCCGAAGCGGTGACGATGGTCGAGGCGGGGATGAACGAGGTCTCGGAGGAGGACGCGATCGAAGCGATCGCGTTCGGCCACGGCGAGATCAAGAAGATCTGCGCGATCGTCGAGGAACTGCGGCGCAAGATCGGCTGGAAGCAGCCTCGCTTCGAGGCCCCCGAGGAGCCGAAGGCCGCGATCGATGCGGTCGTCCGCGGGTGGCTCGAACCGATGCGCAAGGCGCTGCACGTTCCGGAGAAGCTCGCCCGAACCACCGCGAAGAAGGCGGTCATCGCCGAGGTCTACGCCGCGCTCGAGCGAACCGACGAAAACGCTGGTCCGAACCGATTCCCCCGCGCCGACCTCGACATCGCGCTGTCGAAGATCGAGAAGCGGGTGATCCGCGAAGGCGCCCTCAACGGTCGTCGCGTGGACGGCCGCGCGCCGGACGCAATCCGCCCGATCACGATCGAGGTGGGTCTGCTTCCACGCGCCCACGGCTCCGCGCTGTTCACCCGCGGGGAGACGCAGGCGCTCGTGACGAGCACGCTCGGCACGGGTCTCGACGAGAAGATGGAGGACGGCCTGCACAAGCAGTCGTTCACCCGCAAGTACTACCTCCACTACAACTTCCCGCCGCTCTGCGTCGGCGAGACGCGCCCGATCCGCGGGCCGTCCCGACGCGAGATCGGCCACGGCGCGCTCGCCGAGCGCAGCCTCCTGCCGGTGTTGCCGGAGATGAGCGACTTCCCGTTCACGATCCGCGTCGTCAGCGACGTGCTGATGTCGAACGGGTCCTCGTCGATGGCGACCGTCTGCGGCACGACGCTGTCGATGATGGACGCGGGCATCCAGATCAAGCGTCCGGTCGCCGGCATCGCGATGGGCCTCGTCGAGGAAGACGGGCGCGTTGCGGTGTTGAGCGACATCCTCGGCGACGAGGATCACGCGGGCGACATGGACTTCAAGGTCGCCGGCACCCAGAAGGGCATCACGGCGCTCCAGATGGACATCAAGAGCACGGGGGTGTCGCGCGCGACGCTCGAGGTCGCCCTCAACCAGGCCCGCGAGGGTCGCGTCCACATCCTCCGCGAGATGCTCAAGGCGATCAGCCGCCCGCGTCCGGAGTACAACGAGCACGCGCCGCGCGTCGAGATCGTCCGCATCAAGCCGGACAAGATCGGCATGTTGATCGGCCCCGGCGGCAAGAACATCCGCCGCATCCAGGAGGAGACGGGCGCGACGATCCAGGTCGAGGACGACGGCCTCGTGAAGATCTACGCGACGGAGAAGGAGAGCGGCCTCGCCGCACGTCGTCAGGTCGAGGCGGTGGCGGAGGAAGCCACGCTCGGTCGGATCTACGACGGCAAGGTGTCGAGCGTCAAGGACTTCGGCGCCTTCTTCGAGATCATCCCCGGCGTGGAAGGTCTCTGCCACGTCAGCGAACTCTCGACGGGCTACGTCGATCGGGTCGATTCGATCGTCTCGATCGGTGAGATCCACCCCGTCAAGGTGATCCTGATCGACGAGTCCGGACGCGTGAAGCTGTCTCGCAAGCAGGCGCTGGCGGATCTCGGACAGGAGGACCCGCGAGCGCCGACCGGCGAGCGCCCCGAGGGCGTCGGTGCCGGCGGCGAAGGCCGACGGGAGCGCGGCGACCGCGGGGATCGCGGGGATCGCGGTGGATTCCGCGGAGGAGACCGCGGAGGAGACCGCGGGGGCTACCGAGGCGGCGGCAGTGGCGGCGGCGGACGCGGTCCGCGTCGTCGCGACTGACGAACCGGCTCGGGAACGGCGTCGGCGCGTCGATCGCGCCGGCGCCGTCGTTCAACGCACGGATCCGCGAAGCCGTTCGATGCGCCGTTCGTCGCGGCGTCGCGCGTGATGGTTCGGTGCGTTCGCCTCGCCGTGGCCGACGTCGCTGATCGCGATGGTCGCAACGAACCAGACCTCGCGATCGAGGCCCTCGAAGGCAAGCCCACCGAGGATCGGATCGAGAATCGCCGGAGCGGCCGGTAGCCCGGCGCGCCGGCGCTCGCGCCCCTTGACGACCAGACCGCCGAACACCAGCGGCCGGCGATCCTCCAATGTCAAGCGGGTGCGGACGGCGCGTTCACGCAGTTCGAAACTGCCCGGCGGCACGGCGCCGTCCTCGATGCGCACCGGAATCTTGAGGATCAGCACGAGATCGAGCGTGGCGCGATCGGTCCCGACCTGAAGGGCGGTCACCTGCAACTTGAGGCCGGTCTCCTGCGCCGGTGCCGTCACCACCGGGCCGCTCGCGGGGGAGTAGGGCTGCAGCGCGAGTCGAGGGATGTGGTTTCGGACCTCGAGTTCGGCCGGGGCGTCCTTCGTGACGACGAGGTTGGGGCGCGCGAGCCAGCGGCCGCGCCCCCGTTGCAGCAGCGCGTCGATCTCGATCTCCAGGAGGCCGTGCAGCCAATCGGGCTCGCCGAACGCGATCCTCGTTCCCTCGAAGGGGCGGACTCCCTGGAAGTCCTGTCGCAGCAGGTCGGCCGGACGGAAGTCGGTGGCGAAACCGCGGAACACCGTCGTCTGCGGCGTCTCTCCCTGGTTCTTGTCGAACAGGACACGGCCGCCGAACTGGGCCTCGGTTCCGCGCGCGATCTCGCAGATCGCCAGACAGAGGCGCACCGCGCGAGCGGGGCGATCCAGTCGGCCGAGCCAGTCGCGCGCCTCGTTGACGACCTCGGGTGCGCCGCGCAGGAGCAGGCGCCCGGGAACGAGTTGCGGACCGCGCTCCTTGCCGCGAGGCGGTCGCACGACACGAGGTGCGACGAGATCCGCGGAAAGGGTCGGGAAGCCGACCGAGCGAAGGCCCGCCACGAGGTCTTCGGCCAGGCAGAACTCCGGCTGGATCAGGGAGACGACCCCGTCCCCGGTCGAGACGAGCCGCCCGTCCGGCAGGAGTTCCCCGTCCTCGTCGTCGGGCACGGGTCCGGCGGCGGGCGGCAGCCCGTCCGCTCGCGCCGGTACCGACAGGGCGACGAGCAGCGCGAGCGCCGCGAGGAGGATGCGAAGCCGACGGGACTCCCCCATCGGCGGGACCGTCACGGCGTGAGCGCCGCGATCGCCGCCTGCGTACGCTCCGGCACGTCCGACGCCTCGTTGCGCGCCTTCGTGATCGTGCCGGTCTCGGCCACCAGGTCGTGCCCCTGGTTGCGGGCCATCGTCTTGAGCGCGTCGTTGAACCGTTTGGCGGCCTTCTGCATCAGCAGGTGGTACTGCGGATCGTGGTCGGAGAGGGAGCGTTCCAGGATCTCCCGGTACTCGGCGATCTGTCGGTAGATCGCGCTCGAGTTCACGTGGCAGGGGTTGTGGAACAACCGTGCGTTGCCCAGGTAGACCCGGGAGGCGTCGGCGCAGGCGTAGTCGCCGATGGCGGCCGCGGCGGGAGAGGCCGAAAGCCCGATCAGGGCCGCTCCGATGAGGACGGCCCCCAAAAAGAGGGACGCGGGTTGATGACGGCCGCCGAGGCGTCGGTTCTGGTGCATCGCTCTCTCCTCGCCTCGCCCCCGCGAAGCCGCTCGACCCAGACGGTCCATCGTCGGACGCGTCTCCAAGGGAAACGCGGACAAAGCGCGTGCCCGCAACGACCTGATCGCTAGGTCGGCCAAACGACGCGGGGACTTTCGCCGAAACCGCGGTCCCATGGGCGTTCGGGGCCCCTCGGCGGCGCCCGGCCGCTGCCCCCGGGCGTGAGGCGCACATGGATTTCGGCCAGATTCGGCCAATCACGCCGGATCCGCCGCTCCGGCGGGTGCCGCCGGCGGGGGCGCCCTCGGCCCTCCCGGACCCCGGGCGGCCGTTCGGACGGCGGCCCGCGACGGCTCGGCTGCCCACCAAAGACCCCACCGA
>CAZPGF010000079.1:0-12812 GCA_964586025.1 uncultured Planctomycetales bacterium
GGAGGCGCTGCGCGACGTCGAGGACAACGCGCGCGCCCGCGTCGCCGACGCCCATCGCGCCCTGGCCCGGTGGATCGACGCGGAGGAGTCCCGTCTCGACGCGCTGCTTGCCGCGATCGCCGACCGCTTGACGGGGGCGTCGTAGCGTTCGTGCGTGGTGCGTTCGTCCACCTGGAGATCCTCGGTCCGCGCGCCTCGGCCGAGCAGTGGCTTCTCGCGGTGCAGGAGGCCGGTGTCACGCACGTCGCCGACGCGCTGCATGGATTGGAGGGGCGCCCCGGGATCGGCCGACCCGTACCCACCGAGTGGGAGCGGGCGGGCGCGGCCGAACGCGCCGAGGCGAGGCGCAGCCTTCGAGCTCTGGAGCGAGTCCTTCCTCCGTCGCGGCCGCCTACGGCGGAGGACCGCCCGTCATGGATCGTCGGATTCGACGGAGGTGACACCCCCGAGGCGGTCGCCGCGCTGACGGGCGAGGCGCGGGAGGTGGCAGCCCGCCTCGGTGAGCGCGTGGTCGCTCTCGACGCGGCGGCCGCGATCGCCGATCGCGCGGCGGCGCGCCGCGCCGCCCTCGCCCGCGTCGCCGAGACGGAGGGGGCGAGAACCGAGGGCACGGTGTTCCATCTCCCGTCGGGAGCGACGGCGGCCAAGGCGCTGGTCCGCGCCTTCGCGCGCGAGGGGATCGAGGCGATTCGCTCGACCGCTCGACGTGGCGCGATCGTCGTCGCGCTCGAAAAGGGCGGTCCGGCGGCGCCGGAGGAACGCGAGCGACTCGTCGCGCACCTCGCGGAGTCGTACGGTGCCGAACTCGTCCCGTGGCCCGGGCCGTGGGAGTGACGCCCCGCCGCGACGTTGCTCGCCGAAGCCGGCGCCGCGGTCGCCGCGGCGGAGGCCGACGAGGCCGAGGCCCGTGCCGCTCTCGCGCGAGAGGTCGTCGACTCGGGCTCTCGTGCGCGTCACCTGCTCGACAGCCTCGACGATGCGGACGCACGCGACGCGGTGTTCGCGCGAGCCGCATCGACCGATCACGTCGTCGCGTTGCGGGTGTTCGTGCCGCAGGGCGAGGAGACGCGGTTGCGGGACGCACTCGCGCGACGCCACGGCCGCGACCTGGTCGTGAGACGACTCGCGCCGTCGGGGGACGCCCCGTCCCATGCGCGGCGACTGGCGGCGCGACCGTTCGAGGCGCTCGCCGGCTGGCTGCCGTCGCGACTCGAGGGTCTTTCCCTGCCCGTTCTGCTCGCGCCGGTGATGCCGCCAGCGATCGCGTTCGCGTGGGGGGACCTCGGCGTCGGGCTGGTGTTCCTCGGCGTGGGCGCGCTGCTCGCGCTTCGCGCGGAGGCGGGATCGCCGCGCCGCGACACGGCGCTCCTCGCGCAGGTGACGGGGCTTTGCGGCCTTGCGGGAGGGATCCTGTTCGAGGGTGCGTTCGGTCGCGTGGGCGAGGGGGCGTTCGGCACCGGGTGGGGGCTGCTGCGCGGGGCGCTGGCGGACGCCGATCTCGGTCCCGATGCGTCGCGCGCACGGGTCGGAATCGCCGTCGTCGCGGTGTTCGCAGCGGCGGCTGCGCTCGCGGCGCTCGCGTCGGTGATCGCCGCCATCCGTGCCCGTCCCGGGCGCGGCATGGCCCAGGCTCTCACCGCGTCCACCGCGATCGCGGGCCTGGGCATTGCGCTCGGGTTCGTTCTCGCGCCGTCGCCTCTCCCCGGGGTTCTCCTTGCGCTGACGGCGGTAGGTACCGTCGCGCTGACGCACGGCGGCCTGACGTTGTTCGAACGCACGGGGCTCGATCTCGTCGGCTGCGTGCGACTCGTCGCCGTCACCGTCTTCGGCCTCGCTGCGATGGAGGCGGTGCTCCAACCCCTCGCCGACGCCGCCGGGTTTGGCGCAGTCCTGGGGGCCCTCGTCGGGTTGCCCTTGCTCGCGCTCGCCGTCGCCGCCGACGCCGCCTACGCCGCCCTGGGTGTCCCGTACGACCTCGCGCTCGGTGGTCAGCGGCTCACCTCCGCCTACACACCGTTCACGCGCGTGCCGCTCGCCTCGAGGGAGGACGCATGAGCGTCGAGCCCGACGACGGCGCGGCGGCGCTCGACCGCCTCGCACACCTCGTGATCGAGAACGCGGCGACGCGCGCCCGTCGTGAGGCGAATCGCGCCTCGGCAGAGGCGCGCCGCCTCATCGAGGAGGCCGAGGACCACGTCGCCGCGCTGCGCCGCGCCGCACGCGCCCTCGGGCGAACCCGCGGCCTTGCCGCCGAGCGCGCGCTCGAGCGCGAGTCCCAGAAGCAGGTCGAGTCGATCGTGGCGAACGCGCGCGCCGCGTTCGGCGAGCGGTTCCGCCGCCGCCTCGTACTGACGATCGAGGAGCGACTCGGCGACCCGGCCGTCCGTGCACGCGCGTTCGCGGCGTTCGCGCGCGACGCGGCGACGCGAATCACGGGGCCGGTCGAGGTAAGGGTGCTCGCGGCGCTGCGCGAGGAGGTCTACGACGCGCTGCTCGCGGCCGGCGTGGACGACTTCCAAGTGCTCGGCGATCCGCGCATCCACGCCGGCTTCGTCGTCGGGGACCTCGACGGACGCACGGTGTTCGACGCCCGTCCCCGGTCGATCGTCGAGGCGCACGCCGCGGAGATCGACGGGTGGCTCGCCGACGCGCTCGGTCCCTTCGCGCTGCCCGCCCCGTCGACGCCGGCGGAGCCCGCGGAATGAGTCGCTTCGATCGTCCGCTCGGTCACGCGCTGCTCGTCGGCGCCGTGGCGGGCGCCGCGTTCGTCGGCGCGCGCGACGACGTGCGCGCCGCCACGCGCCGGATCGGCGGCGAGGTTTCGAGCGCGCTCCGCCCGGCCGACGAGCGCGACGCGCGTCATGTCGTGACGACCGTGGAGGGGGTGCGCGTCGGAAGCCCGGTCCACGTCGTGCGCGACGACGGCGTCGCCGATGTCGTCGGTCACGTCGTCGCGATCGAACGCGGGGCGGAGACAGCCGTGCGGGTCCGGGCGGCGGCCGGGGCGGCGATCGATCCGTCGTGGCAACTGACCGTCCATCCGCCTCGGCGATCGCTGCGCGATGCCGTGTCGCTGACGATCCCCGACGACGAGGCGCGGCGCTTCGGCGACGCCGTCGCGACGCGTGCGCTCGCGCTCTGGGAGGCCGAGGTCCGTCCGGCTGTCGAGTCGCGACTGCCGTCGTTCCTCGCGCGGATCGATCCGTCGGCGGACACGGAGACGCGGACCGTGGTCACCGAGATGAGCGACGCGCTGGTGCGGCGGCTCGACCCGTTCGTCGACGAACTCTCCAAGCACGTCACGCGCGACATCGAACGGAAGTTCGACCTGCTCGACCGACTCGGGCTGCTCTGGAAGTTCGTTCGCGGCGACGGGCAGGGGCTGCGACGCGAGATCGTGCCCGTCGCGAAGCGCTCCGCCGAGGCGTGGTGGTCGGTGAACCGTGACCGGGTGATGCGTGCGATCGGCGCGGCGCTGGAGGAGAAGGGCCCACGGCTCCGTGCCTGGGTCGAGGACGAACTGATCCCCGCGACGCTCGACGAGATCGTCGAGCCGGTCTGGGACGCGCAGCGGCCCCGGCTCGAAGCCGAAGCGGAAGCCCTGCTCCGGGTCGCCGGAGAGTCGTTCGTCGAGTCGCCCGCGGGCGGTTTCCGAGTTCGCTTCGCGACGGCGGTCCGTCACGTCCTGCTCGGCAAGAAGACCGCCCTGCTGCTGTTCGTCCCGCCCGAGGGGGAATGAGCGATCCGCTGCTCGTCGCGCGCAACCTCGCCGTCCGCAGCGAGGGCCACGCGGTGATCCAACCGTCCTCGTTCGAGGTGCGCGAGGGCGAACGCGTGCTGCTCGTCGGGCCGTCCGGCTCGGGCAAGTCGTTGCTGCTCGATCTCCTGCTCGGCTTCGCGCGTCCTGGGCGCGACGGTCTGGATGTCGAGGGCTCGCTCGAACTCGCCGGTCGGCCCCTGATCGGGCTGCCGCCGGATGCGCACGACGGCAACGTCGGAGCGGTGTTCCAACTGCACACGCTCGGGCTGTTCGACGACCTCACCCTCGCGGAGAATCTTGCGTTCGGACGCGCCCCGGCGGGTGCCGTCCATGCCATCGCGGCGAATCTGCGCCTGACCCGCCTCTCGCGTCGCGTGACCTCCGCGTCGGGAGGGGAGCGGATGCGTGTCGCGATGGCGCGAACGCTGTTGCGGGGCGGGCGAGTGCTCTTCTACGACGAGCCGACGACCGGATTGGATCCGGCAGCGGTCGCGCAGGTCGTCGAAGCGATCGGCGCCGCGCACGACGGGGCGAGCCTCGTCGTGACGCACGATCCGGACGCGTTCGCGGGATGGGCCGACACCCTGCTCGTGATCGACCCGGTGACGCGGCGGATCGAGCGCCGCCCGGCCGACGAGGCGACGTTCGCCTGGCTCCGCGAGCGCCTCGTGGCGACGCCGGACGGGGCGGAGACCCCCGATGCGCCGCGCCCGCGCCTTCGTCTCGGTGGACTCGTCCGCGCGTGGGATCGGTTCGCGGAACGCCTCGGCGGTACCGCCCTGGACGTGGTGCGACTGCTGGCCGTGCCCCTGTGTCTCTTGCGAATCGCCCATCCGCTCGACGGTCCGCGACTTCGGCGCATCCTCCGCCGCGATCTCGCACCGGGCGTGTTCGCGTTCACCGGGCTCTCGGCGGCGCTCGTCGCGTTGACCGCGACGTACTTCCTGTTCGATCGCTTGCCGAAGCGCGAGTGGACCGCGCCGCTCGTTCAGGACGATCTCGTCGCCGGACTCGGTCTCGTGGCGAGCCGCGTCGGCGTGCCGTTGATGATCAGCATCCTCCTCGCCGCGAAACTCGGCGCCGCCGCTGCGGCTCATCTCGGGCACATGAGCCTGACGCGCCAGATCGACGCGCTGCGACTGCTCGCGATCGACCCGCGCCGCCATCTGCTGCTGCCGCCCGCGACGGGCCAACTGCTCGCCGCGGAGGTCGCGCTCGCGGTCGGCTGGGTGCTATCGACCGTCGCATCGCTCCTCGTCTTCCTCGCGATGCATCCGGGGTGGTCGGCACGCTGGTTCTTCGATGCGTGGATCCGCGAGGTGCCCGGCGAGGCGTTCGCGTGGGCCGCCGCGAAGGTGGGGGTGAGCGCACTCGGGGTCGCGGTGGTCGCGTGGCGGGTCGGCAGTTCCGCCAAACGCCGCCCCGAACAGGTCGTGCAGGGAATCCACGCGACGCTCTTGCGCGCGCTTCTGCTCGTCGTCACGATCCACGCGGCGTTCGCCTTCATGGAGTTCTGACGAGTGCGCGTCACGCTGCTCGTGCTCGCCGCGCTCGTGCTCGCTGCGGGTCTCCTGCCGTCGATGCGAGTCGCGGGACTCCCGTATCACGACGGCGTGGCGGCACCGGAGTCGCCTCCGCGCGATCACGTGCCGCTGCGCGAGGTCGTCGGCGCGTGTCGCGCCTGCGAGGCGGTGGGTCACGGTGGACCGCTGTGGGCAGCGCGGCTGTGGTATCCGTTCGCGCTGGCGCCTCTCTGGGC
Source organism: uncultured Planctomycetales bacterium (assembly GCA_964586025.1). GTDB lineage: Bacteria > Planctomycetota > PLA2 > PLA2 > JAEUHO01 > JACKGW01. The sequence goes on from CAZPGF010000079.1 coordinate 5,520, forward strand.
GTTGGCGCTCGCGCTCGGCGGCGGCGCCGCGTCAGTCGGGCGACGGCGCGCTGCGGGTTGGCTGTTGACGATCGCCACGTGCGGCCTCATCGCCCTGGAGGGCGCCTATCTCTCGATCGATTACGAACCGTTCGCGGCCCCGCCGTTCGGCGAGGCCGAGCCAGCCCTTGCGTTCGTGCTGGTCCTCTTCGTGTTGCTCGCGCGTCGCCCGAGGGATCGGCGGATCGACGCCGTCGAAGGCCACGTCGGCGCGCAGGCGGCGCTGTCGTTCCTCCATCTGGTCACCCTTCCGGGAACCTACGCGCGGCGCTGGCTCGAGGGCGGCGCCGAGGCTCGCACGATCGGCATGCGACTTCTCGACGCCTTCCCGGCGCCGTTCCTCGTCACGCTCGCCGCGCTCGTCGCGATCGTTTCGGTCGTGCTCCTCGGCACCCGTGCCGAGCACCTCGGAACGCCGATCGACGTCAGGGCTGGAACAGGCCGAGGATCAGATCGCCCACATCGCCGTCGCCGTTGAGGTCTCGGCCTTCGGCGATCTCGTTCCGGAGGTAGGCCCAGACGGTTCCGTCCTGGGAGGTCGGCACCGACAGAGGCGAGGAGAGCGTGCCTTCGAGCTGGACGCTGCCATCGGTGGCGAACACGCGGAACACGTGGTCCGTCGCCAGGCCGTTGCCGTCGTAGTCGGCGTTCGTCTGCGCCTCGAAGGCCGTGACCCCGATCCACCCGCCGTAGACCGCGCCGTGGTCGCCGCCCGCATCGAGGAAGACCGGGGTGCTCGGCGCCGCGAACGAGATGTACGTGAACAAGAGTTCGGCCCCGTTGCCGTCGCCGTCGAGATCGCCGCCGTTCAGCGCCTCCTGCACACGCACGAGCACGCCGCCCGGATCGCCGACGCCCGTGGTGGGAATCGTCGAACTCGCGATCGTCCGGAGCTGCGGGTTGTAGAGCGTCGGCTGCACCGGCGTGTTCGCGTCGAGCAGAAGGAACGCCGTGTCGCTGAGACCGTTGCCGTTGATGTCGATGTTGCCGTTCACGGCCTCGACGACGTCCAGGCCGAACCAGCCGGGCACGATCTCGCGCATGGCGCCGCCGTCGAGCGCGATGCCGGTGAGCGTCGCGAGGCCGGCGACGCCGGCCGGGTTGACCGGGATCGTGACGCCCGCTCCGCCGAGCGAGGTGTCGATCCAACAGAGGATCTCGTTGTCGATCCCGCCGTCGCCGTCGTTGTTCGTGCCGAGCGCCCCCTCGGCGCGGAACTGCTCCTGCAACGTGAACAGCATGCGCGGCCCGCTGAAGTGCAGATGCCGCGCCGCCGGACCGGGGGTGTTGGCGCCCGGACTGGCGGGGGGGACCAACACCTCGGCCAGGGTGACGCCGTCGTAGTGCGCCAGCGCGAAGCCGACGAGTCCGTCGCCGTTCACGTCCACGCCGTAGGACGCTTCGTTGATCACGTAGGCGATCCATCCGGGCGAGGCAGCGGCCAGCGTCGCGGTCGGATCGACATCCCGCCCGACGAACGTGGGCGCCGTCACGCCGCCGATCGCGATCGGCACGGATGCGGTGCCTCCCGGAACCCCTCCTCCGGTCAGGAAGTCGTTCAGGAACGGGATGTTGTCCGCGGCATCGCCGTCACCGTTCAGGTCGGCACCACCGTGGGCCGCTTCGGAGACGAGCCACGCGACGACCTGGTCGTCGGACGAGATCGCGATCTCTCCGCCCGCGTGGGCGAAGCGGAAGAACACGAGGCCGGAGTCGGTCGTGGTGGCGACACCCGCGTCGACGTAGCCGAGGATCGCGTCGATCGCATCGACGTCGGCCGGGACGCCGCCCGGGTTGCGATTCGTGCCGCCCGGTCCCTGCCCCGCCTCGGCGAACGTCGCGAACGCACGTCCACCCGGCGCACCGAGGAGGGTGGTCACGCCTCCCGCCAGATTGCTCTGCGGGAACATGGCGAACTGCTGCCACACGGCGAGATTGCGGTCGTTCGCGAGACCGTCGCCGTCGAAGTCGCCGCCGTCGTCCGCCTCGAGATGCGTCCAGGCCACGACGCCCGACGCATGGTGGGTCGGCAGGATCTGTGCGGTGCCGCCGTCGACCGTCGTCTTCTCGACGGTGACAGGCCCCTGGACGAGCGCGAGTGTCAGGGCGTCCACCTTGGCGATCACGGCGTCCCCGTCCATCCCGTCGCCGCTGAAGTCCTGCGCGCCGTCGTGCTGTTCGCTGCGCGAGAACCACACGGTCCCATTGATCACCGCGTAGCGGTTCGATCCCGTACCCGGTGCGAGGCCGGCGATGGCCGGATAGATGCGCAGGGGCGTCGGGAACGATGCGGTCACCGGCGGGTTGATGCCGTCGTCGATGATCAGCATCAGGTGGTACGAGCCGACGGCGACGGTCGCGGGAACGGTGACGTCCACGGTGAGCGGATTGCCCGCCGAATGCCCCTGCGGGCCGAACACCGTGGTCTGGTCGCCGCTCGTCAGCGGGTTGCCGTCCTCGTCGAAGACCAGTCGGAACAGGGCGTTGCCGTCGTCGTTCGTGGTCACCGTGACCGACACCACGTCGCCGCGGAGCAGGAGGCGGCTGCCGACCACCGCGTCGATCGTGCCGGTGGGGACCGCCGGTCCCCCGCCGCCCCCTCCGCCGCCACCGTCGCCGCCGCACGCGGCGAGGAGCCCGAGGAGGGCGGGGACGAGGAAACGGCGACGCCCGCGTCGAACGGCGGGCTCAAGGGAAACGCGAGGCATGGGGGGACTCCGGGAAGCGCTCCGTAGGCGCCTCCAGCATCCCCCCGATTCCGGATTCGGCACGGACTCGTCCTCGGGTGGACGAGCCCGGCCGGGCGAGAGGCGACTCCTAGGGAGCCAGGGGATCGCAGGGCTGCGTGCCGATCAGCAGCGGCGTGGCCGGCTGGGTCGGGACGGCCACGGTGCCGCATCCGTCGGTGACCGTCTGCACCGACACCTCGGAGCCGAACGCCTCGGTCCCGCTGCCGAAGAGGTTCTCCAACTGGATCAGCAGCGTCGCGTCGGTCAGCGTCGTCAGACCCAGCGACCCGAGCGCGGCGGTGACCTGCGCGGCGGCGGCCACTGCCGCCGGCGACGCGTTGGCGGGGACGACCGACAACTGGGTGAAGTCGGCCTGGATCCGATACGGAAGCGACTCGGCGATCACCAGGTTGGGCGTCGGGTCGGCGAACGCGGCGCCGAGGTTCAACGCGAGGAACGTGACCTGGGAGCTTGCCGGGGCGGAGTCGCCGGCGAGGTAGACCGGGATCGACACCGGCTGCGTCTGCGATGCGAACGCGGCGGGGGGAAGAGCCGTGAGGTTGGCCGCGAATCCGCCACCCGGGAGATAGGTCAGCGTGACGGGGACGCTCACGGTCGGGAGGTCCGCCGGGAGGATCTCGACGCCGGTTCCGCCGGAGGCCGGCAGGAATGCGGGAATCCATGCCGTCGCGTCGGGGGGGCCGACGAGGCGCTGCGCGACGTCCTCCAACAGGTGGTCGGTGATCAACCCCTCGTTCAGGCCGACGTCGGGGCTGATCGGCGTGGCGGCGGGGTCGATCGGCCAGACCGTCGCCAGGTTGTAGACCGCCGGGAGCAGCGTGGGGGTGAGGGTCGAGTCCGGATAGAGGATCTCGCTACCGGTCAGGATCGACACGGCGCTCAACCAGGTCCACGGCGTGAAGGTCGGATGACCAAGCTGTCCGGGACCGACGCCGGGCCGCACCGCGTTGATGTCGGTCGGCGTGCCGTCGAAGCCGCCGTTCGGCTTGACCTGGTTCTGCACGACGATCGGGTCGGCCAGGCTGAAAACCTCGATGTGGAGGTTGTTCAAGGCGGCAATCGTCTCCACGACGGTGGCGGATCCGGTCGGCGCGATGTTCGCCGCCAGGGTGCCGAATCGCGGGCCGGAGCTGTCGAACGCGGCCGAGGGGACGAGTCGCGCACTGCGGGGACCGGTCGCCGGAAGCACGGTGCTCGGGGTGGTTCCCGCGGTGCTGCCGACGTTCGCCGGAACCGGGCCGGAGAACGGAGCGACCGTCGCGCGATCCGACGAGAGGATCACGAAACGGGTCGCGTTGTTGCGCCAGCCCACACCGCCCAGGTTGCCGGACGCGATCAACGGGACGTTCGCGCCGCCGCCGAGCGGATCCGGGATCGTGGTGACGACGCCGCCTTCACCGCGAACGTGGAACTCCGGCCGGCCGTCGGGATCGGAACCGTCCGCGGTATCGGCAAACGTCACGGCCGGCACGTCGCCGGTCGCGCCCGGGGTCAGCTGCGTTGCGATCGCGCCGGGAGCGCCGCTCCCGAGCGTCCCCCCCGCGCCGTCTGCGTCGAGACCTGCCCCGGTCGCGATCTGCCAGAGCGCCTCGATCCCGCTGTTCGGATCCGAGATCTCCGGGACGCCACCGATGAGCAGGCGGCCGTCGCCCGGGGTCTTCCGGGCCATCGAGTTGGTGAAGAGCGACGCGAACTGCGGGTGGGCGGCGCGCAGGATCGGCATCTGGAGCACCCACGGACGGGCCGCGGTGTCCTGCGGGAAGTTGCGGCCGCTCGAAGCGAACGCACCACCGTAGTCCTCGTAGCGACCCACGCCGAAGGCGAGATCGAACGCCTCACCCGGGTAGCGGGCCTCGAGAGCGGCCAAGATGTTCGCCCGCAGATGACGCATGATCGCCTGGGCGGCGTTCGTGCGCACGCGGTTGTCCTCGAGGAGGTTATCGGGGATCAACCCGAGGAAGACGTTCTCCATCGAGAAGCCGTCGTCGAGCACGAACAGGATGTCGATCTGGCGCGCGCCCGGCTCGCTGTCCGACTCGACCGGAACGGGCGGCAGGCTCGTCCGGGGCTGGATCGTCGCCGCCTCGAATTCCGGTTCGACGAGTTGGGTGAAGGAGTCCGAGCCGCACCCGCAGGCCGCGAGGCCGAGCAGGAGGGCGGTGGACAGGACGTGGCGAAGCGACATGGGCGATCTCCCGGAGCGAGTGACACGGCGCGCGCCCCGCCGTCGGGGCCCTCCTCGGGCCGTTCCGACGAGCGGAAGGCACATGCCGGACCCGCCCCGGGGAAGGCCCCGCGGCGACGCCCTGTCACCCACTCAAATCCTTGCCAGAGCGCGACTTAGGGCCTTCCACAGCCCCTGGCGGAGCGTCCGGAACGCACCGCGTCCCGTCGATCCGCCGCATCGCGCGTCGTGATCCCTCGACATCGCCCGTGCAGGCCTTCGCCGGCGCCGGGCGACGCCGTCAGAAGCTGAACTCCAACTCGACGACGGGCGCGAGCAACCAGAGCCAGCGGCTCTCGCCGTCGTCCGCCGGGTTGCGGCGGGTCGCCGTCGTGTCGAGGCCATGCACGTTCAGGCCGGCCCGAACGCGGACGTTGCGGCTGAACGCGTACCCGAGACCGACCTCGGCGTAGCCCTCGAAGCCATCGTCGTCGTCGAGGAGGTCCTCGGTCCAGAACCAGCCGGCGCCGACTCCCGCCCACCAGTAGAAGCGGCTCGATCCGAGCGAGCGCTCCATCGTCAGTTTCAGGCCGACGTGGTGCATGTCACCGCCGTCGCGAGTGATGTTCGAGTCGGGATCGGAGCGACGGAACTTGCCGCTGTTCCAGCGGTAGTAGGCGTCCAGGCCCCAGCATCCGCAGAACGTCCGCCCGACGTCGACGCCCCAGTACTCGCAGGACGACGCCGGATCGTCGCCTTCGTAGAACACGTATCCGAGCACGCCTCGCACGTGCCACTGGCTGATCCCGCTCATGCACGGGAGACCGCACGACGGCGCGCACGCTCCCGCACTCATCGCGGCGGGCCGCGTGAACACACGGCGCGTCGCCGCGGGGTACGCGGGGGGCGCGGGCGCGTCGAGAGCGCGGAGTGCGGCCTCGCTCACGGCATCGGTCCGCGGTGCGGTCCACGCGCCGGCCGGCGCGTCGTACGGCACCGGTTCGACGGAGAGCGCGGCGTTCGCGAGCGCGCCGGAGGACGAAGGCGTGCCCGAAAGGGGCGTGCCCTGGGCGATCCGGCGGACGAGCGGCGCGGGATGCGCGAGGTCGGTGCTCGGCGCGAAGTCCGGAGCGGCCACGTCATGGCGACTCGGCGGCGTCCAGGTGTCGCCGCTCGAGGCGGGTGCGTGCACCGCGGGTTGCGTCGTCGGAACCGGGAACGAAGCGGCCGGGGCGCTGGTTGCGGCGCGCGCGCGGACGGCGGACGCACCGGTCCATTGCGACGCGGGCATCGGCGGCGGCGGAGGCGGCGGTGTCGTCCACCCGCGCGATCCCGCATGGGCGATCGACGTGGGCGTGCCCTCGTTCGCGTTCGCGAGACGCGGAGCCATGAACAGCCCCGCCATGGCGACGACGGCGAGCGCGAGGCGCCCGGCAACCGCGCTATGGGCGGCCTGCTCCCCAACGATTCGGCGCGACATCCTGAACCCTCCCTGTCGTCCCGCGCCGGTGCCCCCGTGGCGCAGACGGTCGTCCGCTGAGCCGTCCAGGGTAGACAGGCGAGCGTGGTCCGGCAAGGTACCGAACACCGCATCCGTTCAGGGGGTCTCTGACCTTGCGACCGTGCGGCTTCGCAGATCGGGGGCGCTCAGGCCGCCGTGTCGGGCTAGAGTGGTCCGACACACGTCGCCCTCCCCGGCGACCTTCCGCTCCCCGCCTGCGAACCCGGCCCGGTGGTGAACTCCAAGGGAAGGCACGCCTTGGGTGCTTCGGATCGCCCCCTGAGTTGCGCGCGAGCGCCGGGCCTGAACGGCTGCCGAACACCGCATCGATCCCCGTTCCCGGCCGAGGGGCCCCGCGCGATGACGCCCCCTGAATCGCCGGCCGAAGACCGAGGACTCGTCGCATGGGGCGGCGACCTTCGACCGGCGACCCTACGAGCAGCCTATCGCCAGGGGCTGTTCCCCTGGTTCGCGGCCGGCGAACCGATCCTCTGGTGGTCGCCCGATCCGCGCGGCGTCCTGGATCCCCTGTCCACTCTCCACGTGCCCCGTCGCCTCCGGTCCGTGCTGCGTCGCCGCGACCTCGACGTGCGCCTCGACGGGGACGTCGAGGCGGTCGCACGCGCCTGTGCGAGGGCGCGACCGGGCGGGACGTGGATCCACGCTTCGATGATCGATGCGTACGCCGCGCTGGCGAGGAGCGGCGACGCGAGGGCCGTCGAGGTGCGACGCGAGGGGCGGCTCGTCGGTGGGATCTACGGCGTCGTCGTCGGCGCGGCGTTCTGCGCGGAGTCGATGTTCCACCTCGAGACGGACATGTCGAAGGTCGCGTTCGTGCG
>CAZPGF010000080.1:0-12514 GCA_964586025.1 uncultured Planctomycetales bacterium
CATCGTGCCACGGCGGACGCGCGCTGCCCTCACCTCGCGACGCGGTGACGCATCGTGCGGTGCGGGGCTACACTCGGCAATCCGGCCCCTCGGGAGGCATGCCATGTCCGCGAACGGCACCCGCGACCTGATCTACGACTGGAACCTGCACGAGTCGCGTCCGGTCACCGGGCGGCGCCCGGCCGAGGTCGATGACGAGACGCTCCGCGACGGCCTCCAGAGCCCGTCGGTGCGCCATCCGCCCGTCGAACAGATGATCGAGTTGCTGCACGCGATGGCCGCCCTCGGCATCGAGTCGGTCAACATCGGCCTGCCCGGCGCCGGCCCCCACGTGGTGGCCTCCGCGCGTCGCCTCGCCGAAGAGGTTCGCGACCGCCGGTTCCCCATCCTGCCGAACTGCGCCGCGCGCACGCTCGTGCAGGACATCGAGCCGATCCTGCGGATCAGCCAGGACGTGGGCATCGCGATCGAGGTCGCGATGTTCATCGGTTCCAGCCCGATCCGTCTCGAAGTCGAGAACTGGGACGTCGACCACCTCCTCTCGACCGCGGAGAAGGCGCTCCTCTTCGCCGAGAAGAACGAACTGCCGATCATGTTCGTCACCGAGGACACGACGCGCACCCGGCCCGACGTGGTTCGCCGGATCTACGGTCAGGCCCTCGACCACGGCGCGCAGCGGCTGGTGGTCTGCGACACCTGCGGTCACGCGACGCCCGACGGCGTCCGCTCCCTGATTCGCTTCGTGCGGGAGGTCGCCGAGGAGCGCGGTCGAGGCGACGTCCAGATCGACTGGCACGGCCACCAGGACCGCGGCCTCGGCGTGATCAACAGCCTCGCGGCATACGAGGCGGGGGCCGATCGCCTGCATGCGGCGGGACTCGGCGTCGGCGAGCGCGCCGGCAACACGCCGATGGACCAGTTGCTGGTCAATCTGAAGTTGCTGGGCTGGCTCGCCCCGGAGCGTGACCTGCGGGGGCTGATGCACTACGCCGAGCTCGTCTCGAACTACCTCGAGGTGCCGATCCCGTTCAACTACCCGGTCGTCGGTCACGATGCCTTCGAAACCGGCACGGGCGTCCACGCCGCGGCGGTGATCAAGGCCTTGAAGCGCGGTGACGCCTACCTGGCCAATCGCGTCTACAGCGGCGTTCCGGCGGACGAGTTCGGCCTCGCGCAGCGCATCAGCGTCGGCCCGATGAGCGGCAAGTCGAACGTGATCTGGTGGCTCCAGGAGAACGGCTTCGACCCGACCGAGAGCCGCGTCGAGCGGTTGTTCTCCGCGGCCAAACAGAGCGACCACAAGCTCGATGACGCGACGTTGCGCGACCTGGCGGCGGTCGATGCCTGACTTCCAGATCGCGGCCCATGACGATCCCTCCGGCGTTCGCGTCCTGGCGATCGAGGGCGAGGCGCGCCTGGAGGTGAGCGAACGCCTCACGCAGGAAGCCATCGCGGCGCTCGACGGGCGGAAGGAGCCGCGCGTCGTCCTCGACCTGACCGGCCTGGAGTTCCTCGACAGCGCATCGACAGGGGCGCTGGTCCGCTTGCAGGACGTCGTCGAGGCCGATCGCGGGGGACGGTTCGTGCTGTGCGGCCTGCGTCGGGTCGTCCGGCGTGTCCTCGACCTGACGGGGCTGACCAGCCGCTTCACCGTTCGCCCGGATCGCGACCAGGCGATCGAGTACCTTGCAAAGGACTAGCGATTCAAGAGGCCGAACGGGGGGGTCGATCCGACTTCGGGAGGCTTCACGCCCATGACCGGCCGTCGCCTGCTGGCGCTCGCGAGCGCGTTCGTGATGATCACGGGCTGCGCGTCGTCGTCGGAGTTCTGGGATCGCGAACCGCGTGTCGCGGGGTTGCGACGGCCGGCGGCAAGGCCTGCGCCGCGGCGCGCGCCCGCGCGGCAGGCGCCGCCTCCCGACCGGCGCGCGCGGCCTCAGCCCGAGACCTGGGTGGAGGCACCGTCGTCGGGCGTCGGTGCGTCTCCGACGACGGGCCCGACCCAGGAGGACCGGCAGGTTCTCGATCGGGTGAACCAGATTCGCCGGGCGCGCGGACTGCACGAGTTCGTCTGGTGCCCGACGATCTTTCGGGCCGCCTACGACCACAGCACCGAGCAGCACGTGCATGGCTACATGGGCCACAGCAGCCCCGATCCGCGGCGCGAGCGCCTCGCCCAACGCATGCGACTCGCGGGCTACCAGGGGCGCATGTTCGGTGAGGTCGTCGCGTGGAACTACCGCACCGTCGAAGGCGTGGTGCGCGGGTGGATGAACAGCCCGAGCCATCGGTCGATCCTGCTCGACCGGGAGATGACGGAGGCCGCGTTCAGCCGCGTCGGTCTGTACTGGACCGGCAACTTCGGCGCGCCGCGCGCGGTCGTGCGTTCGCAGCCCGCGCCGCCGCGCCGCCGTCCGACCTCCGCGTCCGGGCCCCAGTTCAAGAGCGAGGCGCCGGCACGACTCGAAGCGCTCGATGAACTGCCCGCCGAGCTTCCGGCGCTGCCGTCGTTTCCGTCGCGCGTCGAACCCGTCGTCCCGGCGCTCGCACCGGCACCCCGCACGCGCACCGTGCGCCGTCTCGACGATCCGGCGCCGCCGTCGGTGCGTCGCGTCACGGTGCGCCCGCCCGAACCGCTTCCGGCGCCGCGCTCGCTGCCGCCCGCGCCGCCCACGGCCGAACGCCCGATGCCCCGGACGGTGGCGCCGCCCTCCGCGCCCGAGCCCGCCCCCCGCGAGAGGGTGCCCGTCCGGCCACGCGAGCAAGGCTCCTGCTACGTCCCGCCGGTCGGTGCCGTCCCTCCGCCGGTCAGTCCGTCCGGCCGCGGCTCGGGTTGAGGCCGCTGAACTCGGATCTCCGGCGGAGATCCACGACCTTCCGCTTCGCTCCCTCTCGCCCCGGTCCCGTGGACCGGGCCGAACACACCGCGCGGCAGACGAACCCGTGCGTTCGGACCGTTCCGCCCCCGATCTGCGAAGCCGCACGTCCGCAGGGTCAGAGACCCCCGACACGGATACGCTGCGCGACATGAGGACGCATCGCACGCTCGTCAGGCTCGTCGTCGCCCTGGCGCCGATTCTCTTCGCCGGGACGCGGGGCGAGGCGGGCGAGGACCCCTCGATCGATCCGCGGGCCCGGATCCTCGCGATCGAACTGCGTCGCGGGCCCGTCGCTTCGCTGGACCCGTGGCTCGCCAGTACCGCGGACCCGTCGTTGCGCCGACGTGCGATCCGCGCGCTGGGGCGAATCGGGTCCGATGCCGCGCCGAGGTTGAGAGCCCTGCTCGAGGGGGACGAGGAACCCGAACGGGTGCTCGCCCTCTGGGCGGCGGGGATCGTCCAATCGGTCGATCTGGCGCCGTCCGTCCGCGCCCACGCATCGAGTCCCGATCCGGTGCTCCGCGCGGCGGCGGCGGCCGCGCTCGGCTGGTGTAATGACCGCGGCGTTCTCGACGATCTCGGTCCCCTCCTGCTCGACGCCGATCCGCGCGTTCGCGCCGCCGCGTTGACGGGGCTTGCGCGCGGTGGTGACGAGGGAGCGCTCGAACGGGTCGTCTCCTGCATCGACGACGACGCGGCGGAGGTGCGCGCGGCAGCTTGGCACGCGGCGTGGCGGCTCGCGTCGCGACGCGCCGAGGCGATCCGCGCGTCCGGTTCGCGCTGGGCGGGCGCGGAGGCGTTCGTCGGTCGACTCGTGCGGGAACATGGAGCGGACGCCGCTCGCCGTGTGGATCTCGTTCGCGTGATCGCGCCGCTCCTCTCGCCGTCGGCGCGACTTGCGGATCCCGACGACGATGCGCGTCTCGGCCACCTCCTCGCGCCGCGCGCGGGCGATCCGCGCGGCGATCAGGAGGTCCTGTCACGCATCGTTGCGTCCCGATCGGGCGAGACGGTCGACGGCTTGCTCGAACGCTATCTCACCGACACGAACCTGGTGACGCGCGACCAGGCGATCGACGTCCTCGCCGCCTCGGCGGCCCTCGAACGCGACGCGCTCGTGCGCTCGGCGCTGCGACGCGAGACGGACGCGCGCCTCGCCGATCGATTGCGTCGCATCGAGCCGCGTCGCGCTTCGCGTTCCTGGATCTGGGACGAGCGTTTCGCGGGGTCCGACGAGGTCGAGGACGCGGCGCTTCGAGAGGGCACGGCCCTGCGCCTCGAGTGGCCGAGCGACGACCTCGGTCCGCCACCGTCATCGTGGTCGATCGACGCGGCCGAGCGCGGGCTCCACGAGGATGCGACGTGGATGGCGGTCTTCGACGAGGCGTCGCGTCGCGCCGCGCGGGGCGGGGACGACGACGTCGGGAAGGCGCGCGAGGCCTGGCTGGCCTCGTTCCTGGGTTCGGCCGCCCTCCTGGAACGGCGCCCGTACGTCCTAGCGTTTGCGCTCGGGACCGTCGAAGCGATCTACGGTGACGAGGTCGATGCGGCGGCTCATGCGTTGGCGGTGGACCTGGCCGCGCAGGAGGTGCCGCACGACGAGGTCGAGCGCGGACTCGTCGGGGCGCTCGCCGCGCGTTCCGCGGCGACGAAGGACGAGGCACGCGAAGCGTTCCTGCGCCACCTCGAGCGCCTCGCGTCGTCCGCCCGCTCGGCGTTCGCTCGTGCCGCCGCCCGCGACGCGCTCGCAAGGGCCGGCCGCCAGGACCTGCCGCGGGGCGGTGCGGCGAACGACTGGCGCGGCCTGCCGCGCCCGGAGGAACCGCTCGCGGCGTGGGGGGTCGCGTCGGAAGGCGGGCCGCTCGACGAGTCGGAGATCCTGCGGATCGCGGGTTGGATCGTCCACGCGCAGCCCCGCGTCGTGATCGAGACGACCGTGGGGCCCATCGCGCTCGAACTCGATGCGGAAGCGGCGCCGGTCCACGCGGTGGCGTTGGTCCTGGCCGCCCATGGCGGCCTGTACACGGGTTCGCGCTGGCACCGGCTCGTACCGGGCTTCGTGATCCAGGGCGGTGATCCGCATGGTCACGGCGCCGGCAACGCGGGGTACACGATCCCCGACGAGGTCTCGCCCCAAGCGTTCGCGCGAGGCGTCCTCGGCATGCCGAAGAGCGTGAAGGACGACGGCGGATGCCAGTTGTTCCTGATGCTCGGCGATTACGCGCCGCTCGACGAACGCTACACCGCCTACGGTCGTGTCGTCGGATCGATGGCGGCGGTGGACGCCCTGCGCATCGGCGACCGGATCGTCGGCTGCCGCCTGGAGGTCGAGGACCGATGAGTGCGATGCCGTTCTACGTGGTTCACGCGTTCGTCGCCGGACCGTTCACCGGGAATCCGGCGGCGATCTGCTTCGACGACGAGTTCCTCGACGATGCCGTGATGCAACGGATCGCCGCCGAGAACCGTCTGTCGGAGACCGCGTTCCTCACGCCCCGCGACGAGGACGAGGACTGGAACCTGCGATGGTTCACGCCGGAGGTCGAGGTGTCGCTCTGCGGGCACGCCACGCTCGCGGCCGCGTGCGTCGTGTTCCAGGACATCGATCCGGGGGTCGACCGCGTGACGTTCCACACCTCGAGCGGTCCGCTGCGCGCGACGTGGCTCGGCGAGGAGCGCGGCGTCCGGATCGACCTTCCGCGCATCGACGCGGTGGTGGCGAAGCCCGACCCCGCGCTCGGCGCGGCGCTCCGTCTCGCGGGCGCGCCGGAGGAAGCGCGGCGAACCGCGACCGGACGGTGGCTGCTGCGACTCGCCGACGAAACGGCCGTGCGGACGATCGAGCCGGACATGGGGGCGCTGCGCGCGGCCGCGCCTCAAGGCGTGATCGTGACCGCGCCGGGCGTGGCGACCGACGTCGCGTCGCGCTTTTTCGCGCCCGCGCTCGGCGTGCCCGAAGATCCGGTGACGGGGTCGGCGCACGCGCTGCTCGTCCCCTACTGGTGCGAGCGACTCGGCGTGAAGCGCGTCCACTGCGCACAGGTGGGTCCGCGCGGTGGCCGTCTGGTCGGCGAACCCTCTGGCGATCGCGTGGCGCTGGAGGGGCGCGCGGCTCTCTACGTGCGCGGCGAACTGATGCTCGCGTAGGGAGCCGCGCGACAGGCCTAGGCGCCGGGTCGCTGCAGCTTGCGCTGCAACTGCTCGAGCTTGCGCTTCAGCAGTTCTTCGGGCGAGAGCAGGCTCTCGTCCACGACCTCGGCATCCGCCGGGGCACCGGTGTCGGGACCGAGCGAGATGCGCCGCGGCACGTCGCGATCGAACCCCCGTCCACCGCCGCGTTCGAACGAGAACCCACCGCCGTCTCGTCCAGCGCCGCGCGGGCCGCCGCCGCCGCCTCCACGCTGCGGACGATCCGGGCGCCCGCCCCGCCCCGAGCGTTCGGGACGATCCGGCCGACCCGCGCCGCGCGCGCCGCCTCCCGAGGACGCGGCCGAGAACATCCGGCGCGGCACGGCGTCGTCGCGTTCGCGCGGGCCGCGCCCGCCGCGTTGGGCGTCACCCTCGCGACGCGGGCCGCGGTCGTCCCCGCGCGGCGGCCGGCCTTCGAACGGTGCGCGGTCGCCGCCGTCGCGATGGCCGTGTCCGCGCGGTCCGGGCGCGCGCCCGCCGTACGGGCCGCGTCCGAACGCATCGCGACGCATCGACAGGGTCAACTTGCGGCGCTGCGGATCGGCCTCGATCACGCGCGCGGTGATCACGGCGCCGAGCGGCGCGACCGTCGTCGGTTCGGTGCCCGGTCGATCGCCGATGTGCGCGAGCGGCAGCAACGCCTCGATCCGCCGCAGGCCCACGTCGACGAACACGCCGAACGGCGCGGCCCGGATGACGCGGCCCTGCACCTCCTGGCCCGGCTTCAGGTCGGCGAGGCCCATGGTCTCGGGAATGAAGATCGGGTTCGCGACGTAGATCGGTCGCGGATCGTTGATGCCCGCGGTCAACTGCCACAGCACGCCCTTCAGCGCGGGGAGCGGCGTCGATCCGTCGACGAGCGGATCCAGACGTACGTCGGCGCGCGCGCGCGGCTCCGCGAAGAGCGTTTCGACGTCGGTGCCGATCTGCTCGGCCATGCGATCGACGATCGCGAACTGCTCGGGATGCAGCTGGGTGCGGTCGCGCATGTCCCTCGCTTGAGGAAGGCGCATGAACCCGATCGCCTGCTCGGCGACGTCGGGCCCGACGCCGTCGATCGTTGCGAGTTCGGCCTTCGACTCGAGTCGCGCACCGCTGTTGCGCCACACGAGGAATGCCTGCGCGCTGTCGCGATCGAATCCCGGCGCGTGACGGAGCAGGTCCGCGTCGGCCACGTTCGGGTCGTAGCCGGCGAAGGCGAGCGCGCTCTCGAACACGTCGTGGACCATGCGCTTGAGTCGCGGCGGGCTCACGTCGAACTGATGAGGGCCGAGGCCGAGCGCCTTCGGCTCGATGTGCAACAGTTCGCGCAGGGGATCCTGGAATCGTCGAGCGATCGACAGCGCGCCGCGCTGTTCCGGCGCGACCGGCGGGCAGTCCGGAAGTTCGAGCTTGCCCTGCTGCTCGCAGGACCGCGTGCCGCCGTCGTGGACCTCCACGACGGTGCGCGGCGCGTCACCGAACGCCTCGGACAGCAGGCGTCTCGCTTCGGCCCGCCCGCCGCCGGTTCCGACCGCGACGACGTCCACGTCGTAGCGCCGAAGCACCTCGCGCAACTCGGTGATGCACGCGTCGCGGCCCGCCGTAGGCTCGTGCGGCAACTGCCCGCTTCCGACCGGGAGGCCGTGCTCGTCCACGGCGCACCAGCGATGGCCCTGGATCACGTCGGGGCGCAGGCCCATCGTGCGCACCGCGCCGCCGCGAGGCGCGAGGACGTTGTTGCGCAGCGTGCGCTCGAATCCGTCGAACAACTGGTCCTCGGCACGGGCCTGGATCTCGGCGCGGAGTTGAGCCTGGAGCAACGGCTTCAGGAGGCGTCGGTAGCCGTCCTCCGCGGCGGCGCGCAGGAACCGCGCGAACGGGTGGTCCGCCGGGACCGCTGTGTCCGCCACGATCGCGAGCGCGGCGTCCTCGGGGGGCTCGATCGAAATCGTCACCTGTCGCTGGCGTTCGGCCCGACGTGCCGCGAACCACTTCAGCGGCGGAATCTTGATGGCGAGCCCTTCGAGTCCCGCAAGGCCCGCGTTCGCCGCCGCGGGGCGACCCCGACCGTCGCGCGCCTCTCGCCCGCGCCGCTTTCCCCGCGCCACCGCGGGATCGGACGCAGGCTCGGTCTCGGCCGCCACGGACGCCGCCGCCGCGCCCGGGGCGTCCTCCCCGCCGTCGGTCGAGACGGCGGCGGCCTCGCTCGCCGGGGACTCGTCCGCGGGCGGGTCGAGGTCGCCGTCGAACGGCGCCGGCGCCGCATCGGCGTCACGCGCCACCTCGCGTGCGCGGGCCTCGGCGTCGTCCGCCGCGCCCTCGGGAGCGCCGCCGTGGCGCGTTCGCTCCGTGCGGGCCGCGATGCGCAGGATCGCCTGCTTGTGGAACAGCGAGCGCAGCCTCCCGCGCAGCACCGGATCGAGCACGATCTCCTCGGCGAGGATGTCCCGTGCGCCGCCAAGGGCTTCGTCGAGCGTCGCGGGCTCGCCGCCCTCGCGCACGAACGGCTGCGCGAGGTCCGACAACGGCGTCGCCTCGGTGGCGGTTCGGATGGCCGTGGCCAGCGCCTCCAGCCCGTGCCCGCGCGCGACGAGCGAGCGGCTCATCGTCACCGTAAGGTGCGCGGCCGCGAGATCGTCCATGGCGGCGATGTCGCTCGCTGCGGCGAGCTGCGCCGCGACGTCGTCGTTCCACGACTCCCGCTCGCGCAGCAGCGCCTCGATGGCGGCGCGGCGTCGCTCCTCGACCAGGACCTCGTCGTAGCGGTCGCGCAACTGGCGCAATCGGCGTTCGTCGAGTCCTCCCGTCTCGCCTCGGCGATATCGCGCGAGGAACGGGATCGACGCGCGTGCGGCGAGGCGATCGAGGGTGCGGAGGATCGCGTCGCGCGATCCGCCCCCTTCGGACACGATGCGCTCGCGCGCCGCGGCGACCGCCACCTCGTCCTGTTCGGGCGTCAACGCGGGCGGCTCGGGAGCACGCACCGGGGGAGGGCGTCGGGTCTTTCCGCGTGTCGCCCCGCGTCGCGCGCCACGCGCGCGCCGGCCGTGCGGCGTGGCGCTCCGGTCCGTGCCGGCCTCCGTCGCGTCGGCGACCTCCGTCACCTCCGCGCCCGCGTCTGCCGCGGGCGGTTCCGGGGTCGGCTCCCGATCACCGCCGAGCGGAGAATCGTCGGATGCGGACGGGGACGGGTCGGTGGGGAAGGTCATAGGCCTCTTGCGCGATGCGCACGAAGTACCGGTGGCGAAAGAGGCCCCGAGGCAGGCCGGTCGACCGGTGGGGGGGATTCCGAGGGGACGATTGCACCACGGCGGCGATGCCGCGGCAATCCGCGCGGACGCCCGGCGCCCGTTCGGGCCCCTGCGTCCCGCGGGGTTGTCGGTCAAACGTTCGCGAATCGCTCCCGAAGGTACGCCAGGGAGGTCGCAGCGACGCGGGCCGCGTCGCTGCCGTGTCGGCTCAATTCGACCTCCAGCGGACCGTCGAAACCGGTCGCCTCGACCGCCTTAGCGACCGCGCTGAAGTCCACCTCGCCCTCGCCGAACGCTAGGTGCTCGTGGCGTCCGCGGCGGTGATCGTCGAGGTGGAGCACGAACAGGTCGTCGGCGAACGCGCGGATCGCGTCCTGCGGCGACAGGTCGCCGACCGCAAGGCAGTGGCCGACATCGAGGGTCAGGCCGAGCGCGCGGTGGCCCACGGCGTCGCGGACGCGCGGCCAATCCTCGGCGCGCTCGACGAACATGCCCGGCTCGGGTTCGAAGCCGATCAGCACGCCGCGTTCGGCGGCGTGCCGCGCCACGCGGCCAAGTCCCTTCGCCAGACGCTCGAGGGCGGCGTCCGGCTCGAGGTGGTCCGGGGCGTGGCCCGACCAGACGCTGACGATCGGAGCGCCGAGCACCGCCGCCTGATCGACGACGCGAAGCAGGAAGTCGAGTCGCCGCGCTTCGCCGGGGGGATCGTCGAGCAACGACGGGCGATGCTTGGCCTTCGGATCGAGCACGAATCGCGCACCGGTTTCGACGATGACGTCGAGGCCCGCCTCCGCCGCGCGCTCGCGGAAGCGCTGCCAGTCCTGGGGGCCGGTCCGAAGCGGATCGAGGTGATGCACGTCCGGCGTCAACGCGATGCCGTCGTAGCCGATCTCGGCCAGCAACGTCACGACATCGTCGAGGCGATGGAACGGGAATCCGTTCGTGTTGTAGAAGAGCGCCGCCATGGCTGCCCCCTTCCCGGCGTCCCCGCGTTCGACGTCAGCGCTGCGCGCCCTTCATGTTCGCGCGGATCTTCTGAACGATGCGGATCGCGTGGGCAGGCTTGTCGATCCAGCGCGCACCCTGCTCGAGCCAGTACTGCGCCGCCTCCTCCATGTCGTAGTCCTTGTTGGACGGCATGTTCGCGACGATCACGTCGTTGTAGATGTCGAGCGCGTGATTCGTCTCGTCGCGGGCTTCGGCGAGTTTGCTCTGCCACAGCGCGACGTCGTTCGCCTTGTGCGCGACGACCGATTCGTCGTAGAGGGCCTGCGCGCGCTTGGCGATCTCTTCCAGCATCGGGCCGGTGTTCTGGATCTCGGCCTGGATCGCGGCGCTCGGTGCGGGCGGCGGCACCTTGACCGGGCCGCTCGGCCGGGCGGGTGCCGGCGTGGACGGCTGGACGATCGCCGGCGTCGCCGGCAACTCGTTGCGGGGCTTGGACTCCTTGCGCGTCAACGCGAAGATCGCGACGCCGCCGATCGCCAGGATCACGATCACGCCGGCGATGAGTCCCGCACCACCGCCACCGCCGCCGCCTCCGCCGCCGCGCGCGGGCGGCGCGGCGCGACCGCCGCGTGCCGCGGCGGCGCGGCCCGTGGGCCGTGCGGCGGAACGGGAACTGCGGCCGGAGGAGCGCGAGTAGTTGGCCATGGGGCCTCCTGCGGTACGCCCGGACGGCGCCCGGGCGGCGCTTGTACCACGCTCGGTCGGCGCCCGGGGGTGGTTGGCGGCGCGGCGCGATCCGCCGAGCGCGGACCGAACGGGGGCACCGACGGTCGCCGGGGCACCATGCGCGCCCCATGGGCACCGCTCGCGACCTCGCCGCTGACCTCCTCGCCGTTTGGGAACGGAGTGGGCTCTGGGTCGGTGAGCGCCTCGACGCGGAGCGATCCCGGCTTTCCGACCCGCGCGATCGCGCGCTCGCGACCGAACTCGTCCACGGCGTCGTGCGGCAACGCGGCGCGCTCGACACCGTGCTCGCGAAGGTCTCGAAGCGGCCGCTGAAGGATCTGAACCGCGTCCTCCTGACCGCGCTCCGGCTCGGGGCGTATCAGGTGCTCTACCTCGACCGCATTCCCGACCACGCCGTCCTTGATACGACCGTGGCGTGGGCGTCGCATCACGCCGGATCCCGCCGCGCGGGCTACGTGAACGGTGCGCTGCGCGCGTTGCTCGCGCGCATCGATCAGCGCCGCGTGGACGCCGTCCGTGACGACCGCCGCGATCTGCCGCGCCCCGACGGCGGCGCGGTGCGCTTTCGCGCCCGGACGTTCGCCGACCCCGACACCGAGTGGGGCCTCAACCGCGCACAGCGTTGGTCCCATCCCCGCTGGCTCGTCGAGCGATGGGCCACGGTCTTCGGGCGCGAGCGTACCCAGGCCATGCTCGTCGCGGGTTCGTCGCGACCTCCCCTCGTCGTTCGCGCACGGATCGATCGCGACCTCCTCGCCAAGCGGCTCGAGGCGGATGGCATCGAGACGCGACCGGTCGCGGTTCCCGACGCGCCCGACGCCCTCGTCGTGGAGGGCGCCGAGGGCCTGCTCGCGCGGGTCATCGACGAGGGCCTCGCCGCGGTGCAGGACGCCACGAGCCAGCGCGTCGCGCCGCGCCTCGATCCGAAACCGGGCCAGACGCTGCTCGATCTCTGCGCGGCGCCCGGTGGGAAGACGCTTCACCTCGCCGACCGGATGCGACGCGGGCACATCGTCGCCGCGGACGTCGAGGCGTCGCGCCTCGAACGCGTCGCCTCGCTCGCGCGAACCATGGGCGACGTGCGTCTCGACGCGACGTTGGTTCCGCCGGACGGCCCGTTGCCGTTCGCGGATCGATCGTTCGACGGGATTCTGGTGGATGCGCCGTGCACGAACACGGGCGTGTTGCGACGCCGCGTCGAAGCACGCTGGCGACTTCGCCCCGAGGACGTGACGACGCTCGCCGGGATCCAGGCCCGACTCCTCGAGCGCGCGATTCCCCTGCTCCGTTCGGGGGGGCGACTCGTGTACAGCACGTGCTCGGTCGAGCCCGAGGAGAACGACCGGGTCGTCGCGTCGTTCGTTGCGGCGAGGTCGGACGTCCGACTGATCGAGGCGGTCCGGACCTGGCCGTCGGTCGAGGCCGACGGAGGCTATCTGGCCGCGCTCGAACGCCTCTGATCGGCGGTACGCGTTCAGGGGGTCGCTGACCTTGCGGATGTGCGGCTTCGCAGATCGG
>CAZPGF010000081.1:0-12456 GCA_964586025.1 uncultured Planctomycetales bacterium
CTGCTCGCGCTCGTCGCGGTCGGCCGGATGGCGATGGAAGCGTGGCTGAACCGCGACACGCCGCGCGATCTGCCGTCGATCGGAGCGCGCACCGACGAGGCGTCGCCGTTGCTCGTGGTGATTCTCGACGGGCTGCGGGAAGGAACGTCCTGGCTCGTCGAGGACGGCCCGATGCCGGGACTTCGCGCGCTCGTCGCCGGCGGGGCTTCGGGGATCGCACTGACCGGCGAGCCGACCCTGACCGCGGCCTGCGTGCGGGCGATCCTGTCGGGACGCCGTCCGGACCTCTTGACCGGGTTTCGCAACTTCGACGCGCCGGAGGCGCCGGGCACGTTCATCGAGGCGCTGCGCGAACGCGGCGCGCGAACGGCGCACGCGGGCGATGCGGCGGCGTGGCAACTCGCGCGTTCGTCCTATCCGCTCCTCGAGTCCGGTGCGGTCTATCAGGTGCCCGACCGCGGACCCGTCGATCAGGGCGAGACCGACGCCGCCGCGGTGCCGTTCCTGCTCCGCCGGATCGATGCCGGCGACGACGTGTTGACGCTTCACCTGACGCGCATCGATCACGCCGGCCACAAACACGGCGCGGCGGGCGAGGCCTATGCGGACGCGTGCCGCGTCGTCGACGGGCAGGTGATCTCGGTGATCGACGCGTTTCGGGCGCGGCATCCCGAGGGCACGATCCTGGTCGCGAGCGATCACGGCGTGAGCGCGATGGGCACGCACGGAGGCGGCGAATCGAGCGCCCGCCGTGCACCGTATCTACTCGTCGGGCCGAACGTCGAGCGGGGCGTGCGGCGCGACATCGACCAGTCGTCGCTCGCGCCGACCATCGCCGCGTTGCTCGGCCTCCCTCAACCGCCGCTCGCCGACGCACCTCCCGAGCCCGACCTGATGGCGCTCGCGCCCGACATCGAGCGCGACGCGCTCGACGCGTACCTCGCCGCTCGGCTCGCCGTCGCCCGCGGCGCCGCGCCCGACGAGGTCGATGCGATCGAGAGGATGCGGGCCGAACGCGTCGCGTCGCGCAGCGTCGCACAGGGCGGTGCGACGGACGATCTGATCCGGCGCGTGAACGCGTTGCTCGTACCGCGTCGGACCGGCTACGAGGCGTTGACCTGGCTCCTGCTCATCCTCGGCACGGGGACCGCGCTCGGCGCGGTCGAACGACTCTCGAGCGCGCCACGGCGCTCCGCGTCGCCGACCGGGTGGGGGGCGCTCGTCCTTGTCGGGATCGGCCTGATCGTGCTGGGGGCGCTGCCCTTCCCGGGAGGGAGTCTCGCCTCGGCGGGACTCGGCCTCGCCGGCCTCGCGCTCGGCGCGGTGCTGCTCGGATCGCCCGGCGCAGGGCGCATCACGGGAACCCTCGCCGCCCTCGCCGTCGTCCCCGTGCTCGCCGCGGGCGCGTACCTGATCCAGGAAGCGTTCTCGCCGGAGGACGGCCCGGGCGACGCGCCGATGCGCCTCGGCGTGCTCGTCGGGTTCGCGGCGGCGGGGCTCGTCGCCTTCGCGCGACCGCGAGGCATCGCGCGCGAGGTCCGTGGCTTCGTCACGCGCCATCCGACCGCCACCGTCGCCCTGCTCGGCGGCCCGCTCGGGTTCGCCCTGACGCTTCGATCGTTCGTCGATCCGTTCGTTCCGCTGACGGTGGTCTACGCGCTGCTCGGTCTCGTCGTTGTCGCGGTCTGGGGACGCGGCGCCCTGCGGGAGCGCGCCGATCGCGTCGGACTCCTCGTCGTCGCCGGCGTGTCGATCGCCCTGTTCGGCGTCGTGCGCGTCGTGGACGACGCGCTCGGCACCAGTTGGGTCAAGGCGATCGCGGCGCGCGACGACATCGCGTTCTGGGTCGGCGTCGCCGTGCTCTCGGCGCTCGTCGCGGCGATGCCGCGTGTTGCGTGGTCGCAGCGCGGTCGATGGGGTATCGCGTTCGCCGTGCTGGCCCTCGGCATCGCGCACGTCCACCGTTGGGTCGGCTCGGACGCTCTCGAGGCGCATCTCGGCGTGGCGGTCGCGCGCGGAATTGCGCTCGGAGTGAACGGACTCGCGATCGTCGCGTTGCTGTTCGCGCTGCCGCGCCGCGTCGGCGCCGACGCGCGATGGTTGATCACGCTGCTTGCCGCCGCGGCGCTCTCGCGGCGCCTCTCGGTGCTCGATGCGGAGCACGTCGCCTACCTCGTCGTCGCGATCGGCGCCGTGGGCGCGTCGCGCCTCGGGTTCGCCACGACGCGCGTGCGGATCGCGTTCGCGGCCCTCGGCCTGATCGTGTTGCGGACCGCCGTGTTCCACGCGATGGGCTTCGAGGAGAGCTTCAGCACCCTCGACGTCGGTCAGGCGTTCGCGGGTCTCGGCACGGCCGGGGCGCCGCCGACGGCGACGCCGGTCGAGAGCGGCGTGACGTGGCAGATCGTTGCCGCGGGGATCCAGCTCGCGTTGCGCATGGCGCTGCCGTGGCTGCTGATCTTCGGCGCGATCCGCCGCATGCTCGCGCGAACGCCCGGGGGCCACGCGGGCGTGGGGCGGCAGCTCATCGCCGACCTCGCGCTGGCCGGCGCGGCGCGCGCCGCGCTGATCGCGGCGGCGGTGTGGGCGTGGTGGCGCAACACGTGGTGGATGGGCCCGGCGCACACCGTCTACTCGTACGCGGCGGCGGACATCGTTCTCCTGACGTTCGTGGCGGCGATTCTGGGATACTTCGGCCCAGACGTGCCGGCGAACCGCCGTCCGGGAACACCTCCATGAAGCGACAGATCGCGGTATTCGGCCCGGGTCACCCGACTCGCCGCGAGTACAACGTCGCCGCGGAGGTCGGACGATTGCTCGCCGAGCGAGGTGTCACGGTCGTCTGCGGGGGACTGTACGGGGTGATGGAAGCCGTGTGCATGGGCGCGAAGGAGGCGGGCGGCACGACGATCGGCATCCTGCGCACGTACAACCCGGCGAACGCGAATCCATACGTCGATCACGTGATCCCGAGCGGCCTCGGGGATGCGCGCAACGTCCTGGTGGCGACCGCGGGCGAGGCGGCGATCGCGATCGGCGGCCACCTCGGAACGCTTTCGGAGATCGCGATCGCGTTGAAGCACGGTCTGCCCGTCGTCGGGATCCGCACCTGGGGACTCGACAGGGACGCGCTGTTCGATCGGTACATCGTCGCGGTGCGCACCGCCGAGGAGGCCGTCGATCGCGCCATGGCCCTCGCCGACGAGCGTCGGCTCCGCACGGCGCCGACGCTCGACGGCGACGCCGAGGACGACCCGACCGTGTGACGGGATCGACCCGCGCCGGGGGGATTTCCCGTCGCCTACCGAGAGGGGTCGGGAGTGTCGTCCACGGCGTTCCAGGCGTCGCGGACGCGGCCGGTCTCGATCTCGAAGTCGGCGCCCAGCAGATCGGGCGCCTCGTCCGTGCCGGCCTGAGCGGTCGGCTCCCGCCCGCGGCCGGAGACGTAGCGCAACGCATGACGCCCGCCGCGCCACGTCAGGCCGTCGACGAGGAGTCGCCGTTCGAAGCCGCCGTTCGACGGTACGAGCAGCACGCCACCGACGCGCTCGGCGCGAACGACCACGATCGGCCGGCCGGGTCCGTCGAGCGTGAGTCGGCCCTTCGAATCGGCGCGAACCTCGCGCTTGCCGCGACCGACGTCGCCGAGGTCGAGACGACCCACCGTTCCCTCGAGTCCCTCGGTGGCCCAGAGCAGCGTGCCTGCGATCTTCGGTGGACGCAGCGCGACGAGGACGCCGAGCGCGAGCAGCAGGGCGAGCCCCGCGATCCCGACGATCCACCAACCGCGCCGGCCCCAGCGCGCGACGATGCGCACGTCGATCGGCACGCGCGCGATCTCGCGTCCGGCCGGATCGACGATCGTCGCATCGCGGCGGACCACGACGTCCTCGAAGAGGTCGGCCCGGTCGCCATCCCACCCACCGGTCGCCTTCAGCACGTGATGTCCCGGTGCCTCCGTCACGAACGAAAGGGGAAGGGCGGCCGATTCGTCCCACAGGACCCGCGGCGCCGCCTCGAGCCACGCTGCGCGCCATGCGCCGTCGAGGCCCTGATCGTCGAGGACGACGACGAGAGGACGTTCGGCCTCGATGCGTCCGGCGACGACGCGGTACGCGGCGCCGCCCGCCGCGGTGGAGACGACCAGGTGGGGCCGGCGGACGCGAACCTCTCGTTCGATGCGTCCTTCGACGAACGGTGACGGGGTCGGTTCGAAGACGATCGATCCATCGACCAGGCTCTCGATCGCGGCGCCTTCGAGGACGATCGGTCGCAGCGTGATCGGCGTCGCGGCGCTCAACTCGAACGGGGACGAACCATCCCAACGCAGGACGGCGTTCGGCATCGAGATCTCGTAGGCGAGCGTCGCGCCGAGGGACGGCGGCTCGGTGCGCACGGTGAGGTGCGCCGCGGGGGGCGCGTTCGGCCCGACGGGAACGAACTCGATCGCGAGTGGTTCGTCCGCCAGGGCCGACGGCACCGCGAGAGGTCCGTCCGCGGACGTCGTGCGCAGCGCCAGGGGGTCGGGGACGACGCGCACGACGTACGGAAGAGCCAAGCGCGGTGTCCCGTCCCCCGCGTCGAGGGAGAGGGTGCCCGCCACGTCCACGGCGACGCCCGGCTCCGCCTTGACGACCAGGTCGAGGGGCGTCGCGCGGACGAAACGCGGCTGCTCCGACCACGGCGCCTCGGTGCCGATCTCGACGCGCAGTCCCGGCACGGAGTCGGGCGGGGCATCGAGGCGCCAGCGCCCGTCTCCGGTCGCCGTGCGCAGCAGCAGGAACCGCTTGCGCACGGGCTCGCCGACCCGAACGCCCTCCGCCGCGAGGCGGGCGGGCTCGATCCCGTCGGGTCCAACCAGTCGCGCGTCGGGCGCGAGCGTCCACGGCACCGACTGCGGCGCGGGGACTGCCGAGAGCCACAGGTCGCGCGTGGCGTCGGTCGCCGCAAACGAGACCGTCCAGGCTTCCCGGGCATCGTCCGATCGCGCAAAACGGCCGCGCAGAACGCCTTCGTCGAAGGACGGGTCTTCGATCGGAACGGCGCCTTCGGAACCGAACGCGAGCGGCGCGTCGGTCGCGGCAGGGCCGAGCGCGATGGCGTCGAGAGGCACGACGACGCGTCCTTCGGCGGGGGCGTCGGACCAGGGCGACCAGGGCGTGGTGGCGAGGTCGGCCGGTCCGGCGGCGAGGACGATCCAGCCCGCTTCGCTCCATCCGGAAGGCGGTTTCGTGCGCTCGTCGTGGAGCCGTCGGCGCGCGCGCGGCGAGAGATCCGGCGTGAAGAGGCGACTCTTCAGCGGCGCCGTGCCGTTCCAGCGGTTCGTGCCGAGAGCCAGCACCGAGGCTTCGACCGGATCGACGACGTCGTCGGCGTCATCGAACGGGCCCGAGGTGACGAGCCAAAGCGGTCTCATCGCACGGTGCCGTTCGAGTGCGAGTCGGAACACGTCGCGCACGTCGATGGCGGTCGCCGACGCGGGAACCTCGACGCGCCCGTCGGCGGCGAACGCGGCGGCGTTCGTGTCGGCGAAGACCGTCGTCGCGCCGTCGAGCCGCGCGACGACCACCACCTCAACGCCATGGCCGGCGGCCTCGAACGCGCGCGCGAGCCGCGCCGCCCGGTCGCGCTGCGTCGCGTCGTCGCGTGCCGCGGCGCCATCGACGAGGAGCACGACCGACTCCGCGTGCGCCGCGCCCGCGCTGGCGACGAGAAGGACCGACGCGACCGCGACCGTCGCGAGGGCACGCATCGCGATCACTCCCGGCCGCACAGCGAGCGGTACGCGCAGCCCGCGCATCGCGTGAGATCGTCCGTGAGCGGGAAGTCCTCGCGGCGAGCCGCGTTGTCCGCGGGGTCGAGAAGGCGCGCCTTCATCCGGGCGATGCTCTCGCGAAGGAAGGAGCGCGTCGTCTCGAGGTCGGTCGCATCGAGTTGGAACGTCACCGGTGTCATCGTGTCGCCGAGGTACACGAGGTGATTGACGACACGATCGAACGGCACCC
Source organism: uncultured Planctomycetales bacterium (assembly GCA_964586025.1). Taxonomy (GTDB): domain Bacteria; phylum Planctomycetota; class PLA2; order PLA2; family JAEUHO01; genus JACKGW01. The sequence goes on from CAZPGF010000081.1 coordinate 6,006, forward strand.
CGTAGCGCTCGCCGACGAAGAGCGTGTAGCAGCCGAGCTGCGGTCGGTTCGCATCGGGGGCGACTTTGCCCGTCTTCCAGTCGTAGATGTGCACCGTGTCGTCGGCGAGGCGCCGCGCGAAGTCGAGGACCACCCAGACCGGCGTGTCGTCGAGCATGAACTGCTCGAGCTTCTCGATCGGAAGCCATCGCGACGGGTCGCTGGTCCGGATCTCGTCGAACAGCGGAGAGTCGATCCAGGCGGCGAGTGCGGTGCGCGCGCGATCGTTCATCGACGCCCACTCGTCCGGAGAAACCGCCTCGCCGTACTCGTGCTCGATGAGCCCGAACTCGCGCTTCGGCTGGGCGCGGTACCGCCCGTCGCGGGACGAGACGAAGTCCTTGCGCATCCGAACGGTGAGTTTCTCGACCTCCTCGTCGCGGACGATGCCGTCGTTCCCGCTGCCGTCGAAGTCGAGTCGTCCGCTGCCTTGGCGTCGCTGGAGCCGCTTCAAGATCTGCTCGATCGCAGCGTGGACGACCGAGCCGACCCACGCCCACCGATTGCTCAAGTTCTTGAGCATGTAGGCGCGACGCGCCTCGGGGTCGGCATCGCGATTCCAGCCGCCCCAACTCCCGTAGTAGGTCCACCAGTACTGTCGGAGGCAGGTCTCGAACGTGCTGTTGCGCGACACCGACCACGTGAACGTGTTCTTGAGTTCGGCCACGGCGTCGAGCCTACCCGCCCCGCCGATCAGGGGGACTTCGGTCGCAGGACGATCCTCGCCGCGCTGCGACTGCCGGGCTGCACGGAGACGGGGACCGGCGCCCCGTCCATCTCGTAGCCGTCGTGTTCGGCGACGACGCGATAGCCGCCGGCCGCCAGATCGTCGATCAGCGCCGACCCGTCGGGAGCCGTGTGGCGGACGCCGGTGTCGTTGAAGTTCACGAGCGAGAGCGTGCGCAGCACCGCACGGCCCTCGGCATCGAAGAGCACGAGGCGTGCGCCGCCGATCGGCTCGCCGTCGAGGTCGCGCACGTCGAAGAGGATCCCGCCGCCTCGCACAAGGACGGCGGTCGTGTCCACGCCCCCCTCGGGCACGTCGACCGGCGCCTCGTACGGCGCGTGACCGAGCGCCTCGACGCGAAGGCGGTACGGGCCGGGCTCGATCTCGCGCAGGACGAACCGCCCGTCGCTGCCGGTCGTCGCGGTGCTGAAGAGGAACACCGGCTCACCGTTGGGACGCTTCACGGCGGCGGTCGCGTGACCGATCACGGCGCCGGTGTCGTCGGTGACGCGGCCGCGAATCTCCGCCGCGCGCCGCATCGCGATCGTGCCGAGATCGACCGTGGCGGTCTCCCGGATCTCGAACGGCGCCGTCACGATCGCCGCGAACGAGCCCTGGGAGGCACGCAGCCGCCAGCGGCCCGGAGGCACGCCCGTCGCCTGGATCACGCCGTCGGCACCGGTCTGCGGGAGGGGACGCCAACGCATCTCTCCGCCCTGCGAGGTGTCGGGGCTCTCCAGGTTCGCGAACACGCCCGAGACCGCGTTGCCGTCGGGATCGACGATGCGCGCGCGCAGCGTCGCGGTGCCGATCTCGATGGTGACCTCCGAGGGCGCGTCGGCGGCGAGCGTCGCGGAGGCGTCCGCGCGTGCGCCGTTCGCCGCGATCGCCTGGACGCGCACCGCGCCGAGGGCCAGGCCCTCGACGCGGAAACGGCCCTCCGCATCGGCGATCGCCTTGCCGCTGCCGATCCCGCGCGCGTCGGACACGACGACCTCCGCGCCGACGGCCGGGAGGCCGCCGACGAGGACGAGTCCGGTGAGGACGCCCGTGGTCGCGGGCAGGTCGAGATCGACCGTCACGGTCGTGCCGCCGGCGAGGGTCACCTTGCGGCTCGCGACGGGCGCCCCGAGCGGTCCTGCGCCGATGGTCCACTCGCCGGCGTCGAGCGGGGTGAGTCGGTAGCGACCGTCCGGTCCGCTCCACGTCGACCGGGGCGTCAGGAACTGACCGCCGAGTTGAGCGGTGACCTGTTGACCCGCCACGGGGGCGCCGGTTGCATCGCGGACGAGACCTTCGAGCGTTGCACCCGGCAGCACGACGACGCGAACCGTCGTCGCGGATCCGCGCGGCGTGGCGACCGCGTCGAACGTTCCCTTCGAGTACGCGGGATGCTCGACGTGGAGCCCGGTGGCGCCCTCGGGCAGGCCCGCGATCTCGAAGCTCCCGTCCTCGTCGGTGCGAGCCCAGAACTCGCGCGACGGCGTCGGCGGGAATCCCCCCTGCATCACGTACACCGCGGCACCCTCGACGTGGCTGCCCGCCCCGTCCACGACGACGCCGCGCACCACGAACACCGGCGGCATGCGGATCTCGATCTCGGTCGTCTCGTCGAGCGCGACCACGGCGGGCGTGTCGGCCGACACCCGACCGTCGGGCGTCTCCACGCGAAAGATCCAGTCGCCCTTCGGCAGAGGCACCGAAAACGTTCCGTCGGTGCCGAGCGCGTGCACCTGCGAATACGGGTACGAGTAGTAGGTCGCCTGGAACGGACGGACGTTGCCGGCGGTCACGGGCTCGCCCGACTCGTCGAGCACCCGCCCCTTCACGACGCCCGCGCCGGCGAGCTTCAACGTGAGGCCGCGGCCGGGCGCCTGGAACGGCGCCATCGTCTGGCCGTGCTCGTCCGAAACGCCGATCACCATGTGTTGGCCGGGCAGGAGACCGTCGATCGTGAACGAACCGTCGCTCGCGCTCAGCGCGACGACGCTCGACGCCCAGGTCGGCATCCGCATCGCCATCGCGACGCCCGACACGCCGCGCCCCTCGTGATCGACGAGACGCCCCTCGATCGTGACCGCGCTGTCGAGTCGGAACGTCACGCGCCGTGTCGTGCCGGCGGAGACGAGCACGCCGATCCGGCTTTCGGTCGCGAATCCGGTCGCGGTGACGACGAGTTGATACTCGTCCGGGACGACGTTCGAGAGCAGGGCGCGGCCGTCTCCGTCGGTGACCGCGGCCTTGTGCCGCACGCCGGGGATGCCCGACATCTCCGGCCCGCCGGCGAGATGCAGGTCCCAGCTCATCGTCGTCAACAGGACCTTCGCACCGGGGATCGCGTTGCCCGCGAAGTCGGTCACGAGGATCTGGACATCGGTTCGCTCGTCGCGGCGCTGCTCGAGCACCAGGGTCTCGAGTTCGACCTCGGCGCCGGCGGTCAGCGCGTCGGTCACGATGCTTCGCGCGCGGTGGGCCGGATGCGCGGCGATCACCGTCGAGACGCCCTCGGGCAGTCCGCGCAGCCGGTAGGCGCCGTCGGGGCGCGTGCGCACGCCGAGGTCTGAAACCGCGACGTCGTCCGCGTCGATGCTCACCCGCGCGCCGCCGAGCGCTCCTCCCGCCGCGCTCTCGACGCGACCGAAGACGACGACCGGCCCCAGGCCGTAATCCCGTTCGTACTCGGGATCGAGGCGACCGCTCGATGTCACCACGCCCGGCGCCGGCGCGAGCCCCGGTGCCTCCTCGACCTCGCGTGCCGCGCCGGCGATCACCTCGTCGAGGGAAGGATCGATTCCCACGCCGTCGTCCGTCTCGGGCATCCAGCCGAGCGGATCGACCGCGAGGAACAGCCCCCCGACGACGAGCGTGGCCAACAGGACGAACAGCGTGGACCGGGTCATCGAGGGGACTCCTCCGCTCGCGGCGGCGACGCGCGACGTCAGTTCAGCGCAAGCATCCGTTGCAGCGGCACGATCGCGCGTTCGCGAATGACATGCGGCACGTCGACCTCGGGCTGGAGGTCACGCAGCGCAACGTACAGTTTCTCGAGGGTGTTCAGCCGCATGTACGGACACGTGGCGCACTGACACCCGGACTCCGGCGGGGCACAGTGGATCGTCACGTCCGGGCGACGGCGATGCATCGAGTGGGTGACGCCCATCTCCGTCGCGACGATGAACTCGTCGTGCGGGCTCTTCACGACGTAGTCGATGAGACCGGTCGTCGACCCGATGAAGTCGGCCATGTCGAGCACGGACTGTTCGCACTCGGGATGGGCGATCAGGAGCGCGCGCGGGTGGGCGGCCTTCAATTGGAGCATCTTGCGCGCCGTGAACTGCTCGTGGACTACGCAGAATCCGGGCCAGAGCACCATGTCGCGGCCGGTCTGCCTCGCCACCCAGCGCCCGAGGTGGCGGTCCGGGGCGAAGACGATCCTGGCGTCGGACGGAAGCGAGGCGACGACGCGCACCGCGTTCGCGCTGGTGCAGATGATGTGCGACAGGGCCTTGATCGCCGCCGACGTGTTGATGTAGCTGACGACGAGGTGATCGGGGACCTGCTCCAGCCAGCGCGCGAACAGGTCCGGCGGACAGCGATCGGCCAGACTGCATCCCGCGTCCAGGTCGGGCATCACGACGCGCTTGTCGGGGTTCAGGATCTTCGCGGTCTCGGCCATGAAGTGCACCCCGCAGAACGCGATGACGTCGGCCTTCGTCTTGGCCGCCTGCTGGGAGAGACCGAGGCTGTCCCCGACGTAGTCGGCGAGGTCCTGGATCTCACCATCCTGGTAGTAGTGGGCGAGGATCACCGCGTTGCGCTCTTTGCGCAGTCGGTCGATCTCCGCGGCGAGGTCGAGCCGCGGATCGACCGGCGCACGATCGGCGATCGCGATCGGCAACGGCATCTCGAAGGCGGCGGCGTCCGGGGGCGTGGGAGCGTTCATGCCGACGAGGGTAGCGCCGCGAGCGCCAGGTCCGGCGGGAGGTCGCCGTGTTCGAAGGGCCCCGCCGGTAGCAGCGCGCCAGCCGCTTCGACGAGGTGGGGGCGCACGTCGGCGACCGAGACCGGCCGGCGGAGTTCGCGCGCCAGGCTCGTCATCACGTCCCCGCTCAGGCCGCAGGGGCGGAACGCGCGAAAGGCGGTGAGATCGGGATCGACGTTGAATGCGAGGCCGTGCCAACTGACCCAGCGCCGCACGGCGATGCCCAGGCTCTGGATCTTCCGTCCGTTCACCCAGACCCCGGTGAAGCCCTCCCGACGCTCGCCCGCGAGGCCGAAGGCGCGCAGCACGCGAAGACCGATCTCCTCCAGGTCCCGCTGGAAGGCGTGGAGATCCTTGCGGGCCGCGGTCAGGTGGACGATCGGGTAGGCGACGAGTTGCCCGGGACCGTGCCACGTCGCCTCGCCGCCGCGTTCGACGACGATCCGCTCGAGATCGGTCGCGTACGTGCCGTCGTCCGGCGTCTTTCGCCCGAGGGTGATGACCGGTGGATGCTCCCCGGTCAGGAGGAGGTTCGGCACCCGGCCCGCCGCGCGCGCGGCGACGAGGCGCTCCTGCCAGGCATGCACGCGCGCGTAGGGCTCGACGCCCCAGTCGAGATGCAGCCCGGCCATGGCGCTAGGCCGGTGACGAGACCCGCGCGAACGCCGCCGATTCGACGACGTCTACGAAGGCCTCCGCCGCCGTCCGGGCGTTGCCGGCCTCGGTGCCGAGTTCGTCGCGGACGTAGGACTCGCCGACGGCGTTGTCCGTCGCCGGACCGACCACGCAGTCGACGCGGATGCCCCGCTGCTTCAACCAGAGGACGCCTCCCCACGCGGCCACCAGGTCGTTCGCCGCGAGGACGTGCGCGACGATCCAGGACTGGAATTCGCGGTCGGTGAGGATGCTTTCCACGCCGTAGCGTCCGATGATGCCGTCGCCCATCTCGACGACGATGGCATCGAGGGGACGGCCCGCCTCGATCGGGATCGAGCGGAGCACGCGCTTGGCGACGGGCGCGACGTCCTCCATGCCGGCCGTGCTCGGCAGGCCGACGTCGTGAAACGTCCGCGTGACGATCGATCCGTGGTCGTCCATGTTGAACGGGTCGCGGACCGCGGCGACGCCGGTCAGCTTCGCGGCGGCGATCGCATAGCCGCGCTGCGTGAGGCGGGCGATCAGTTCGCAGGCCGCGACTGTCTTGCCCGAGTTCATGCAGGTCCCCGAGACGACGATCAGCGGCGGGACCGGCGCGTCGGAGGGCGGCACCGGCATCGCGGCGTGAGCGATGTTCAGGCCGACGCCGTCGCGAACGGCCATGCCGAGGACCTCGCACTCGAGCGGCTTGCCGACGTCGCGGTTCTCGCTGACGGCGGTGCCGAGCACGCCGCCCAGGTTCAGCAGATGGATCACGTCGCCGGGCTTCACCTGGGCCGGGACCCGGCCGACGAAGCCGCGCAGCGCGTCGCGACGGCCCAGGGCGCCGACGAGGACGTCGCCTCGCGCGACGTGCGCCATCCGGCCGGTCGTCAGTTCGACGACGTCGTAGACGCGCTTCTCCTCGAGCGCGCGGACGACGAGCACCTGGCCGACACGCGATTCGATCGCATCGACGTACTCGACCTCCGGACCGAGTTCGAGCCGGTGGACGACGCTGGTGATCTTGTGGGGGCGGATCGAGTGGATCATGCTTCCGCGCGCTC
>CAZPGF010000082.1:0-12435 GCA_964586025.1 uncultured Planctomycetales bacterium
CTTGATGACCTTGGAGATCGCGCCGGCACCCACGGTTCGGCCGCCCTCGCGGATCGCGAAGCGCTGCTTCTCCTCGAGCGCGACCGGGGTGATCAGCGTGACCTTCATCGTGATGTTGTCGCCGGGCATGCACATCTCGGCGCCGCCCTTCAACTCGATCGTGCCGGTCACGTCCGTCGTCCGCATGTAGAACTGCGGGCGATAGTTGTTGAAGAACGGCGTGTGACGGCCGCCCTCCTCCTTGCTCAGGACGTAGACCTCGGCCTCGAACTCGGTGTGGGGCTGGATGCTGTTCGGCTTGCACAGCACCATGCCGCGTTCGAGCTGGCCCTTGTCGACGCCGCGCAGGAGCAGACCGACGTTGTCGCCCGCCTGGCCCTCGTTCAGCGTCTTGTTGAACATCTCGACGCCGGTGCAGGTCGTCTTCAGCGAGTGCTCCTGGAGGCCGACGACCTCCAGCGCATCGCCGACCTTGACCTGACCGCGCTCGATGCGGCCCGTGCCGACCGTCCCACGACCCTTGATCGAGAACACGTCCTCGACCGGCATCAGGAACGGCTTGTCCACCTCGCGCTCGGGCAGCGGGATGTTCGCGTCCACGGCCTCGAGCAGCTTCAGGATCGCTCCCGCGCCGATCTCGTCGGCGAAGTCGCCCGGCTTCTGCATCGCACGCAGCGCCGAACCCTTGACGACGGGAATCGTGTCGCCGGGGAACCCGTACTCGGAGAGCAGTTCGCGGACCTCGAGTTCGACGAGATCCAGCAACTCGGGATCGTCGACGAGATCGACCTTGTTCAGGAACACGACGATGGCGGGCACGCCGACCTGGCGCGCGAGCAGAATGTGCTCGCGCGTCTGCGGCATGGGACCGTCCGCGGCGGACACGACGAGGATCGCGCCGTCCATCTGCGCCGCACCCGTGATCATGTTCTTCACGTAGTCGGCGTGGCCGGGGCAGTCGACGTGCGCGTAGTGGCGCCCGTCGGTCTCGTACTCGACGTGGGCGGCCGCGATCGTCACGGTCTTCGACTCGTCCCGGACGGTTCCGCCCTTGGCGATGTCGTGGTACGACTTCGCCTTGGAGTGGCCCTTCGCCTCGCACACGTAGGTCAAGGCGGCCGTCAGGGTGGTCTTTCCGTGGTCGACGTGGCCGATCGTGCCCACGTTGACGTGCGGCTTGGTGCGCTCGAAAACGTCCTTGGCCATGTGAAGGCTGTCCTCTCGGGAATGGTGGGTCGTTGGATGGTTCGCGCCGCTCGTCGCGGGGAGCGGAGTACGTTACGCACGAAGGGCGCCGCTGCCCCGATTCGCCCGCGAGGTGCTCTCGCGATTCGAATCCGGCGGGAAAATGCGGCCTCGCCTCCCCCCTTCTCACCGCGGCGCCCTCCCTCACCCCGGCGCCCTCCCTCACCCCGGCGCCCTCCGTCACCCCGGCGCCCTCCGTCACCCCGGCGCATCGGGCCCGCCGGGAAAGCCGGAGGAAGACGAGGGAGAAGTGGAGCTGGAGGCGGGGATTGAACCCGCGACCTCCTCCTTACCAAGGAGGTGCTCTACCACTGAGCTACTCCAGCCCGCGCGCCCCCTCCCGCCCGGCTCCTCCGGCCGAAGCCGCGGAGAGGGCGGAGCGGGCGATGGGAATCGAACCCACGTCAGTAGCTTGGAAGGCTACGGCTCTACCATTGAGCTACGCCCGCGAAAGCGCCGCGGTCGGCCCGCGAAGGTCGACCGCGCGGCGGATCCTACGGGTTCGCCGACGGGTGGCCAACCCTCGTCCCGGGTGAGGAGCCGGCTTTCGAGGGCTACTCGAGTTCGCGGATCAGGAAGTAGGTGCCGACGCTCGCACCCACGCCGAGCAGCAACTGGGGAAGGGCGCCGCCTCCGGGGGGCGGCGGGAGCGGCCCGCCCGCGCATCCCGTCGTCGGTAGTGCCGCCGCGATCGCGAGGGCGGCTGCGGCAACCGCTCGGACCCCCCTGGACCGCGCCTTCGGCGTCGTCTGCCGGCGCGCGGCGTCGCGGCCGCCCGCAGGGACGAAGCGACTCGTCTCCATCGTGAACCCTCCGTGGCCCCGGGCCGGGCCGCCGTGAGAGATACCGCCGAAGGCACGCCGACGCCACGTCCTGCATCCCGTCGTGGGTCGTCGTCGCTCGGATTTCGTTCCGTCGCGCCAGGATCGAGACGAAGGATGACGACCGCGTGACGGAGACTCGCCGTGCAGGAGTATCAGCGCGTTTTCGCCGACTTCCTTTGGAACGCCGGCGCGTTTCGGATCGGGGACTTCCAGTTGAAGAGCGGGCGGCGGTCGCCCCTCTTCCTGAACACCGGTCTGCTCGACACGGGGTCGCGACTCGCCCGACTGGGAGAGGCGTACGCTGCGACGCTGCTCGACCGGGTCGGCGCCGGGGCGTTCGACATCGTGTTCGGACCGGCCTACAAGGGGATCCCCCTCGCCGTCGCGACGACGATCGCGCTCGCCGCGAAGGGCGTGGACAAGGCCTGCCTCTCCGACCGCAAGGAGACGAAGGCCCACGGCGCGGAGGCGGCGGGCGGAGGGGTCGCCGGGCGGCTGCTCGGCCGCCCGCCGAGCGGCGACGCCCGCTTCGTCCTCGTCGATGACGTGCTGACCGACGGAGCGACCAAGGTCGAGTCTGTGCGACTCCTGCGGCAACTCGCGCCGGAGGGGAAGGTCGTCGCCCTGCTGATCGTCCTGGACCGCCAGGAGGTCCGCGCTGACGGCGCGGACGCGGTCGCGTCGTTCCGCACGGAGTTCGGTGTGCCGGTCCACCCGGTGCTCGGCCTGACCGACGTCGTGGACCATCTCGCCGCGACCGGCCGGATCCAGCACGAAGACCTCAAGCGCTGCCGCGCGTACTGGTCCGAGTACGGCACGGAGACGGCGCGGGCCTGGGCCCGGCGTGGGGCGGGCGCACGCACGTGATCGAGTTCCCGCGTGGGCGGCGCCGCTTCGGGGGGGAACCGTCCCTCATCGACCCCGGGCCGCCGCGTCCGCCCCGACCCGGCGAGCCCCCGGGAGCCGATCGTCCGCGCGCGCCGCGCCGCTCGCCTACCGCCGCAGCCGGGTCCAACACGAGAACTCGTCATGCTTGACCACCCCCCCCGCACCTCCTACCTTCGCCGCGTGACGCCGCGTGTTTCCGTGTTGCTCGCCGTCGCTTCGGCGGTCCTCGGATCCGTTCCGGCCCGCGCCGATCCGGGTCCGCCGTCCGCCGCCGCCGCGGACGATCTCGCGATCGTTCGCGCCATCGAGGCCGACCTCGTCCACCTCCTCGATCGGGTGGACGGCAGCACGGTCAGTCTGCTCGGCTGCCGCACGGAGTCCGGGCCGACGCACGTCCTCGGCGCGGGCAGCGGCGTCGTCGTGCGGCACCGTGGAACCTGGCTCGTGACGAACGGCCACGTGGTGAACAACTGCGCCCGCGTCGACGCGATCCTTTCGGACGGACGTCGGGAGCGGGTGCGCGTCGTCTCGACCGACACCCTCGCCGATCTTGCGCTCCTCTCGTTCGCGGAGGTGCCGGAGAGGATCGTTGCGGTTCCGCTCGAGGTCTCGGCTGAGTCGGCCTCCGAAGGAACCTGGGTCGTTGCCACCGGGAACCCGTTCCTTCTCGCCGAGGACGGCGCGTCGGCCGCGTCTCTGGGGGTCTTGAGCGGCCAGCGCGGCGAGGCCTGTGCGGTTCGCCTCTCCGGCTGCAGCCTCCAGCACGACGCCGAGATCAATCCGGGCAGTTCGGGCGGCCCGCTCTGGAGCGTGGAGGGCCGCCTGCTCGGCGTGAACGGTGCGATCGTCACCCGCTCCCGCCTGGAGGGCACCGGCCCCGCCTACAGCGGAGCGAGCTTCAGCGTGCCCGTCGCTCGCGTCGCCGCGTTCATCGATCAGGTGCTCGACGCGCGCGATCGGACCCACGCCGTCGTCAAGCGACCCAGCCCGACGCCCACGGCGACGGCACCCGTTGGGCGGCGGAGCGCCGCGGCGCGGTTGGGAGCACGCCTCGTCGGCGTCGTAGACGGGCGCGGCGCCGGACTCGGGGTCCGCCTGCGCCAACTCGCCGATCACTCCCCGCTGCGCACCGGGGCCGCCTCCCTGGCCGAGGGCGATCGCGTCGTGGCGGCGGACGTCGCGAACGTCCGCCGCGCGATCCGCACCCCGGGCGATCTCGAACGCGCTCTCGCCGAGACGCCCGCCGGCGCCGAGCTCACCCTGGTCGTGGATCGCGCCGGACGACGGTTCACCTGGACGGGGCGCGTCCGCACGTGAACCGCTCGATGCTCCGCTGCGCTCGCCGGGTGCATCGCGGCGTGATCGGCCTCATCGCGTGCGTCGGGTTCGCCGCGACCGAACTCGGCACCTCGTCGGTGGCACGCGCGTCCGAGGACCTCACGCGCATCCAGGACGTGTTTCGCGACGCGATCCGCCGGGCGACGCCGGCAACGGTCGTCTGCCGTCCGACCGGCGCCCGCTCCGATCGGGCGGGCTTCAGTTCCGGCGTGCTCGTCCACCCGCGCGGATTGATCCTCTCCGACGGGGACGCGGGACTCGTCTGGGAAATGGTCGACGGACGCCTCGTCAAGTCGTGGCAGGACCAGGTCACCGTCCGGCTCGTCGGCATGGAGGGCGCGCCGTCGCGAGCGGGCGTCGTGATCGCCCGCGATCGAGACGTGGACTCGTCCCTGATCGAGTTGCGTGAAGTGGGCCCGAAACCGTACCCGTTCGTGCCCCTCGGTCGCAGCGCCGACCTGCGCGTCGGCGACTTTGCACTCGCGCTCGGCACGACGTTCGACGACGAGGGCATCACGCCGCCGACGTTGACGGCCGGGCTCGTGTCGGCGATCACCGCGAGGACGTCGGGAGGCCTCGACGAGGAACGCTTGTGGATCTTCACGAGCGCCGCGATCAATCAGGGCGTGAACGGCGGTCCGTTGATCGACCTCGAGGGCCGCCTCGTCGGTACGGTCAGCACCTACCTCGATCCGGAGCCTGACGAGCCGCACCCCTACCTCGGCAAGGCGGTTCCCGTCGATCGGCTGCGCGCCACGTTCGCGTCACGGCCGGAGATGGCGGACGTGATCGCGGTGGCCACGGACGTGCCGGCTCGCGACGCCGGCGTGGCCGGAGCGATGGAGTCGGCCATGCATCGCGCGGCGATGCGGGCATGGCCGTCGGTCGTCAGCCTCGAGGTGAAGCGCAGCGCGCCGGTTCGCGGCGAAACGTTGCTCGACGATGCGGTGGTGACCCTGCCTCGGTGGACGGGGCCGATCACCGCCTACGTCGCAGACGATCGCGGACATCTCGTCACCAGCCTGCACAACCTGACCAACCTGGCCGATCGCGCGCGTCCGACGTGGACGCCGCCTCCCGGCGCCGATCACGAGACCGGCTTGAAGCACGTGCTCGGTGCGACCGCCCACCTCGCGGACGGACGCAGCGTGGCCGCGCAGTTCGTCGGGTACGACGTGCGCAGCGGCATCGGCGTGTTCGCTCTCGACCCGTCGGCCGTCCCGCATCCCCAGCCCCTCGTCCCCGCCGGAACGACCGCGCTGCGCCGCGGTCGCTTCGTACTCGTCGTCGGCAATCCCTACGGCGCATCGCGTCCGCCGCAGCCGTTGCTGACGATGGGCGTGCTCGGCAAGGTGCACGACGCGCGCACCGCGGCGCCGTGGCGTGGACAGTGGCAGACGGACGCCGCGGTTCTCGACACGAGCGCCGGCGGCCCCGCCCTCGATGTCGAAGGCCACGTCCTCGGGCTGTCCCACCTCTGGCACCCCGCGCGTCACGGTCGCGGAAGCGGCATCGCCTTCATCGTGCCGCAGGCCGACGTCGAGCGAGCGCTCGCCGATGTCCTCGCCGGTCGCACCGCCGCGCCCGGCGTGTTCGGCGTCTGGTTCGCGCCGGGGCCGCATGCGATCGTCTCGAGGACGTTGCCGAACAGCGCCGCCGCCGCGGCCGGCGTCGCGGCGGGCGACCGGATCGTGGCGCTCGACGGCCTGCCGATCGCGACGAGTGCCGACGCCCGCAACCTCCTGCTGCAGCGCTACGCCGGAGAGGAGGTGACCGCGTCGATCGAGAGGGGCGGGACCGTCCGCGAGGTGAACGTCGTCCTGACGCCCCGCGAGCCCGAGTAGGAGAGGCCGGGGGCGCGCCGCGCTCCCTCCTCAAGCGCGACCGGGCGTACGGCCGATGAATGAGAGCCGGGGGGGCACGACGACGCGGAATCCGCGTCGTGGGAGTGCTCATGCGCCGCGGACTTCCGGCCCTCGCGCTGCTGCTCGTCCTCGCCCCCGTGTCGGCCTCCTTCGCCCACGCGGCGGACGATGTCCCGGCACCGGCTCCCCGCTCGTCCGTTCGGCGCATGATCCGGCGACCGGCCAGCCCGCCGGCGATCGCGCCTTCCGCGACACGTGCCCAGCCGCTGCGCGGCGCCGTCTCCTCTGCCCCGCCGGCCCCGTCGACCGACCCTAAGGCCCCTCTCCGGGTCAGCCGCTCCAGCGGCGGTTGGATTCATGGCGCGCCGGACTCGCCGACCACCCGCGTGGTGTGGTCGAGACCCGAGACGGCCGACGCCCCCGTCGAGTCGCCCGCCCTCCCCTCCGCCGTGCCGTCGAGCACCGTCGAACCGTCTCCGGCCCGCCCGCCCGTCGCCTCCCTGCCTCCGCCGACCGCGCGTGGTCCGACCGCCCCCCCGACCGCGACCGACGTTTCGCGCCACAATGCTCCGGCGACGCAACCCGTTCGCACGCCCCTTCCCGTTTTCCGATCCCGTTTCCCGGTCGCCCCGCGGGGCACGCTTCCGTGCGATACCTGACGGCGCTGACCACGGGCTCCGTGCGAGCCCTTCATCGAGGGCCTCCTTGTCAAACCGACGCGTCTTCTTCTGGTTGCTCCCCGAGCCTGCGGTAGCCGCGGAGTTGGCCAACGTGATGGAGGCGGTCCGCCACTCCGGCGTCGGCCAGTTCCGCGAAACGCTGCATCCGTCCTTTCCGCCCCACGTCACGATCGGCTCGGCGTTCGTTCCGCCGGATCACGACCTCGGTCCGCTGCTGCTCGAACTCGGGCGCTTGCACGGACCTCAGGAACTGCGTGTCTCGGGCACGATCTCGGCGCCCGATCCCGACGACCTCGACTGGACCTTGTGGCGCAGTCTCGCTCTGGATCTCGAACCCAATGCCAGCCTGCTCTCGCTTGCAGCCGGCCTCGCCCATCGCCTTCCGACCGGACTCGAGACGCCCGAGATCCCGCATGTGAGCCTTCACTACTCGCGTTTGAGCCGCACCGCCAAACTGCGGTTGCTCGAACAACTGGGTCCTCCCGATCTCGTCACGCGCTGGCCCGCCATCGTGTGCGATCGCATCGCCGTCGTCGAGGATCACGGTCGCGGCGAGAACCTCGACCGCATCGCGACGTGGACGCCGCGGTGCGTCACGCCGTTGCTCGGCGCGCCCGATCGCGTCGAGGCCTAGGCCCGGGCCTCATCGGCGGTCTGATCGGGGGCGGTTCGCCCACGCGGCCGGGGTAGAACCAGCGCGGGAGCGGGGGGGGGGTCCCGCCCCTCCCCCCCACCAGGGACTTCGCACGTCTTGCGATGGCATCGATCGAACCGCCCGTGCCCGGCGACGTGCTCGACGACTTCCTGCTGCTCGACCGCCTCGGCCGCGGCTCGTTCGCCGATGTCTGGCTCGCGCGTCAACAGAGTCTCCAGCGCTTCGTCGCGCTGAAGATCAGCGACGACGAGGGGCACGAACCGGCGACCCTCGCGCAACTCGACCATCCGAACATCGTCCGCGTGTTCGACCAGCGCCGCGTCGCCGAGCACGGCCTGCGGCTCCTGTACATGGAGTACGTCCCGGGCGGCACGCTGGAACAGGTCGTCGCGCGGGTCCGCGACACCCCCCCCGAACGGCGCGACGGCCGCCTGTTGCTCGCGTGCGTCGATGCCGCGTTGACCCAGCGCTCCGAACCCGCGCCCGAGGACAGCCTGGCGCGGCGCGAGATCGTCGCGCTCTCCTGGCCGCGCACGGTGGCGCGACTCGGCGCGACGCTGGCCGAGGCCCTGCACCACGCGCATGAAGCGGGCGTGCTTCATCGCGACGTGAAGCCGGCGAACGTGCTGCTCGCGTCGAATGCGGAAGCGAAACTCGCCGACTTCAACACCGCTCGCGCGCCCGTCGCAACCGACCCCGCCTCCGACGAGGTGGTGGGCGGAAGCCTCGCGTACATGCCCGCCGAGCAGGTGCGCGCGATGAGCCCGTTCCACGACGAGGACGCGGACGCCGTCGATGGGCGCGGCGATCTCTACGCGCTCGGCGTGCTGCTGGTCGAACTGCTGACCGGCGAGTTGCCCTGGCCCGAACGCAACGGCCCGGAAGGCGGCGATTGGCGCGCGTACATCGACGCGCTGCTCGAAGACCGTCGCCGCGCGGCGACCGCGCTCGCGCTTCCCGCGGACACGCCGCCGGCGCTCGCGAGCGCGCTTCGCGCGTGCCTCGCGGAGCATCCGGCCGATCGCCCCGCCGACGGGCACACGCTCGCGTCCCGTCTGCGACTCGCGCTCCACCCCGACGTCGAACGACTCGTCGAGGAGGCCGACCGCGGCTGGCACGGCGTCGTGCGCCGTCGTCCGCTCCTCTCCGTGCTGACGGCGACGGCGATTCCGAGCATCGTGCTGAGCGCGTTGAACATCACCTACAACCTGCACACCGTGATCGAACGAGACCCGACGTGGGGCTCGTTCACGACGCAGGTCGGCGTCGTCAACGGGATCGCGTACACCTTCGGACTCGGACTTCTCGCGTGGCTCGCACGCCCGTTCGCACGCGCGGTTCGCGAGGAGCGCGCGGGGCGGCCGGTGATCGCGCGGGATGTCGATCGCGCGCTTGCGCTCCCGCGCAATGCGGCGACCGTCGCGCTTCCGCTCTGGCTGCTCGGCGGCGCCGCGTTTCCGATCTGGCGGACGATCGAGGGGGGGGTGGTTCCCCCCGCGGCGTGGGCGCACTTCGTGACGAGCAACGGTCTTTTCGGCCTGCTGGCGGCGGCGACGGCGTTCTTCCTCGTCGCCAAGCTCGTCACGTCGGCCGCCCTGCCGCGCATCGTTTCCCCGCCGCGTGCGACGGCGTGGCCGGCGCGATCGGCGCGCCGACTCGAACGCGAGGCGCACGCGACCTTCGGCGTCTGCGTCGCGGTGCCGTTCGTCTCGGTCGTCGTCAACACGTTCATGCCCGAGGGGTCGAGCGGCGCGTACCTCGCTCTCGGCATCCTCGGCGTCCTTGCGTTCGGCGTCGCGTGGCCGGCGTTCGATCGCCTGCGCCGCACCCTCGCGGCGCTGCGTCGCGCGGTCGCCGCCCCGGCCGAGGACGGGTCGTGAGCGGAGCGGTACGCGTTCAGGGGGTCGCTGACCTTGCGGATGTGCGGCTTCGCAGATCGGGGGCGCTCAGGCCTGACCTGCCCCCCGCTGAGTGTGCCACTTGGTAACTCACACCACAGCCCTCATGGCCAAGGGTTCGGGCTCCCATGCCTCGGGTGCCGGGGGCTCGTAGCCGAGCGAACTGTGGGGTCGGACGTGGTTGTACTCCCAGCGCAACCGCTCGATCAAGACTCGCGCCTCGTGCGCCTGGGCCGCGTCCGAGCGAACCCTGTGAAGCGGACCGACGCGCCGGCGAAGGCCGCCGAACCGACATTCCGCCGTCGCGCGCTAACCCTCGATGAAGTCGCGCGGCTGCTCAACGTAGCGGAGCGTCGCGGGCGGAGCGAACTCGAAGGGCTCGAACGCGCCGCGTGCTACGCGCTCGCCGCACTTGCCGGGCTGCGTCGCGGGGAAACTCGCGGCGCGACTTGGGCGGACATCGACCTCGACGCCGGTACGGTCACCGTCCGCGCGAGCGTAGCCAAGAACGGCCGGGAGGCGACCCTGCCTCTCCACGACGCGCCACGCGCGGTCCTGCGCCGTCTGCGCCCCCTGCGCGGCCCCGGCGCCGGTCCGGCCGTCGTTTCCTGCGTACCGGAGACGCGAACCCTCTACGGCGACCTCCGCGCCGTCGGTATCGCGCCCGAGAACGACGACGGCCGCATCGACTTCCACGCGCTCCGCACGTCGTTCGTGACGAATCTCGCGCGCGCGGACGTGACGCTCGCGCAAGCGCAGAAACTCGCGCGCCATAGCACGCCGACGTTGACCGCGAACTCGTACACGCGGCTCCAACTGTCGGACGGCGCCGCCGCGGTCGCGCGATTGGACGTTGCAACAAGGAATCCTGCCGTACATCCTGCCGTAGACGAGGCAGGATTGGCCCCCTCGGCGCTCGATTCCGACCCCGGCGACGCCCCGAACATCATCGAAGGCCCCGAGCGTGATTCATCGAATCCGGGCCAGGAGCCGCAAGATTCACAACATTCTGGGAAATGGTGGCGGGAGAGGGATTCGAACCCCCGGAGGCATAGCCAGCAGATTTACAGTCTGCCCTCGTTGACCGCTTGAGTATCCCGCCGAACCGGATGCGTCGTCGCCGAGTTCGCCCAGCGGTGGAGCCGGCGGTCGGGATCGAACCGACGACCTGCGGTTTACAAAACCGCTGCTCTACCGCTGAGCTACACCGGCGAGCGCCCGGGACGGTAGGCAGGTCGGTCCGGGGCGTCAAGAAACCGCCCTCACGAACTAGGTGCGGCGCCCCCGATCCGGGCCATGCGATCCCGATGGACGGCGATCGCCGCGCGGACCTCGTCGAGGTGCGCGCCGCCGAACCGCCGCCGGACGTGGCGAGCGATCTCGAGTGCGACGGCTGCCTCCGCAACGATGGCGAGGCGTGCGACGGCGGTCACGTCGCTTCGTTCGACGCGTGCCGGAGCGATGTCGCCCGATTCGAGGTCGACGCTCGGAAGCGGTTCGCGCAACGTCGCGAGGGGCTTCATCGCCGCACGGACGACGACCGGCATGCCGTTGCTCATCCCCCCTTCGATCCCCCCGGCATGGTTTCCGCCCCGGTGCGGGGGACCGCCTTCGCTCGACGGCAGGATCGCGTCGTGGACGAATCGTCCGCGTCGGCGCGCCGCCTCGAAGCCGAGGCCGATCTCGACGCCGCGCACCGCCTGGATGCCCATCAGCGACGCCGCGAGCCCCGCGCTGAGTTTCGTCTCCGGCCGCTCGTGTCCGCCGAGGCCGGGCGGAGCGCCCACCGTGACGACCTCGACGAGACCTCCGAGCGTGTCGCCGTCGCGGGCGGCTGCATCGATGGCATCGCGCGCGCGATCCTGGGCCTCGCGCTCTCCCAGCGCGTGGAGGTCCGACGCGTCGCGGCGCGCGCGGGCTGCCTCGAGGTCGTCGCCGACGTCGCCCGCGACGCCGATGCCTCCCAGTTCGACGACGTGACCGAGCACCGAGATGCCGAGGGCGTCGAGGAACGCCGCCGAGAGCGCGCCCGCCGCGACGCGAACCGCGGTCTCGCGGGCGCTGGCCCTCTCGATCACGTCGCGAACGTCGGTCAGTCCGCGGTTCAACGCACCCGCGAGATCGGCGTGCCCGGGACGCGGCGCCCGGACGGGGGGAAAATCGGCGTAGCGGGTGTCGCGGTTCGCGACGGACAGGGCGATCGGATTGCCCGTGGCCCGGCCGTCACGCACACCGGAGAGGAACTCCACCTCGTCCGACTCGACTCGCTGGCGCGCACTGCTGCCGCGTCCCCTCTGCCGCGCAGCCAGACGCTCGTTCACGTACGCAGCCGCTGCCGGAGATCCGCAAGGTAGGCCCGCCAGGATCGCGATGAGGCGGCCCCCGTGGCTCTCGCCGGCGGTCTCCAGCAGCAGTTCCATCGACGGCACTGTACGATGCCCTCGCCCCTCCGACCCGGAGAGGAACGCCCATGACGACACGTCGCTCCGGCTTCTCGACCGACTCCAATCCCCGTCCCCGGCCCGCCTCGTCGGCTCACACGGGGCCCGACAGCATCGGTGCGCGCATCGAGGCGCGCATGGGGCAACACGCGCCGCAGGTTCCCGGCCGCCGCATCGCGATCCTCGCCATCGCGTTCGTCGTGCTCATCGCCGTGCTCGTCAACTCGCGGATCCAGGCGTCCAAGACGCCGGGCGGTGACCCGCCCGATGCGGGCCCCCCCCCCACCACGACCGACGCCGGAACCGGTGACACGGCTGCGCCGGCCGACGGCGAGTTCGAGATCGACGCCTCCCTGGCGGAGTTGCCCCCGCCCCCCGACGACCTGGCGAACTCGATCGATTGGGTCAAACGGTTCGCGGACTGGACGCGGGATCGAAGCCCCGCGGGCGTGGCGCGGATCGTCGATGCGTTGTCGGCCGCGGGGACAGCCGAGCGTGCCGCCGCGCGCGTGTGGTTCGCGGATCGCGTGCAGGTCCTCCTGGCCGGCGAACGCCCGAGTCGGGCCGCGTCGGGCGAACGAGTTCGGGGCGCGGGGCGCCG
>CAZPGF010000083.1:0-12321 GCA_964586025.1 uncultured Planctomycetales bacterium
CGGAGGTCCGGGCCCGACCCGGAGCCGAGCACCGAGGGAGCTCACGTTCGCCCGTCCATGAAGCCGGTCCTCGTCATGAAATTCGGCGGGACGTCGCTCGGCGATCGCCCGCGGATCGACACGGTCGTCGCCCTCGTGCGCAAGCGCCTCCCGCGAGGCCCCGTCGTCGTCTGCTCCGCACACAGCGGGATCACCGACCTTCTGCTGCAGGGAGCGCGGCTCGCGGCGGCGGGGCAACCGGACCTCGCACCCGTCCGTGATCGCGAGCACGCGGTCCTCGACGCCCTCGGCCTCGAACATTCGATCGTCGCCGACGATCTGGAGCGCCTCGAGCAGATGTTCCGCGGTCTCGCGCTGCTCGGGGAGCTGACGCCACGCAGCCTCGACTCGGTCGCGGCGTTCGGCGAGCGGATGTCCGTTCGTGCGATCGCCGCGTACATGCGCAGGCGGCGACTGCCCGCGACGCCGGTGATGGCGGACGAGGCCGGCCTCGTCACGGACAGCCGTTTCACGCGCGCAACGCCGCGCCCCGAGGCGTACCCCGCCCTTCGCGAGTCCCTCTCGCGCGTCGCGGGGATTCCGATCGTCACCGGCTTTCTCGGCCGCGATCGCGAGGGGAACGTGACGACGCTCGGCCGCTCGGGCTCCGACTTCACCGCGACGATCGTCGGCCGGGCCCTCGGTGCGGAGGAGGTCGAAATCTGGACCGACGTCAGCGGTGTGCTCACCGCGGACCCGCGCCTCGTCTCCGATGCGCGACCGGTCGCGGCGCTGACCTACGCGGAGGCGAGCGAACTCGCGTACTACGGCGCCAAGGTGATCCATCCGTCCACGATCCAGCCCGCCGTCGACGCGAAGATCCCGGTCCGCATCCTCAACACGATGGATCCGGATGCCCCGGGCACGCGGATCGGACCGAATCGCCCGCGCGGCGCCAACGACGTGGCCTCGATCGCGAGCAAGCGTGGCATCACACTGATCAACGTCGTGTCCGGCCGCATGCTCGGGCAGTCGGGCTTCATGGCGCAGGTGTTCGAGGTGTTCCAGCGCCACGACGTCGTCGTCGATCTGATCGCGACGAGCGAGATCTCGGTGACCGTGTCCGTCGATGAGAAGGAACGGTTGCCGGCGCTGACGGCCGACCTCAAGCGCTTCGGCAAGGTCGGACTGACCGAGGGCAGCACGCTGGTCGCCGTGATCGGCGAACGTGTGCGGCAGGCGCAGGGGCTCGCGGCGCGCGTGTTCGCGGCGCTCGCCGCCGCGAAGGTGCCGATCCGCGCCGTTTCGTACGGTGCCACGACGACGAACCTGCAGATCGTGGTGCCCGATGATCGTGGGCCCGACACGGTGCGCGCGCTGCACGCCGCGCTGTTCTCGTAGGGCGAGTCCCGCTCGGCCTCGTCGCACACCGGAGGCTCGAGGGCTCCGTTCGAAGGGTCCGGCCCCTGCGAACGATCGGTACCGCCGATCGGGGGCGGAGTGCCCTGTCTTTACGGAGACGGCGCGGGCGGAGGCTACTCGCCGCGCGCGAGGTCGCGCGCCCGCGATGCGAGGATCGCCAACTGCGCGAACTCCATCGCGTCGTCGCGGGTCCGCGGCGCGACGCGGGCCTCCGGCGCGCCGTGATGAATGACGGCACCCGACACCGGGCGGCCGACGCGTCCGTACGCCTCGCGCACACGGCCGACGCCGTCCGCGGACGATGGATCGAACACGACGGTGAAACCGTCCCAGATGCCGGCGGGGCGCAGTCGCTCGCGCATCGCGCGCTCGTCGAGGAGCCACCCGCCCTCGGTCGAGAAGGGATCGCGCGGAAGGACGAGCGCAACGCGCACGCCGCGCTCCGCGAGCGAACGATGGGCGACGTGCGCGTTGCGCACCGTTCGCTCCGCGAGCGGGTGATCGAGTCCGTCGAGGAACACCAGCATCCACGTTCCTTCGGCCAGGTCGTGGCGACCGGCATCGGTCGAGGCATCCACGACGCGCGGAGGATCGGCGTCGTGGACGCCCTCGCCGTACGCCGGCAGATCGAACACGCCGCCGAAGTCGGAGGAACCCGTCACGGGCGCGACGGCGGCGGGACCGCGGGGGATGCGAGGCGACTCGTCGGGCGCCGCGGGGGGATCCCCGGCCGCGGGCGTGGAAGCCTCGGGCGCCCCGTGTAGTTCCGACCGATCGTCGTCGAGTTCGTCCGCGTCGTCGCGGCTTCCGAGCATCCGCACGAGCAGACCGCCGAACAGGACGAACCCCGCGCCCAGCAGCAGCCAGAGAGGCAGGGGCATCCGGGGCGACTTCACGCGGACGCGATCGGCGTCGCGCGTGGGCGGAGGGGGAGGCGGTGGCGCGACGACGACCGGCGTCGGTGGCGCGGCGGCGCTCGGCGGAAGGATCGTCGGCCCGCCGAGCCGGAACATCGGACGCGGGGTGCCCGCCGCAGACTCGGCCGGGGACGGCGGTTCGTCCGCGCCGATCGACTCGCCGGTCGCGAGATCGACGTCGCGAACGTGGACGCGTCGCGTTTCGTCCTCCGCGCTCGGCTCCTCGCCTCCGAACACCGCATCGAGGGCATCCTCGATCGCGGGGGCTTCGTCGTCCCGCGAGCCGATGCCGAGCACGGGCCGCGCGGAGTCGCCGCGGATCGGGCCGTCGACGAGAAACGCCGCGGGCGACGCGCGATCGCCGAGCGCGGGTGCCGTCGGGTTGTCGGCGCTGCCGCGGGCGCCGGGTCGATGGACGACCGGTCCGAAGAGGGACTCCGCGCGGATCTCGTCGATGTAGCGCCGCAATCGCGCGACATCGATCACGAGATCCCGACGGTCGGCGTTCCACTCCTCCGTGCGCCCCTGGACCTGGGCGCCGGTGCGCGCGGCGATCTCTCCGTCCACGTACGCGGGATCGACCTCGCGCGGCTCGTCGTCGCGATCAGTGGAACGGCGAACGCAGCGGAAACCGATCGTCCCGTTGCGGGCATCGACATCGGTCGCGAAGCGGAACCAGGTCTTCGCGTAGAGCGCGAAGTCGTACCAGGAGCCGCCTCGCACCACGACACCGCCACCCGCGGCGGGCGTGTGGGTGAGTTCCCAGGTGTTGCCCACCATGTCGCGCACGCCGTCCGGCGACACGTTGCGAGCGTGCAGGTCGGCTGGCGTCGTCATCCGCACGCCGGAGCGCGCGGTGTTCGACGCCTGCAGGTCGGTCTCCTCCCCCCAGGGGTACGGCCGCGCGTCCGTGCCACGCGCGGCTCGCTCCCACTCGTCCTCGAAGGGCAGGTCCTTCCCCACCCAGCGCGCGTAGGCGAGTGCGTCGTAGTAGTCGACGCCGACCACGGGATGGTCGGCGATCTCATCGGGCATCGAGCCGCTCGGCCAGTAGGCGGGGGGGCGGTGTCCGGTGTCCTCGACGAAGACCTCGTAGTCGCGGTTGGTGATCGGGAAGCGATCGATCTCGAAACCGGGAACCTCGACGTCGAGGGCGTCCTCACCGAACGGGAACGGCCCGCCGGGAATCGCGATCATTTCGGTGCGACGTGGATCGTGACGGTGCGACGCGGGAGGCGTCCGCGGGGGGGGCGGGGCTCCGTCCGGGCGGAGGGCGCCGAGTCGCGGGGGAAGGCTCGCCTTGCGCGGCGCGGCCAGCGAGCCGGGCCCGCCGCCGGTCGAGACCGCGGGAGCCGCCGACGGGGTCTCGGGCGGCGCGGACGCGCCCCCGTCGTCGCGCCCCTCGACCCCGTTGTCGTCCCCGTCGTCGTGCGCTCGGCGCGCGACGAGACGCCCGCGCCCGGCGAGCACGCCGTCCTTGTCGAAGCGGACCGGCGCGTCGTCGTCGGACGCATCGGCGGCCGGATCGACGTCCTGCCCGAGAGGGCGGCTGCCCGGCACGAGGCCGAGCAGGCGCGCGATCGCCTCGTAGGAGGGTTCCTCGTTCGGGCGGTCGTCGGGCGCCATGCGCCGCGAAGTCTACAACCCCGGGGGGTGTGGAGTCCGTCGGCGGATGAGGGCCTCGCCAGGGCGCCGCTCGACGCTGCGGGCGCGAACGGCGGCGCCGAGCGCCGCCTCGAGGGTCGAAGTCTCGATGCGGCCTTCGGCGACCAGGCGGCCATCGATGTGGACGACCGGCACGCGGAAGACGTAGTCGGGGGACGGCGCGGCCCCGACTGCGAGATCCCGAACCTCGAGGCGAAACGGGTAGAGACCAGCGAGTCGCACGAGGTCGGCGTGGGTCGTCCCACAGAGGGAGCACGACGGCCCGGTCGTGAACAACACGACCTGCGGCGTTGTGGCGGCCCTCATGGTTCACGCCCGGCGTCGGTTGACGACAGCCGAGGGCGCGGATCGTCGCCGGGGGATTCGAACGGAATGACCCGATCGAGTTCGCCGACGCGCCATGCGATGCGCAGCGCGCGGTCCCGGTTCGCGTCGGCCAGGGCGGCGATGTCGAAGTCGGAACGGGCCGTCGTCCCGCTGTCGGCTCGTTCGCCGGCGACCTCGAGCAGGCGTCCGGGCACCTCGACCTCGCACGCAAGTCGGATCTCCCGGGCACGGACCGCGAGGATGGCATCGAGGCGTTCGGCGCGGTCGCGTTCGATGCCGAGCCGGGCGAGGATGCCGCGTGCATCCGGCTCGTCGCGCGAGGCGGCATCCGCGCCCTTTGCTCCCGCACGGAGCGCGAGCCACGGATCGATCAGCGGGATCCGTCGGAATGGGTGCACCTCGAGTCGCGCGCGACGTGCGTTTCCGGTCGCTCCGGCGTCCGGCCCGACCAGGCGCCACGGACGCGCGGCAAACGGTTCGATCCGGGCGAGATGCTCGATCCCCTCGAACCGCAGGGCGAGGCGGAAGCGGCGCCGCCCGCCCCCGTCCTCGATCGCACCTTCCTCGAGCGCGAGGACCTCGACTCCCTCGGCATCGGCGAGGAGGTCGCGCCACGCATCGATCGTAAGGGGTACCTCGCGGGCTCCGAGCGTCGCGAGCGCGCGTTCCCCTATCGTCGCGCGGACCTGCGCGAGCAGCGCCGCATCGTGGTCGATGACGAGTTCGACCCCGCCGCCGCCGCGGTCGTCGAACACCCATCGCTCGTCCACCTGGAGACAGCCGGCCGAGGCCAGGCCGACCGAGAGGAGGATCGCGACGCGGAGCACGCGCCGATGCTACCCGCCAAGCCCCCGCGGCGCCGCCGGTCTCAAGTCCGCTCCGGGTACGACCGATCCAGCGCACGGGAGTCTCCCGTCATGCGAACGCGCGCCCTTCTCGTTGCCGCACCGATACTGCTCGCGCTACCCGCGTGCCGGATGAACGAACGTCTGTCGGGAACGATCCTCGGCGGCGTCGGAGGCGCGGCGATCGGTGCAGCGGCGGGTGGCGTGGGCGGGGCCTTCGTAGGGGGCGGCGTCGGCGCGTTGGGCGGCTACCTGGTCGGCGACTACCTGGCGGATCAACGGGAGCGGGGTCGGCCGAGCGTGTTCGGCGATGTCGAGGACGCTGCGAGCGGGCCGCGCATGGCGGCGGTGGATGGCCCGGGGGCGGGCGCCGTCATGGGCGTCCGCGACTCCGCGGCGGCGAGCGCATACGAACGGGGTCGCCGCAGCACCGGCGCAGCGGAGGCGCAACGTCATTTCGAGGAGGCGCTGCGCATCGATCCCCGCCACGCCCCGAGTTGGAACGCGCTCGGCGTGGCGGCCGCGCTCCGCGGCGATCGCGCGAGAGCAGAGGCCTGCTTCCATGCCGCGCTCCGCGCCGACCCCTCGAACGCCGATGCGCGCGCGTACCTCGCACGGCTTCCGGCGGCGCGCTCCTGACCGTCGTCACTTCCTGGGGGTCTTGGCGGTAAGGACGAGGCGCAGCCCGGATGCGGGTCGATCGAAGCCCAGCACGCTGGCCGGGTGGCTCCCGGTGGCCCGCGCGTGGAGGTCCCAAACCATGTCGCGCGGTAGACCGGTGAGCCGAAACGCGCCCGACCCGTCCGTCCGAACGCTGCGCGTCGTGCGGCCCGGCGCTCTCTGCGTCGCGGAAACGGTCGCCCGGATCGCACGGCCGAACGGGTCCACGACGATCCCTTCCAGCACGATGCCCGGATCGAGCGAGAGGTCGGTGGTCGCCTCGGCGCCGCGCCGCGTCGTCAGCGAAGTGGCCCGCGCGGCGAGGTATCCCGACGCCTGCGGCAGCACGCTCCATGTGCCCGGCAGGATGTTGCGAATCACGAAACGGCCGTCGGCGTCCGTCGTTGCGGAGTGGGGCTGGTATCCGGGCGGAGCGCTCTTGCCGGGATGGACGCGGACGCTCGCACCCCTGACCGGTCGGCCGGTGAACTCGTCGCGGACGACGCCGACGACGCTGCCGCTCGCCTCGAGCTTCAGGTTCACGCCGTCGGCTACGGCGTCCTTGTGAAGCACCCACGGCGTGGCTTCCAGTTCCCGGTAAGTCGCGCGCAGGGTGAGATCGCGGTCTCCCGGAAGATCGAACAGCACGAAGCGTCCGCTCATGTCCGTCCACGCTTCGAGCACGTTGCCCGCGCGGCGCGCGCTTCGAAGCGCACCCCCGCCGCCGAACACCCAGACTCGAGCGCCGATCGCCGGCGCGCCCTCCGCGGTCGTCACGACCCCGGAGACGCGCCTCACCCCGACGATCACGATGTCCTTCTCGACGGACTCGTCGGCGGTGCCCCGAAGTCGCACGGTGAGCTTCGGGCCCGTGGCGGGCAACGCGCCCTCGGAGGTCACGGCGAGTTCGTACGTACCGACCGGCAGGTTTGGGAGTTCGTAACGACCCTCGGCGTCAGAGACGGCGATCCGAGCCGGCTCCTCGCCGACGCGGCCTCGATGCGCCTCGATCCGCACGCCCGGCACGACTCGATCGACGGTGTCGAGCACGCGGCCGCGAATCCCACCGCCGGTCTCCAGCACCGCGAGAAGTTCCGCCGATGACTCGCGCCGCAGTCGCTGGAGCGCCTTCGACGCGGCGGCGGGCATCCGGGCGCCGGGCCAGATCGCAAAGCCCGTCGCCTCGATCGTGAGTTGGGACGACCCGCGCGGCACCCAAATCTCGAAACGCCCGGCGCCGTCGGTCGTCGTCTCGGCGTGGGCGGATGTGCCGCCGCGCTGGTCGCTGCGCCACCGCACGAGCGCCGCGGCGACCGGAGGGCCGTCCTCCTCGCCCGCACGCACCGTCCCGTTCAGTCGCACGGGCGCGCCCACCTTGATATCGACGCGCATGTCCCGGTCTACGCGCCGTTCGCTTTCGACCCACGCCATTTCGCCGGACCGCGCGCGCAGCAGATACGTTCCCGTCGGAAGTCCGTCGAAGACCGCGATCCCTCCCATGTCGGTCGTCGCCTCGCGCGTGACGAGCGGGACGAGGGCGCCGGCGGCCTTGAGTTGCACCTCCATGGGGATGCCGGCCATCGAGCCGCCTTCCGCGACGAGCGAAACGATCAGCGTCACGGCGGGTCCGAGGGACCACTCGATCGGCTCGTCCCGCAGCGTGCCGTCGACCAGGAAGCTCGGCACATGACGAACCCCGTCGCGACCGCCGTCGAGCAGCACGCGGTAGCGACCGGGCTGCAGCGCGTGCTCGAACCGACCCTCCTCGCCGCTCGTGAACACGAACCGCCCGTTCGGCCCATCGACCGTGATCCTCACGTCGGGCACCGCGTAGCCGCGCGCGTCGACCACCCGACCGTGCACCGGAAGCGCATGCAACGGCGGCGCGGTGCCCCTCTCCGCCGCGACGATCAGCGCGGCGAGCGCGGACGTGTTCGCAGCACGACGCTCCGCTTCGGTCGGCGCCGTGAAGCGACCTGCGAGCGCAGGACGGACGGGCTCCTCGACGTGCGACGCGGCCTCGACGTCGCCGAAGTGCCCGCCGACCGTGTCCGGCGCGAACGGATCGACGGCGGAGTCCGCATCATCTCGGCCGAACGAAACGATCCCGACCCCGACGCCGGAAACGGCGACGGCGATCAGCGCGCCGAGGAGGAGAGCCGCTCGATGCCCCACGTGGTCATCGTATCGGGAACGAGCGGTGCGTCGGTCGGACGACCGGGGACCGTATGCTCTCGGGAGTGGACGTTCCCGGGAGGTCTCGCCGCGCCCCACTCCTCGTCGGGTGCATCGCCGGGTTGGCGATCGCGCTGGCGGTCTCGCCGACGGTTTGGCGACTCGCCGTCGAGCTCGGTTGGGTCGAGGGCGACGGCAAGGACGGCCTGAAGTCGTTCCTCAAGGTCGTCCGACGCGGGCTCCTGGTCGGCTTGGCGCTCCCGATCGCCCTGGCGTTCCGGCCCTGGCGCGAGGTGCCCCCGCGGGCCATGGGCCTGGTGGGTCTGGCCGCGCGCCCGAGCCACGCCATCAGGACGTTCGCATGGACGCTGCTCCTCGGGATCGTCGTGCTCGCCGCGCAGCGCGCGGTCGGGTGGATCGCGTGGCGAGACGACCTCGACCCGCTCCGGGCCCTCCTGCGCACCGGCCAGGTAATGCTCGTACCGGGGCTGCTCGTCGCGATCGGCGAGGAGGTCGTCTTCCGCGGATGGCTGGAGGGGCGCGGCGACGGACCGCAGAGGCCGATCCGAACCGCGCTCGTGGTCGGTGCCGTCTACGCGGTCCTGCACGCATTCCGCCCGCGCCCCCTGCTCGTGGACGTCGAACCGACGATCGTGGGAGCGTTCACCGCGTTCGGCGCGTGGATCGCGCGCGCGTTCGCGCCGATGACGTTCGGCCCGACCTTCGCCGGATTGCTCGCGTTCTCGCTCGTGCTCTCGGCGGCGACGCGACGCGCGGGAAGCGTTCTTCCCGCCATCGGCATTCACGCGGCAGGCATCACCTTGCTCCACGCCCAGGAGGCGTGGATCGAGCGCGGGGCCCAACCGCCCTGGTCGGGCACGGGTCGATTGATCGATGGTCTGCCGGTGATCGCGCTCCTCGCCGCCGTGGCGTGGGGACTCGAACCGAAGCGACGCCAGCCCCAACGCGGCGAGTCCTGAGTTGGACTTCGTCCGATTCCGGGGTTGAACTTGTCGGTCGGGCCGCGAACCTTTTTGCGGCTCTCGTCGGGCCGTCGAGACCTCATCGGAAGGCGGTCGCGCCCGGGCTCAAAACCCGCGGAAGGCCAGTATCGAAGCGACTCGTCTCATTACGGAACCGCCGAGGGTCAACAGAGAGGCGGATGAGGCATCGCCCAAATGCCCGGAATCTCTCGCAACCTCATGGCGATCGGCTTCCTATTCATGGCGAAGTCTCGGAGCATTGTCACTGCGGTGGGCTCGACGGGATGTCCCCGAAGCGCGGCGGGGTGGTTGTTCAACGGCGGGTCAGGGGGTCGAGCGGCCCGGATCGACCACCCCCGCCAGGGCCTGGATTCCGGCGCCTGGGGGCGGCGTTTCGCGGACGTCTGCGCGGCGCATTCTCTGCGCCTCTCTCCGTTCGAAGCAGAGGGTGGCTCGGGAAACGTGCCTCCACAGGACGCGTACTCGCGATCCGGGGAGGTTCCGTTTCGACACCCCGTTCTGCCGGCCTCGAGGACAGCAATTCGTGAGGGGCACAGGGCTCAGCCGCCTACTGCTCCAGAGTCAGCCACAGGGGCGGTTCAGCAAGTGGTATCGGAAGGTCTCGCATCGAAGGTGGGGCCCGGAGTTCACCACCGGACTCCTCCGAGAACGTGGCCTCAAGGGGGGAACTCAAGGTCCCTCCGTCGCGTTGCTGAAAAACGCACTCAATGCGACCGTCCGCCCCACGCGTGAACCGACCCACGTAGACGCGAGACACTAACTGCGGCGACAGTTCTGCCATGTAACTACCCGAGTTGTATGCCGGCCGCGTCGACTCGGCATACGTCCAGGTGCAGGTGCCATTCTCTCCGAGGACCAGTCTCTGAACAAGTCGCTGTGCCCAGTGGCTCGCAGCGGTCGTCGCAGCAATGCGAATGGCCAGGCCGACCTCTGACGGTGCCTCCTCCAGAATGGGGTTCAACTCGTCGACAAACGCGCGCCCTAGCAGCGCCTCGTAGTCCGAGGCTCTGGAGATGAAGACTTGGCGCCTAGCCGAAGGGCCTCCCACTTCCACGTCTGGCTCGGCACAGGAGGCGACGAGGAGGGTGAGCGACAGCGTCCAAGGGATGTGAGCGATCTGGCGAAACATGCTGCTACCTCGGAGTGATAACCGGCTCCGGCTTGCTCGGGGTGGGCTCCACCGGGCCGGGGTTGTGGGGCGGGCACCTCTTGACCAGTCACCCCCATTGCACCTGCCTCCCCGCCGAATCTTGGCACACCAGTCCCACTCAACTGTGTACCTCCAGACGGATTCCTCGGAAGTAGGAACAAACACTAGGTTGTCAGCGAACTGCGGTGTGGGTTTGCCGTCTGCGCCGGTAGGCACGTAGCCCTCTGCCGAGCCAAGAAGGTATGAACCCGCAGGATGTCTCGGCGTCGACTTGCCCCCCTCGGGGATTCCCCTGGGCGAGGCGTAGCCGTACCAAAGCACACCTAGAGCAATCCTCACTTCGACCACCACGCTGATCGCGCAGAATCCCTCAGCCTCGATCTGACCCCGGTTGAACGGGAAGCGGTGCCTATCCATCAACCGCGTCCGATGCTCGTCCATCCTCCAGTACTCAACCGTCTTGTACTCGATCGACTCGCTAGAACCGTCTTGACGCGTCATGGTCCCCGCTGCTGTCACAATAGAATGGACCCACAGGCCCGTCGCGTCTTCCTCCGACGTGAAGTACATGAAACTCTTCATCCAGAAGGTCGAGTCTGTAGCTGGGAACTGAAAGCCCTTGTGATCAACCTGGGGCGCCTTGATCGGTGGAGCGGGAGGAGGCTGCGGGCCTTCAGACTTATCCAAGCCCTCATGACAGCCACGCCGCAGAACGCAGAATGGGCTACAGGCCGAGCGTACCCGCCCCGGCGGCGCGGCACCGTCAGTCATTCGGCTCCTGCGGTCGGCTTCGCCATACGGAGACACCTGCGCGGCGCAGAAGTCGCGCACCGATCACCCAGGTAATCAGTCCGGCCAAGAGCGCGGGTACAGCCAGAAGGTAGATGGGCCATTGCTGGCGGATCAGACTTCGATCGATCCATCCCAACGCCCATAGACCGATCGGTCGGGCAGCGAGACCGATGGACGCGACCACGGCCAGCGTCAGCAGCCACCCGGCGAACGAGAGGTGGGACAGCTTGCGCGTGGCCGCCTTCGACACGATCCCCGAGCCTTCGCTCATGGGCTCATCGGGGCGCGCTGAAGTCCAAAACCACGTCGGCCGCGCCGGCAAGCGCCTTCGCTTCTACCCAGAGCCCGTGTTGGGGACGAAGCTGGGCGACGACCTCGTACTCGCCTGCGGGGAGGCTCCCAATCTCGAAAGTGCCATCGGCCCGCACGTGCCCGCGGATCGGAGGAAACCCCCAATAGGCCAATGCGGAGACGATCACGCGCTCCTGCGCAGCGGCCTCGGCAGGCACGATCCTGCCAGAGATCTTCAGGCCCGGCTGGGGCCGGATGGTCCTGGCTTCCTTGCCAGGCGCGAGTCCTCCCTGCCTGAAGGGCCGATCGACGCCCGCGACACCCAAGACCTCGAACGCCGGGATGTCCGGAAGCTGGACGAAACGGATCGAGCCGTCCTTCGCGATCGGCGTCCAACGCCACTCTACCGTCTTCGACTCCGGGGTCGGCCTCCAGACCAGTCTCGCCCCGTTCTTCGGGCCCATGGCGCGGGCATCGTAGGGCTCGACCCTCAGCCGCACCTCTCGACCCGTCTCAAGCGTGACCACGAGATCCCGCACTCCCCCGCGCGTTTCGAAGACGCGCCCCACCTCCGGAAACAGCGAGCCATCCCCGGCTACCGCCCGCAGCTGGACGGGTCCCCTCGGTGCGCCCCAGATCTCGAACCTTCCGCTCGCATCGGCCGACTCCCAGGGTATGCCGCCCGCACGGTCGGGCCGCAGCACGAGCTGGAGCCGGGCACCAGGGATCGGCACGCCTTCAGGATCCTGGACGACGCCAGCGACGACGCATCCGTCGGGCGACTGTTCTCTCCCGTGGACCCCTGTTGGGGCGAGCAGAAGCCCCAGTGTGACGCAGGCGAGGCTGAGCCTAGCGCGGGGGGCGCATGTCCTGACCAGCCCCAGCGACCTGCGCGTCCTGCGGCGATGCTTGGTCTGTTGGTCGCTCATCTCGCGGATGCCCTCTCCACGACGCAGGCGCATGCAGTCTAGCGCGCTGGCGGCGATGCGACCGACCCACCATTTCGAACCCCCAGGGTGTACCCCACCCTGCACCTCTGTGTTGAACGAAACCGCGCTGCGCGCGGTGGCTGGGCCTCCCGCAGGCCGCCTGGC
>CAZPGF010000084.1:0-12042 GCA_964586025.1 uncultured Planctomycetales bacterium
CCCGCCAGCGAGAGAGGCGCAGGTGGTGGTCGGCACACCACGCGCGGAATCCTCGACCGCTGCGGGCGTCCTCCTCGGCGGCCATGGCGTCGTGCAGCTTGAGGAGCGTCATCACGTCGGACGCCGGGTCGACGAAGCGGGCGTGGGCGCGATCCGCCGCTCCCCCTTCCCCGAACGGTCGTTCGCGCGGATCGCCGGCCTCGATCACCGCGACGATCGCGCGCATCGCCTCGGCGCATCCGAGGCGCCGTCCCTCGACGAGGAGGCGCGCCAGACGCGGATCGAGCGGCAGTCGCGCCAACTCGCGGCCGAGCTCGGTCAGGTGGCCGTCCTCGTCCGTCGCGGCGAGTTCGAACAATGTCTCGCGGCCTTCGCGGATCGCGCGCGGGCGCGGCGGATCGAGGAACGGGAACGCCTCGATCGGTCCGAGGCGCAACGCCATCATGTCGAGGATCACGCCCGCCAGATGGCTGCGTTGGATCTCCGGCGCGGTGTGCGGATCGCGACAGTCGAAGTCGTCCTCGGCGTAGAGCCGGACGCAGATGCCGTCGGCCAGACGTCCGCAGCGTCCCGCGCGTTGCTCTGCGCTGTCCTTCGCGATCGGCTCGACGTGGAGACGCTGGACGCGTGCATGGGGGCTGTAGCGCAGGATGCGCGCGCGTCCGGCGTCGATCACGTAGTGGATGCCGGGCACCGTGAGGCTGGTCTCGGCGACGTTCGTCGCGAGGACGACGCGACGATGGGTCGAGGGTGCGAACACGCGATCCTGCTGTTCGATCGGCAGACTCGCGTGGAGCGGCAGGATCTCGATCGGGCCGAGGTCGCGACGCTTCAGGTGATCCGCGACATCGGCGATTTCGCGAGCGCCCGCGAGGAACACGAGCACGTCGCCGGGACCGGCCGAGAGCAGCTCGCGGAGGGCGTCCTCGACGGCCTGCTCGAGTCCGATGGGATCGCCCGCGTCGTCGGTTCCCGGCGGTCGCCAGCGGATCTCGACCGGAAAGCGACGGCCTTCGACGTGGACGACGGGGGCGCCGCCGAAGTGCTCGGCGAAGCGATCGGTGTCGAGGGTGGCCGAGGTGACGACGACGCGGAGATCGTCGCGACGGTCGAGGAGGCGCTTGAGCAGACCGAGCAGGAAATCGATGTTGCGGCTGCGTTCGTGCGCCTCGTCGAGGAGGATCGTGTCCCACGCGAGCAGGTCCGGATCGCGACGTGCCGCGCCGAGCAGCATGCCGTCGGTCATGACCTGGACTCGGCTGAGCGGGGTGGTCGTGTCGTCGAAGCGCACCGTGTGTCCGACCGCGCGGCGACCGTCGGGTCCGAGCTCGTCCGCGAGGCGTCGGGCGGCACTGCGTGCGGCGATCCGGCGCGGCTGGGTGTGGCCGATGCGCCCGGCGATGCCGCGACCGGCGGCGAGGGCGATCTTCGGCAACTGCGTCGTCTTGCCGGATCCCGTCTCGCCGCGAACGACGAAGGCGCGCTCGGTGCGAAACAGCCGGGTCAGCGTCTCGACATGCGCCGCGATCGGCAGCGACGGAGGAACCGCAAGGTCGAGAGGCAACGCGAGGCGCTGGTCGTAACGCGTCGTAGCGTCGCGCCAGGCGGACTCGATCGCGTCGCGGGCCGCCGAGACGTCGTCACCGCGCAGGGCGCGGCGCGCGAGAGCGCGCTCGCGGCGCGTCAGCCGTTCGAGATCGGCGCGGGAGACGGGTGAGCGATTGGTGCCGAAGGTGGGACTCGAACCCACAAGGGATGAACTCCCACTAGGTCCTGAACCTAGCGCGTCTGCCAATTCCGCCACTCCGGCGTGGGGAGGGACGAGCGTACGCGGAGGATCGAAGGGGTCAAGGGCCGTACCGGCACTGGGGGCGGCCGCGTAGACTGCGCCCATGCAGGAGGCTCGGCCCCGGAGATCGCGCCGCCGTCGCCTCCTTCGAGGCGCCGCTTCGGCGGTGCTGCTCTTCTCCGCCGTCGCGGTCGTCGCGGTCGCGCCGCGCTGGCGAGGTGTCCGGCTCTGGCTGGCCCTCGCCGGCGACGGGGCGATCGATTCCGGCGCCCGGTCGATCTTCGCGGTCCCGCTCGGGCCGGAGGAGGTCGCCGGGCCGTGGGCGCCGAAGTCGTGGATCGCGAACTTCCCGGCGGGGACGGACGAGGCGGCTTCGCGCCCGGCGCTGCTGTTCGCGCACGGCCTGACCGAGTCGGGGATCGGTGACGAACGCGTGCAGCGGGCCGTCCACGCCTTCGGTAGCGTCGGGTTCTTCGTCCTCGCCCCGGAGATCGCCGCGATGCGTTGGCCCTCCCATCGAGAGCCCGACATCGAGGATCTCGCCACCGAGTGGCGTCGCCTCGCCATCCCGTCGCGCGCTCCGGGCGACGTCGATCCGACACGGCTGGGGGGGATCGGCGTGAGCCTAGGGGGAGCGCTGCTCGTTCGCGCCGTGGCCCAGGCGGTCCGTCACGGCGCGCCCCCTCCACGCGCGCTGCTCCTCGTGGGCGTTCCGTTCGACCTCGACACGCTGATCGACGGATGGGCCGGGCCGCCTCTCGCCGATGCGACGGAGGAGGACCGGGACGGCCACGCGATCGCGCGTCGGGCGATCCTTCTCGTCGCCGTGGCCGAGTTGTTCGCAGGACGCGATGCGGAACTTGAGGCGCTGCGCGCGTGGCTCACCGCGGAGAGTCCCCCGCGGGGCGAGCCCGCCACCGACGACGGGGGGGCGCTGTCGTTCGCGGCCTTCGCTCGCGAACCCACCATGGAGTCGCCCTGGCTCGCGCGCACGCGGGAAGCGGCCCGGAAGCGGCTCGCTCCGCTTTCGCTCGCGCGGCACGTCGAGGACCTGGACGCGCTCGGCGACGTGCCGGTGTTCCTCATCCACGGACGGGACGAGCGTTTCGTTCCGCCCGAGCACATGGACGAGTTGGCACGCCGTCTGCGAGGATCACGGCCGCTGCGCAGCGGCCTGCTCGGCCATGTCGAGATCAAAGACGCCTCGCTCGCGGAGCGTTGGGAGCACGTGACCTGGATCGACGACTTCCTCGATCGGGTGGATCCGTGAACGGGCGATTCGCCGCGCGCGCGGCGTCCGTTCTCGTCGGCGTCCTGCTCGCCGCCGTCGTCGTTCACGCGACCTTCCTTCCTCGGTTCGGGGCCGGAGCGCGCCGCGACCTCATCCGGGAGTGGGCGCCCGACGAAGACGTCGCGCTCTGGCACGCCGAGTGGGAGCGGCGCGCCCCGGCCCACCTCGACATCGGCGATCCGCCCGGCAGCGGGCCGGTCCAAGTCGCTCGCTACTGGCTCTCGCGGGGCAGCCACGTCATGGAGGTGCGGCGGCGCGGCGAGCGATTCGTGCTGAAGACCTACGGCGTGGACGAACAGACGCTCGGTGGAGGGTGGGCCGCGGTCGCAGCGGGCCGGATTCGCGGCGGACGTGACGACGCGCCGTTCGCGGGAGCGGTCGCGACCTTCTCCTGGAGCTGCCTGGGCGTGCGACACCGCTACGCGAGCGGCGGCATCGGACGACTCGAATTCGATCGCACCGGGGCCACGGCGCGCGCACGGTACGTCGCGCACGAGGAACCGGATCTGTGGCTCGATGCGGATGCCATCCTGGCGACCGAGGAGGCGCCGCCGCGCGGCACCCTCGCCGGCCAGGTGTTGGCCCCCGCGACGATGGCACGGTTCCGGTCGGGTGCGGAGTACAGCGTGGTGATCGACGTCGTCGAACGCGACGGCGGACCGATTCGCGAGGCGCTCGTCCAACTGCTCGGCGTCGATGCGACGAGGGTGCGGACCAACGAGGCGGGCCGGGCCGAGGTGCACTTCCGCGGCGAGGCGATGCCGGTCGCCGCGATGTTCTGTGCGGGACACCCCGACTACTTCAACGGTGACGTCGTCGCGTTCGCCGACGATCCCGATGCGCGATTCGTGGCGGGGGGCGTCGCGCGAGGCGTGCTGCGCATCGAACTCGATCCGCGCTCGCCCGGGGACGATCCGCGCTATCGGTTCGTCGCGCCCCACCCGGACCACGACGCGGACGACGTCATGGCCTGCGGCACCTGCCACATGTCGCAGTACCAGGAGTGGCTCGGCTCGCGGCACGCGCGCATGGACGACCACGGCCACGTCGAGTACGAGCGCGGTCGCCTCGCCTCGGCGGGGCACGACGTCCGTTCCTGCGACGGCTGCCATCGCCCCGGTGCCGCGCTGGAGCCGTCGCCCGTTCGGCGCGGTCTGCTCGACGCGAACCACTGCGATCTCTGCCACAAGATCGCCGCCGTCGGCGATCTGCGTGAGAGCGGCGTGTTCGGCGCGCTGCGCTTCGCTCGCCCGAGTCCCGATGCAGAGGGTCGCCCGGGTTCCATCCACCTCGTCTTCGGTTCGCGACCGGACGTCACCTACGCGTGGATGGGGGCGTCGTTCAATCCGTTGTTCGCCGCGAGCCACCTCTGCGCCGGCTGCCACCAGGGCGGGGGCGTCCGCGGCGACGACACGATCGCCAAGATCGACACCTTCGAGGAGTGGCGACGGTGGGCGGCCGAGCGCGGCGCGTTCCAGACATCGTCGTGCCAGGACTGCCACATGCGGGCGGCGACGTCGCGCGACCGCGACGGCCAACGGATCGACCAACTCGCGTGGGACGGTCTGCATCGTTCGCCGGATCAGGTGCACGCGCACGACTTCACCGGGGTGACCGCGAGCCGTCTCGGCGAAGCGCTCGAGACGACGACCACAGTGCGTCGCGACGGTGATGCGATCGAGGCGGTGGTTCGCGTGACGAATCGCGGGGCGGGACACAAGGTGCCCACCGGTACCTTCACGAAGCATCTCGTCCTCGGCGTCTGGGCGACATCGGGTGACCGACCGCTGGCCCTCGCCTCGGGCCCGCGCGCCTGGCTCGACCCGCGCGCGGGGGAAGACGCCGGGCGTGAGCCGGGGGATTGGCGACGTCCGGCCGGATTCGTGTTCGGGATCTCGGCGCGACGGGACGGGCCGGGGCCGTTCCACCCCCTCGATCTCGGCGGCGCGTGGACCGCCGCCGATGTCGAGGACACCCGACTCGAGCCGGGTGCCTCGCGCGAGTTCACGTTCCGCTTCGATGCGCCGGGCGCGGACGACGTCTCGGTGATCGTGCAGTGGCAACACCGCCGAGGCGCCCTCGGAGCCGGACCTGCGGAGGTCGCCTGGCCGGTGCGGGCCTGGGATCCGCCGCCCGCCCTGTTGCTGCGAGCCGAGCGCGTCGCGGTCGGAGACGAGACCGCCGGAGACGGTCCGTGAGCGCCCGCGCCCGTCGCGGCACCGCCTGGAGCATGCTGGTGGCGCTCGGTGCGTGCGGCGGACCCCAGGACGATCCCTTCGCGAAGAAAGACCTCGACGTTCCGCGCCGCGTCGCCGGCGAGGATCTCGATGCCCACCGGGCCCGCCTTCGCTCGCCCTGGCCGGGTGAGAGAGCGAGCGCGTTCTGGGCCCTCTCCGACCTCGGCACCGCCGACGCGGAGTTGCGGGCGGCGTTTCCGGATGCCCTCGAGGACCCGTCGTCCGAGTTGCGCCTGGCCGCGTTGCACGCCCTGGCGCGACGGGGGCTCGGCGAAGGCGAGGACGGGGCTCCCCTCGTCCCGGCGGTGCTGAGGGCCCTCGACGCGGACGAGGCGGGTCTGCGCGCGGCGGCTCGCGAGGCCCTTCGCGCCCTGGGCGCCAGCGGCATCGACGCGCTCGTCGAGCGACTCGATGCCGCCGACGTGAGGGCGCGCTGGAACGCCGTCGCGGCGCTCGAGCGGATCGGCGCCCCCGCGTCGGTCGCCCGATCCGCCGTCGAGGCGGCGTTTGTCCGGGAGGCCGACGGGGGGGTGCGGGACCGACTGGCCGGCGTGCTGGCTCGCTGCGGCGAGGAGGGTGTGCGGACCCTGCTCGCCACGCTCCGGGCGGGTGATGCGGAGCGGTCCGGCAGCGCCCGCGACGCGCTCGAGCGAGCGCCCGCCGTCCCCCTGGCCTCGGCCCTGCGGGCCGCGTTCGCCGAACGTGGGGCGTCCGACGAGTCCCTGCGTGACACCCTCGCGTCGCTCGCCGCGCGGCGCACCGATCTCGCGCGGGCGCTCGTTCCCGAACTCGTGGCTCTCCTCGGCGACGAGGGACCGGCCGCGTACGACGCCGAGGACGCTCTGCTCGGCGTGGGGGACGAGGCGCGCTCCGCGCTCCGTCAGG
This sequence comes from uncultured Planctomycetales bacterium, assembly GCA_964586025.1. GTDB lineage: Bacteria > Planctomycetota > PLA2 > PLA2 > JAEUHO01 > JACKGW01. Next base: position 6,203 of record CAZPGF010000084.1, read on the forward strand.
CGAGCGGCGGGCGCGACGGGGCCGCAGCCGCCGCGGCGCGCGCCCTGCTCGACCGGATCGAGTCGCCCGACGAGGCGGACTAGAAACGAAAACGCCGCGGGAGTTGCCTCCCGCGGCGTCGTTCGACTCGACGGAGGTCGAGACCGACTCGACCTCGATCTTCCCGAAGCCAAGAGCTTGTAGGCCTCGAGCTTGTAGGCCTAGAGCTTGTAGAAGTACGTGTCGATGTACTCGAGGTTGAGCATGAAGTTGTAGCCGCGCGACATCAGGTGCCGGCGCGGATAGAACTCGCCGCTGGAGAGGTAGCCGAGGGCCGCGAGGGTCGCCGCCTGGACGTACTGGTCCTTGTCCTCGATCGTCTCCTTGATGAGCGTCTTGTAGGTCGAGTCGCGACGATCCTTCGTCAGGCCGAGCGAGTAGACCATGTGGCTCGCAACGAAGCCGTTGCGCATTTGATCACCGGAGATGAAGCCGAGGATGTCGTCGGCGCCTTCCTGCGTGCCGAGGAGCGCGAGACCGAGCGCACCGTACGCACGCGGCGTCGGGCTGCTCGTGTCGCGAATCGTGCGCAGGATGTCCTTGCCGGACGCCTCGCGACCGACCAAGCCGACGCCGATCGCGGCGTAGCCCTTGATCGACGGATGGACGTCGTTGGCGAGGATGTGGCGCAGGCGTGCGTCGCACGTCTTCTGGATCTCCTCCGAGACCGGGTTGACGCGATCCTTGTTGCCGATCAAACCCATCGCGATGCACGCGGCGCCGCGGCTGCTGGGGTTCTTCGACTCGGACATCTTCAGCGCATCCTGGTGCGCGCCCTCGACGCCGGCGATCGCCAGCGCCAGGAGGCAGTACTCGCGCATGCCGATCTGGTCCTTCTCCAGTTCGGCGCGGAGGAACCGCGTCGCGAGACCCTGCGGCTGCTGCACGGCGATCCGGCCGAGGCTGATCGCCGCCATGCGACGCACGAAGATGTCGCTGTCCTTGCGCAGCGCCTCGGCGAGGTCCTTGACGACGTCGCGGACCGTGCCGGCCATGGCCGTGCGCTGGGCGTCGATCTGGCCCTGCAGTTCGGCAACGCGCTTCTCGTGGTCGGGCGAGAGCGGCACGCCGACGTACTCCTCGTACGGGGCGCGGATCTCGGCGATCTCACGTTCGGCGGCGGTGCGGTAGTCGAGAACGCCCAGTGCGATCGTCGAGGAGCGGCGCACGTGGACGTCGCGATCCGCAAGGCCCTTGCGAAGCGGGCGCTCGCCGACGGCGAGGTCGCCGATGCGGCCGAACGACTCGACGGCGATCGCGCGGTACTCGGGGCGGACGTTCTTCGTCTTGAACGCGACGTCTTCGAGGAACGCGGGAATCGCCGCGTCCTTCGTGTTCGCGCCGTTGTAGCCAAGGCCCATCAGCGCGGCCGAGACCAACTCGTAGTACCCGTCGCGCACGTCGGCGAGCTGCTGGAGCAGACCCGTCGCCATGGGGTGCTTCAGATTCGTCAACGTGAGCGCGAGGAAGGCACGGACTTCCTCGTCGGCCTTCTTGTCGTTCGCGACCTCGTACATCGGCAGGATCGAGCTCTGATCCGCGACGTAGAACAAGCCGAGCGCGGCGGCGCGAGCGACCTCACGCTTGCGGTGGCGCAACTTGCTCTCGAGCAGGCGGCGGGCCTCGGTGCGCTGCGCTTCGTTCGCAGCGGCGCGACCCATCGTGATCAGCGCGGACTCGGCGACGAACACGTGCTTGTGCTCGGCCATCTCCTTCAGCATGGGCCACATCGCGGCGACGCGATCCGGATGGAGGGGCTGCGGACCGTTGCGGACGAGTTCGCCGTCGTTGCTGGTGACGACGCGCTTCACCCAACGGCGCGGGAAGAACTCGATCCGGTTCAGTTCCCACCAGGTCTCCCAGGTGGAGTTGTCGACGGCCTGGGCCTTCGCGCGACCCGTGCCGCCGAGCGAACCCGGGCCGGCTCCGGTGACGGGGCCCTTCCCCGACGGCGTGGTGGGGGGAGGCGTCGTCGGCGGGGGTGCCGTGTCGTCGCCGCCGCCCGTGGTGTCACCTTCGGGCGGTGCCGAATCGGTCTCCGCGGGAGGTGCGTCCGCGGGGTCACGCTGCCCGCTGTCGACCGCACCACCGGGGCGCTTGAAACGAATGCAGGACTCGGCGGGCGGGACAAGCGTCACCGCTCCGAGGAACGCGCCGGCGAAACCGGCAAACAGCCACTTGGACATGGCGACCTCCGTGCTGCCCCACGACGGGGCACGCGTCTCCATACAAACGACGTACCCTAGGGGGGAGCGCCGGCCAGCGCAACGAAGGAATTCTGATCCATGGCCGCGTCGCGGTCCTTTCGTCCCGGTCCGCGCCGCGGCCGGGGGCCCGGAGGGCCTGCCATGGCCGATTCCCGGCCTCTCCACGTGGATCGGGGCGCCGATCCGGGCCGGCACCGGTGGTCCGGCGAACCCCGGGCGTGCGATTCCGACCGGCCGATCGTAAAACGAGCCGGCACCTGCCGGTGGCGCTGCTACGGGATCGTTACTCCGGCTCGCCGAGGGGCGGGGGCGGGTGGCAGGTGCCGCACCACGCCGCGCCGAGCCCGAGCGCGTCCATGTAGGCCGCTGCGTCGAGGGTCGGTGGCGCCGCCCCGAACGTCGGCTTCAGCGCGCCGGGGATCCCGGGATCGACGCACGGATGTCGCCGGATCACCAGGCCCTGGCCGTCCGACATACGCGCTCCGCCCGTAGCGCTCCAATGCATCAGGTACAGATTGCCGGGCTGCGTGCAGGTCATGTTCGTTCCCTGCGCCGGACAATTCAGCGTGTCGTCGATCGGATCGTGCGTGCCGTTCGCTTCGACCGTGTGGAAGAGGCCGAGATAATGACAGAGTTCGTGGGCGGCCACCAGCCCGAGCACTTCCGCCGACGCGCCTTGGTAGATCACCATCACGCCGCTGACCGACGTGCCCATCCGGCGAGGTCCGGCGATGCGCCCCGCGACGCCCGCGATCGTCTGGCCCAGGCTGGCGCCCATGGAGATGCGCGTGACGACGAACAGATTGAGGCGGTTCTCGACGGCGATCGAGGACTCGCGAAGCATCGCACGGAACTCGGCGTCGCTGCTCACGTCGTCGTAGGCGCCGTTCGTCAGGTCGTAGAAGTCGATGTCGCCGATCGCGATGCCCTGCTGGGCGAGGGCGCCGCGGATCTGGTCCAGCATCGTCGATAGGCGGGCGTCGGATTGGGCGTTCGCCGCGTTCGGCGCGATGCCGGGCACGAGAAACACGTTCAACGGAAGCGTGCCGACGAGATCGCCGCCCACCGGACGACGTTCCAGGATCACGCGGACATCGACGGTCGCCGCGCTGCCGACGAGGCGCCAAATGCGAACGCGGTAGGTGCCGCCGCCGGAGACGAGTTGGATCTCCTCGCGATCGGAGTTCGGCAGGGTCGCGACGAACAGGGGGCCGCCCTCCATCCAGCGGAACGGGCCGGTCTGCTGGAGGCTCTCGTAGGCGCGACCATCCGGTCCATGGAACTCCGCGATGCCGTACAGGCCGCCCGCGTCGTTCCCCGCCTCGATCGTGATCGAGATCGCGTCGGCAGGCACCTCGAACTCGATCGGTTCCGTTCGACCCGTTCCGTCGAACGCGAACGCCCCGAGGTCGAGGACGTCCTCCGAGCCCTCGCCCGGGGTTCGCGCGAAGATCGGCACCGTAATGGCGGCGCCCAGGTCGTCCGGTCCGACGAGCGCGGCGCCGTCGGCGATGCTCGGGACGAGCGGTGCGTACCGAACGGTCAACGCGAGCCCGCCGCCGGGAGCGATCGACGCCGGCAGCCCGCCGTCCACGAGCGTGAATCGATCCGAGGGCAGGTCCAGGTCCTGGATCGTCACCGTGCTCAACGCGCTCCGGTTGACCAGCAGGATGGTCCGTTCCTCCTCGGAACCGACCTCGACCGTACCGAAGTCCAGGGCCGCCGGGACCCGCTCGAACGGAACGGTCTCGGCGCGTGCGCGAAACGGCAGGACGACGTCACGCGTCGCAGCGGCGGTGGCGAAGCGCAGCCGCACCTCGCCGCGGCGGACGCCCGGCGCGGCGGGGGCGAAACGGATGGGCACGTCGATCGACTCGTTGGCGGCGACGGTGCGCGGAAGGAAGCCGGCCTCGATCGAGAACGGCGCGTCGGCGCCGAGGTCGTCGAGTTGAGCCTCTTCGTCGAACGGGTTCGTGACGACATGGGAGACGACCGAGGCCGGGACCAGCGCGAGCGTCCCGAGTTCGATGTCCAGGCTGCCCCCGCCCCCTCCGCCGCATCCGACGAACGCCAGGGCGAGAACGGCGATCCACGCGCGCACCGTTCGTCGCGCGACGGATGCCTCGCAACCGTGACGGAAGGGGCGCGGCAGGGGCATCGTGAGATCCTCCGAGCGATGACGTGCGCTGCCGACCGAAGCGAAACCCCGCGGCGATCCTACCGCACCGGCGTCCCGCAGCCCGCACTCCGCCACCGCCGCGTCACGAGAGGGTCGTCCGGACACGGCCGTGCCGACCTCGGTGGGTACCCTCTCGCGGTGCGCGGCACATCCCTCCGACCGTCGCTCCGACTTGCCGTGCTCGGCGCGGTGCTGCTCGCCTCGTGCGGCGGGTGCGCGAGCACGCGCAAACTCGCCGACGGCGGGCCGGTCGACGGCCTGATGTACGGCGTCCTCGGGTTCGAGCGCGACCCGAAGTACTACTACGAGAAGCTGCGCGACAGCCACGAGGAGGCCGACGGGGAGTTCACCTACCGGTTGACGGAGGACGTCTACCTCGTCGACAAGAGCGTCGACGCGGCCGGCCGGCTGGGCAGCGCCGAGTACAGCCGCCTCGAAGGCCAGGCCCAGGCCGCCGTGCTGCTGTCGAACGTCCTGCTCGACGATCCTGCCGCGCTCGCACGCACGCAGGCCGCGTCGAGCCTGACCCAACTCGGCCTCAAGCTCCCGCGCTATGCCCGTCCGGCCGATCGTCAGGACCGCATCGAACGCGGGCAGAACCTGCTGGCGGCGATTCGCGAGCTCGACGCCCTGCACGCTCGGACGCCGCTCGATCCCGGCGCCGCCGGGCGCCGCCGATTCCTGATCGACGCGATCGGCGACATGCACATCGTCGATCTCGAGATCGCGCGCGAGGCGGTGAAGCCGTTCTATCTGCGCCCGTACCTGATCGACGCCACGGATCCGGCGCTGCGCAGTTCGATCGACACGGCGATCGTGAAGCGGATCACCGACCTGATCCGCCTGTCGCTCCAGGCGGCGCTCGACGCGCCCCACGACCATGTCCGGCGCGAGGCGATCATCGGCCTCAAGTTGCTGGCCGATCGCCGCGCCGAGGATGCGGTGCTGGCGCGCCTCCCCCTGGAGTCGCATTGGCAGGTTCGCGCGGAGGCGGTCGAGTACCTCGGCAAGATGGCCTCCGAGAAGAGCACCGAGGCGCTCCTGCCGATCCTGGACGACGGCGATCCGACGTTGCGCCACAAGGCGCGCCGCGCGCTCGTGCGGATCGCGGGGCGTGACTACGGGCGCGACCGCAGCGCCTGGCAGACCTGGGCCGAGTCGCGCTTCCCCCAGATCGCCGTGCGCGCCGCGGAGGCCCGCGCCGCTCGCGAACGGCGTGCGGCCGGCCGCTCCGGCGGAGGAGCCGCAGCATCGTCCGCCGGTCCGCCGGCGGCGACGCCCGCCCCGCCCTCGAACGATCCGGCAGCGCCGGACGACGAGCCGTTGCCGGCGGCGGACGATGTGTTGCCGCCCGCGAACGACGTCCTCCCTTCCTCGTCATGAGCGACGCGGACGGGGAGCGAGGACCGCCCGCG
>CAZPGF010000085.1:0-11953 GCA_964586025.1 uncultured Planctomycetales bacterium
CGAGGAAGCCGCGCGCGACGCACTCGATCGGGAACATCGTGAGCCGGCGCACCAGCAGGGCGCGTCCGCGAAGGATCGCGGCGTGCCGCGCGACCGCCTTGGGCATGTGCGTGACGTCGGACTCGAGGACGTGGTTCGGAACGTCGCCCGCGAGCGTCCGGAACCAGAACAGGGACAGTTGGGTGAGGACCCTCCCCTTGTCCGGGATCGGTGGGTCGAGAACGGCGTCGTAGGCGCTGATCCGATCCGTCGCGACGAGCAGGAGATCGCTTCCCACCTCGTACAGGTCGCGGACCTTGCCGCGATGGATGCAACGGAGTCCTTCGAGATCGGTCGTGGCGAGGGCCGTCGTCATGGGAGCCTCCGGGGGCGAAAGGTACCGAGAACGGCCGACGGGACTCGGATCGGGCTCGCCTCCCGTCGAGCGTGCGCCGACCATGGCGCGGTGCCGCCGTCGTCCACTCCGCCTCGTCCGATCGGCGTTCGTGTGCCCGCGAGCAAGTCGATCGAGCAGCGCCTCATCGCGCTCGCCGCGCTCGCCGATCGACCGCCGCGGATCGAGCGCCTCGGCGACGGACCGCCGGGAGACGACGTCCTCATGTTCTCCCGCGCGGTGGCGCTCGTCGGTTCGTGGAGCGAAGGCGCCTGGGGGTCGCGCCGGGATCGGATCACGCTCGACCTCGGCCTCGGCGCGACCGGATTCCGTCTCGCCGCCGCAATGGCGGTCCTTCGGCCGACCGGCGCCCGGACGCTCGTGAGCGGCCGTCCCGCCCTCCTCGCCCGCCCGCACCTTCCCCTCCGTCGAGCCCTCGCACGGCTCGGCGCCAGGGTGAAGCGCCGGCACTCCGGAAGTCTGCGCGTCCTCGGCGGCGGTGCGCGCGGCGGACCGGCGTACGTGGACGGCACGCGCAGCAGCCAGTTCGCGACGGCGCTCGCGATGATCGCTCCGCGCCTCGGAGGGATGTCGATCACGGTGACCGGTCCGGTCGTCTCGGCCCCGTACCTCGACCTCACGCGGAACGCGCTCACCGCATTCGGCATCACGGCGGCGTGGATGCCGCGAGGGCGGGACGTGCTGGTCGAGGTCGCGGGCGGTGCGCCCCGGGCCGACGAGGTCGTCGTACCTCCGGACGCCTCCGCCGCCGTGGCGCGCTATGCGGCCGCGGCCCTCGGCACGGAGTCGGTCGTCGTACCCGGACTGCGGCGCGATGCGAGCCAGCCCGATCTGCGCGTGATCGACGTGCTCGAGGCGATGGGTGCGCGGATCGAGACCGACGCGCGGGGCGACGTGCGCGTGACGGGGACGGGCGAGCGCTTGCGCGCGGCGGACACGGTCGATCTCCGATCGTCGCCCGATCTCCTCCCGGTCCTCGCGGCCCTCGCCGCGACGGCCGACGGCGTGACGCGCTTCGTCGGCGCGCCGCATCTCCAGCACAAGGAGACCGACCGGCGAGCGACCGTGGCCGCCGGACTCGCTGCCCTCGGCGGCCGCGTGGAGACGACGACCGATGGGCTCGTCGTGCGCGGCGCGGCGCTTCACGGAGGTGACGTCCGCGCGGCGGGCGACCACCGCGTCGCCGCGGCGTTCGCGGTCCTCGCCCGCCACGTCGCGGGTGTCCGGCTGCACGGCGCGGCGGTCGTCGCGAAGAGCGACCCGCACCTTCTCGACGACCTCGGCCCGACCGTGCTTCAGGCCGCCGTCGAACGGTAGGTAGGATGCCGCACGGCCGTTCCGGCCGTGGGAGCCGACTCTGCGTTCCGTCGCCGACTCGTCACGTCGTCCGCGTCCGTCGAGCGCGGCGGCGCGCATCGTTCCGTGGCTCGTCCTCCCGTTGCTCGTCCTCGGGTTCGTCGTGCCGCCCCAACCGAGAGCCGTCGCGGACCGCGCCGTCCTGCTCGGCTTCCCGTGGGAGGCCGACATCGTCGCCGGGGTGGCGGAGCAGGATCGCGAGCGTCGCCGGAACAAGTCGCTCGACGCGATCGTTCGGGAAGCCGATCGTCGGTCGCGGCGCGCGGGCACCGTCCCGAATCTCTATCTGCTCGCCCGCGCCTACGGCCTTCGGTTCAGCAACGAACGGGAGCAGGCCGAGCAGGCCTCCAATCCCGACGAGAGGGCCCGGCTCGAGCGCGCCGCGGAAGAAAACCTCGCGAGCGCGCTGTCGGTCTACGCGGACGTCGTGCGACTCGAACCGCGCTGCTACTTCGCCTTCCACGACATGGCCGTGCTCGAATTGCGCCGGGCGAATCGACGCCGACGCGTTGCCTTCGAACACCTCGTGCAGGCGCTCCGCATCAACGACGGCTACACCGACGCCCGTCGCAAGCTGATCCGGCTCTACATCGAAGGCGGCCAGCACGCGGAGGCCCTGCCGCAGCTCGATGCGCTGCTCCGTCAGGAACCCGACGACACCGTCGCGCGCGTCGAGTACATCGTCTGCCTGGTCCGCATGCAACGCCATGCCGAGGCCGAGACGCAGGTCCGCACGCTGCTCGCGCGCCAGCCCGACAACAGCCTCTTCCTCGATCTGCTCGCGCAGATCCAGGTCGCGACCGGCCGCTACGAGGAGGGAATCCAGACCTACCGGGCCGTCGCCCGTGCCAACCCGAGCATGGTCCAGCCGTTCGTCGGGGTGTTGCGCGCGCTCGAAGCGATGCGCGAGAAGGCGCCCGAGTCCGCGCCCCGTTTCGACGATTACCTGTTCGCGCTGCGCGGGCTCCTGCGACTCGAGACCGATCCGGAGCAGCGCTCGCGACTCGAAGCGGACATCCGGAAGTTGGAGGCCGATCGCCTACGGCCGGTCGTCGCCGAGGGGCGCGAGCCCACGCTCGAGGACGTGCTGGCCATCCTCGACAAGGCGCCGGGCGAGGAGGATCGGGCTCGCGCGATCCACTGGGTGCTCCTGCGCAAGACGGCGCCCGAGCCCGACACGATGCGGCGCATCGCGCGGCACATCGGGCCGGCCGTCGAACCGGCCCCGGGCATCCGCGCGTTCGCCGCTCGCGCGCTGGCGGAGGTCGGCGGGACGGGTGCGGCGCCGCTCGTGCGGCTCGCGCTGCTCGATGCCGACGCGACGGTGCGGCAGGCCGCACTCGACGCCCTCGTCGTCGTCGGCATGCGCGACCGCAGCGCGAGTCGGGCGCTGGTCGCCGTGATGCTCCCCCTCGTCGGCGACCCCGATGTCGGGGTGTCGTCGGCCGCGCGCAGCGGTGTCCTCCAACTCCTGCAGCACCGCCTGGGTCTCGACGCCGAGGCCGACGAGAAGGCGCACCGCGCCGCGTTCGCCGCGTGGATCGCGACCCCCGAGGCGGAAGAATTGCTCGCGCGCGGACTGGACGAGTTCGGGGTGCTCCGCGACCGGTTTGCCGACGGCATCCTGGCCACCTACCTCGACCACGACACGGGCATCGTCGCGAAGGCCGCCTACGACGCGATCGGCCGGTTCGCCGGAACGCTCCCCGCCGACGACCCTCGCGCCGCGTGGTGGGCCTCCCGGCCGGAACTCGACCACGAGGCGTTCCGCCAGGACGAGTGGCCGAAGCAGCGCGCCACCGTCGCGGCGTGGCGAAATCGGCGTCCATGAACGCCCGTTGGCTGCTGCTCGCGACCGCCGCGTCGCTGGCGGTCGTCGTCCTCGCCGATGCCGCGCGCGCCGGCGACTCCGAAGCGGTCGGACGTGCCCGCGCCGAGCAGGATCGCAACATCAAGTCGACGTTGGCGCGCGGGGGGCAGTCGGCGCTCGATCGACTGGTCGAGCGCGAGGTGCTGCGCGCCGAACAGACCGGCAGGTCCGTCGACCTCTATCTCGCCGGACGGATCCTCTGCGCGACCGCCGAGAACGACGACGAGGGCAGGAAGCGGCAGCGACGCGGATTCGAATACTTCCGCCGTGCGCTCCGTGCCGATCCGTCCCTGTGGCACGCTCGCATGGCGATGGCGCTCGTCTGGTTGGAGGCCGACCGCCTCGACGACGCGCGCGTCGCGATCGACCAGGTTCGGACGCAGGTGCCGCAGGAACTCGAACCGCTCCGCGTCGCGATCGAGGTCCGCTTGCGGCAGAAGGCCTATTCGGACGCGATCGCGCTGCTGACCGAGTTGCAGGCCCGCGAGCCCGACAACGCGGGTCTGCTTGCGACCCTCGGCGAGCTGAACCTCCTCAGCGAGAGGGCGGACGAGGCGTTCGGATGGTTCACGCGCCTCAAGGCGACGGAGGCCTACGCCTCGGAGCCGCGCTGGGCGGTGCAGTACGCGCAGTCCGCCATGGCGACCGGGCACGGCGACGTCGCGGTGCGGGAACTCGTCGCGTTGCGCGGGTCGTCGTTCTGGATCGCCCAGCCCGAGGTCCAGCGGATGCTCCTCGAGGTCCTGCTCGCGACGAAGGCCGCACCCGCGACGCTGCGCCGGGAGGTCGAGTCGTATCTGCAGCGCGCACCGGAGGATCCGATGTGGCGTGCGATCGCCGTCGACCTCGCGATCGACGCGGGCGACATCCGCACCGCGCGGATCCACCTCGAAGCGGTGCTGCCGCACGTGAAGGAGGGCCCCGAGCGGGAACGTGCGCTGTCGTTGCTCGAACTCCTCAAGCAGGGCTTCGATCCGCGGCAGGGACCGCCGAGGCCGTTGGGGCCGGAGCCTCCGCCGCCCGTGCCCGTCGAGAGCCCCTTTGCCGAGTTGCTGAAGCGCTGCCTCGCCGAGGATGTCGAAACGCGCCGCGCCGCCTTGCAGGAGTACCTCGATCTCGACCTGGCCGTGCTCGACATGGTGGTCTACATCCGCGTCCATCCGGACGTGGAGCCGGATCCGACCTGCCGCCTCCTCGTGGCGCGGATCCTCGGCGCGTTCGACGCGGCGAGCGCCGCGGAGCCGGTGATCTCGTACACCGCGGCCAAGCACCTCGCGCACGCGATGAACGATCCCGACGCGACGGTGCGAGCGGTCGCCGCGGAGGAACTCGGCGGGATGGGGGTGCCCTCGGCGCTGCTCTACCTCCGCCTCTACGTCCAGGCCATCGACCTCTCGCCGACCGAGGACGAGGCGCGACGCAAGGACGCCGCTCGCGAGTACAACGCCGCGCGACTCGCGCTCGTCGCGCTGACCGGTCGCCAGGATCTGCCGGTCTCGGCGCCGCGCTGGGTGCCGTTCGAACAGGCCGAGGCCCATCGCGACGGCTGGACCGCGTGGTTCGACGGACCCGAGGGCACCCGGGCGATCGTCGCCGCCCTCGACGACCTGGATCGCGCGGTGAGGGTCGAGAAGCCCCCCTTCGGGCCGGCCCGCTGGTGCCATCACTTCGCGTTCTCGCTTTGCTTCCAGCCGTGGCCCCGTGAGGTCGCGCTGCGCGCCTACCGGGTTCTGCGCGACGCGTTGCCGCCGACGATCGGCGCCGCGGAGGAGACCGTCGACCCGCGCCACGCGCGCCTGTTCGCGGACTTCCCGCGATGGAGCGACGAGGAACTCGCGAGCATGTCGGCGATCGCCGTCGACTCGGGTCTGCGAACCTGGTGGCGGGGCCACGTCCCGACCGTCGCGGGCAAATGATCGCCGAGGCGGCTCCGGACTCGGCAACACCTCTCGTGCTCGCGATCGACGGGCCGGCCGGAGCCGGCAAGAGCACGGTCGCCCGACGCGCGGCATCCCGCCTCGGCTGGGCCTGGCTCGACTCCGGCGCCATGTACCGGGCGGTCACGTTGATCGCGTTGGAGCGGGGCATCGAGCCGACCGACGCCGACCGCCTCGCGGCGCTGGCGGCGGACCTCGCGCTGACGCTCGGTCGCGACGGGACGGTGACCGTCGCGGGGCGAGACGTGTCCCGGGCGATCCGGACGCCGGAGGTCACCGAGGCCGTCTCGCTCGTCGCGGCGATCCCGCGCGTCCGGGAAGTGATGGTCGCCCACCAGCGGCGGTTCGCCCGCGAGAACGGTGCGATCGTCGCCGAGGGCCGGGACATCGGCACCGTCGTGTTCCCGGACGCCCGCGTGAAGATCTGGCTCGACGCCGACCCCGTCGAGCGCGCCCGGCGCCGCGCCTCGGAGCGCTCGCCGGGCGCTGCGGTCGGCGGGGCCGAATTGGCCGCCACGCAGGAGCGGATGGCGCGCCGCGACCGGCTCGACAGCACCCGCGCCGTCGCGCCCCTGCGCCCCGCACCGGGCGCCGTCCGCATCGACACGACCCCGATGACCCCGGACGAGGCTGTGGAGGCGGTCCTCTCGACGGTACATTCCGCCCTTTCGACCTGATTCCCCAACCCCGACGGCATCGCGGGCTCCGTCCGCTCCGCGCCCGCCGTCGGCTCCGAGGTAGCCGACTTCCCATGCGAGCCCGCGACACGATCCGCAAGTTCGACCTTCCCCCGCAGCAGGTCGATGCCGAAGTCGACGCCATCCTCGGCGGCACCGCCGACCTCGACGCCCGGTACAAGACGGGTGCCGAGGAGTTCACGCCGAACAAGGTCGTCACGGGTCGCATCGTCGACATCCGCAACGACGAGGTCGTGATCGACATCGGCTACAAGTCCGAGGGGATCGTCCCGGCGAGCGAGTTCGCGAACATCGACGAGGTGGACGTCGACGACAAGGTGGACGTCCTGCTCGAGAGCGTCGACGACGGCGCCGGCGGCGTTCGTCTGAGCAAGCGGCGCGCGGACCGCATCAAGGGTTGGGAGCGCGTCGTCCAGACCTACGGCGAAGGGGACAACGTCCGCGGCCACGTCGTGAAGAAGATCAAGGGCGGCCTGCTCGTCGATATCGGCGTGCCGGTGTTCCTGCCCGCGAGCCAGGTCAGCATCCGCCGCACGCACGACATCAGCGAGTTCATCGGTCGGGACATCGAGGCGCGCATCATCAAGGTCGACACGGAGCGGATGAACATCGTCGTCTCGCGCCGCAAGTTGATCGAAGAGCAGCGCGAAGAGGCCAAGAAGCACCTCCTCGACGAGATCAAGGCCGGTCAGATCCGGTCGGGCGTCGTGAAGAACATCGCCGACTTCGGCGCGTTCGTGGACCTGGGCGGCATCGACGGCCTGCTCCACATCACGGACATGTCGTGGAGCCGCCTCACCCATCCGAGCGATCTCCTGAAGATCGACGACGTGATCGAGGTCATGGTGATCCGCGTCGACAAGGACCGCGAGCGCATCGCCCTCGGGCTCAAGCAGAAGTTCCCGAGCCCGTGGGAGTCGGTCGAGCTGAAGTTCCCCGTCGGCAGCCGCGTCCACGGCAAGGTCGTGAACGTGATGCCGTACGGCGCGTTCGTGAAGCTCGAGGACGGCATCGAGGGACTCGTCCACATCAGCGAGATGTCGTGGTCGAAGCGGGTCAACCACCCCGAAGAGATCGTCAAGGTCGGTGACGAGGTCGAGGTCGTCGTCCTGGACATCAACCGCGACAAGCAGGAGATCTCGCTGGGGATGAAGCAGGCCGACGGCAATCCCTGGGACGACGTCGAGCAGCGCTTCCCGCCCGGCGCGGTCGTCGAAGGGGTCGTCCGCAACCTCACCACCTACGGCGCGTTCGTCGAACTCGAGGACGGCGTCGACGGCCTCCTGCACGTCAGCGACATGTCGTGGACGAAGAAGGTCACCAATCCGGGCGACGTCCTCGAGAAGGGGCAGCGCATCTCGGCCGTGGTGCTCTCCGTCCACCCGGACAAGAAGCGCATCGCGCTGGGCCTCAAGCAACTCGAGCTGGATCCCTGGCAGGACTCGATCCTCAAGCGGTTCGCGCCGGACTCCGAGCACGCGGGCGTGGTCACGAAGGTCACGAACTTCGGCGTGTTCGTCGCGCTGGACGAGGGCCTCGAGGGCCTGCTCCACGTCAGCGAACTGACACCGGCCGACAGCCTCGAGGCGGGTCAGCCCGTCGCGGTGCGCGTGCTGCGACTCGACACCGACGAGCGGAAGATCGCGCTGACGCTGCTCCGCGGCGATGCGGCGCGGGCGACGCTCGAAGGCGAGCGCGAGCACCTGGCGACCCTCGGCGCGGCCCTCGCGAAGTCCTCCTCCGGCGGTTCCGCCGCCGAGACGGACGAGGCGGACGCGGAAGGCGACGAAGCCGCCGAAGCGGACGAGACGGACGAGTCGGACGGTTCCACCTCGGACGACGCGGCGGAGTGACCGGTCCGACGGTGCGCGCGTGACGGGACGGTGAACGGGCGCGGCGACGCTGCCGACGTGCCGGCCCGACGCCTCCCCCTCCTGCTCGCGCTGATCGCGCTCGCGTCGCTCGCCGCCTGTCGGGGCGGGCCGCTCGCCGGCGACGACGACGACGACGACGGCGACGAGCCGGTCGTCTCGCGGGAACGGATCGTGATTCCCCGTGCCGCCGCGGCCGCCTCCGCGGTGCCGTTCCTGCGCGACCGCCGGCCGGTGTCCCCCGACGACGAGGCCTGGGACGCGAAGCTCACGCTGGCGCGCGACTACTCCGCGGGGGGGTACGACGCGCAGGCGCTCGACGTCGTCCGGGCGGCGCTGGCGCTCGACCCGCCGGCACCGTGGTCCCAGCGCTTCGCGGATCTGGCGGCGAGCCTGCGTGTGATCCGCATCGAGGACGAACTCTTGCGCGCGGAGGTCGCGCCGATCCGCGACTATGTCGTGTTCGGTGAACCCGTGGACTTCGAGATCCGCTTGCGCAACGTCGGCCGCGAACCCCTGTCGCTGATGCCCCCGGAGGTCGGAGCGAGCCGGGGCGACGTGCTTTCGCCCGGGGCGGTGACGCTCGATGTCCGCCGCGTAGATCGCGACATCTACGCGAGCCGCATGGAGCGCTCGTGGACGCAGAACTTCCTCTGGCACCGGCCCGAAGAGGGTCCGACGCGACTCGATCCCGGGGCGGTCCGCCGAATTCCCGTGCGGATCCCCGCCGAGGAGGTCGGTCCGGCGATCGCGGGGCTCCGCCAGATCGTGGTCGAAGGCACGCTTCGACCGGCTCGCGTCGTCGTCGGCGATCGGACCCAACCGCTGACCCTGCGCGTGCGACCGGGATTCGTGATCGTGTTGCCGCGCAACTACGAGGGTCTCGTCGCCGATCCGATCGGCGCGATGGGCCGATCGATCGATGCCGTCGCCCCCGTCCACCTGCTCGTCGCGAGCGAGTTCGTGCCACGGGATCGCGGTCCGGACGCCACGCGCATCCTCGCCCGGTCGCTGTCCGAAGGCGATCCGTCGATGCGTCGCGCCGCGCTCGCCGCGCTGGAGCGGCTGCGCGAGCGACTCGCCGGCAGGCCGCTGCGTCCCCTCGGCCAACCGCTGATCGATGCGCTCGGAGCGTCACCGGCCCGCGAGGCGGCCCTGATGGAGGGGCTGGCCGCGCTCTCCGGACACGTCCTGGCGGCCGATGCGCGCCTGTGGCGTGACTGGTGGACGCGCGAGGTGCCCGACTCGCGCCCCGTGGTCGCGCCCGAACCGGCCCGCGACTCGCGACGGAGCGTCGGCGCATCATCCCGATAGCGCGGGGGCCGCGAGGAACGGGAACGCCGGCACGAGCGCGGCTAGGCTCTCGCGGATGATCCGGGATCCGGACCTCCAGACGCTTCTCGCCCCGCTCGCTCGCACCGTCGAGAGCGTCGTTCCCGAGCACGAGCTGAAGGAGCGCCTGCGCTCCGGGCGTCCGCTGCGCTGCAAGTTCGGTATCGATCCGACGTCGCCGAGCGTCCACGTCGGGAACGCGGTCCAGTTGTGGAACCTTCGCCGCCTCCAGGATCTCGGGCATCAGGCGGTGTTGATCCTCGGGGATACGACGGCGACGGTGGGGGATCCGTCCGGCAAGGATCGGACGCGACCGATGCTCACACCGGAGGCGATCGAGGACAACCTGCGAACCTGGCTCGACCAACTGGGCATGATCCTCGACATGAAGCGCGTCGAGGTCCGGCGGAACAGCGAGTGGTTCGCGAGGATGCCGTTCCATCAGGTGCTGAACCTGGCCGATCGCATGACCGTGCAGCAGATGATGGAGCGCGACAGTTTCGCGAAGCGGGACGCCAAGGGCGATCCGATCTCGCTGCGCGAGTTCCTCTACTGCCTCATGCAGGGGTGGGACTCGGTCGAGGTTCGAGCCGACATCGAACTCGGCGGCACCGACCAGACGTTCAATCTCATGGTCGGCCGGCGCCTGATGGAGCAGGAGGGGCTCGCGCCGCAGGCGTGCCTGATCGGACCGCTGCTCGAGGGCATCGACGGGCACGAGAAGATGAGCAAGAGCCTCGGCAACGCGATCGGACTCGACGACGATCCGAAGGACCAGTTCGGCAAGGCGATGCGGATCTCGGACCAGGCGATGCCGACCTGGATGCGACGCGCGACGGACCTCAGCGACGAGAGGATCGCGTCGCTGCTCGCTGCGGACAACCCGATGGACGCGAAACTCGCGCTCGCGGAGGCGCTCGTCGCTCGTTATCACGGCGCCGCCGTCGGCGCACGCGAACGCGAGGCGTTCCTCGACGTGTTCCGCCGCCGCCGCGCGCCCGCCGACCTACCCGACGCGGTCGTCGGGCCGCGCGGGGCGGATGGGTGGCGGGTGCTCGACGTCCTCGTCGGGTGCGGGTTCGCCTCGACCGCCTCGGAGGCGCGCCGCCACATCGAGGGTGGCGGGGTGTACCTGGACGACGTCCGCGTCGACGAGTGGCGGCATCCGATCGAGTTGCGTGACGGCGCGATCCTTCGCGTCGGCCGGCGCCGCCAGGCGCGGCTCGTCGTCCGCGACGACTCGCCGAGGGAGAGGCAGGCATGAGCATCCTGGCGGAGATCGCGTACCCGCGGATCGACCCGATCCTCGTGGAGTTCGGGTCATTGAAGGTGCGCTGGTACGGCGTGTCCTACGTGCTCGCGTTCGTGTTGGCGTGGGTCGTCCTGCGTGCGCTCGCCGCCCGCGGCCGCATTCCGATCGCGAAGGATCGCGTCGCGGACTTCCTGTTCTGGGGCGTTCTCGGCGTGTTCCTGGGGGGCCGGATCGGGTACGTCCTCTTCTACATGATCCCCGGCGGGGAGTTCGCGTGGGGCAAGATCCATCGCGTGTGGGACGGAGGCATGTCGTTTCACGGCGGCCTGTCGGGCGTGATCATCGCCTATGCGCTGTACGTGCGGCGGCTTCGCCTGCCGTTCCGCGATCTCGCCGACGGCCTCGCGCTGGCGACGACGCCGGGCCTGTTCCTGGTGCGCTTCGCGAACTTCATCAATGCCGAGTTGGTCGGGACGGTCACGAACGTGCCGTGGGCGATGCGCTTTCCCGACTACACCCAGGGTCCGGAGAACTGGGAGCGCCTCGGCCGTCCGATGCTGCCCGATCTGCGGCATCCGAGTCAGATTTACCAAGGCCTCGGCGAGGGCATCCTCCTGTTCCTCGTGCTGCGCTGGTTGATGATCGGGCGGGGCGTCGGAGGCGGACGGATCGCCGGCGGTTTCCTGGTCGGTTACGGGATCGTGCGGTTCGCGCTGGAAACCCTCCGCGAACCGGATCAGCAACTCGGGCGCTACGCGCAGGGGCTCACGCAAGGGCAGGTCCTCTGCGCCGTGATGATCGCGCTCGGGATCGTCGTGCTGATCGTCTGTCGGGCGCGCGGTACCCGGCCGGGACGGTACGACCCGGCGACGGGACTCCCGGTCGCGGACGGCGGCGCATGACACCCGGTCGCGCGCTCGGGGCCGTCGCGTTGTCGTTGGCGATCGGTCTCGCGGCGAACGGCGCGGGTGCGGTGGACGAGATCACCCTGACGAGCGGACGCACGGTGCGCGGGCACGCGACGATCCGAGGCGACGAAGTCCACGTCAATCTCTTCGGCTCCACGGCGGCGGACATGACGGTGGATGTCGTGACCTACGCCCGTGCCGACGTGCGGTCGATCGCCCGATGGCCGATCCAGGACGCGCTCGTCGAAGGGCTCGATGGCGCCGCCGAAGACGATGTGCCGCGCCGGGTCGAGCTGTTGGGACTCGCCCGCGAGGCCCGGGCGAAGGCGTTCGTC
>CAZPGF010000086.1:0-11565 GCA_964586025.1 uncultured Planctomycetales bacterium
GCCCTCCCCGAGAAGGGAGTCGATCCGGTACTTGCCCAGGCGCGAGCGGATCTTCAGCCGGCCGTTGGACGTGCTCATAGGGCGGGCCATGCTGCCATGCCTCGATCCGGCATCCCTCCCCGTACCGTGGTCCCTCGCCGGCCCAATTCGCCGTGCCGAGTGGGTCCCGCGACGGGCTCGCTCGCCCTCGAGGAGATCGACCGAAATGGGTCCGAGATCGGGAAGCGCCGCCGCCCGTCGACCCCTCGCCGGGCAGCGCTGGGTCGTGACCGCGGGGCCGACGCGGGAGTACCTCGATGCGATCCGGTTCCTGACGAACGCCAGCACGGGTCGCATGGGGATCGAACTCGCCCGGGCGGCGTCGCGACTCGGCGCCGAGGTCCTGCTGCTCCTGGGGCCGACCCACCTCGCCCCTCCCTCCGGCCTCTCCACGGTCCGCGTGTCCAGCACCCGGGACCTGCTGCGGGCGGCGCGCGAAGGGGCCCGGGGCGCCGACGCGATCCTCTTCGCGGCGGCCCCGGCCGACTGGAGACCTCGCCGGACCCGCCGGGGGAAACCGCCGCGCGAAGCGTCCTCGGGCGCGGTTTCCCTCGAACTCGTCCCGACCGACGACGTCGCCGCGGCGCTCGGTCGCGCGAAGCATTCGGCCGTTCACGTCGGCTTCGCGCTAGAGGTCGGGGGCGGCGTTTCGCGCGCGCGAGCGAAGCTCCTCCGCAAGCGATTCGACGCCATCGTCCTGAACGGCCCCGAGAACTTCGGCCCCGGCGGCGGGCCGGCCCGCTGGATCGGCGCCGACGGGGAGGACGAGTCGCTTCCCACCACCTCCAAGTCGCGCCTCGCGGCCGAGATCGTTCGTCGCACCGCAGGCCTCGTCGCGCGGAAGCGAACGCGTTAGGATGCGGTCGTGACGCTCCTCGCACCGGTCGCCGACGCTCCCCGAGTCGCCGAGGACGAGCGGATCGCGGCCGTGCGACGGCTGATCGACGACCTCTCCCGTCCGGAGGCCCTCGACCTGCCGCCCTCGGCCGCCGTCGAAGTCCGTCAGACCCACGGAAGCGTGGTGTTCCTGACGCCGGAGCGCGCCTACAAGGTCAAGAAGCCCGTCAGCCTGTGGGGACTGATGGACTACGCATCGCCGGAACGGCGGCGCCACTTCTGCGAGGAGGAGGTCCGCCTCAACCGGCGGCTGGCGGCCGAGCTCTACCTCGGCACCGTGCCGATCGTCGAGCGCGACGGGCGACTTCGTGTCTGGCACGGCCCGTCGTCTCCGCCCGACGACGTGCCGGTCGTCGACTCGGCCGTCGTGATGGTGCGCGTTCCGGAGGTGGCGACCTGGGCCGCCCGCGTCCGGGGCGGCTACCTCGCGGCCTGGGAGGTCGCCGATCTCGCGCGGCGCCTCGCCGAGTTCCACAAGGCCCACCGCATCGGCGGCGCCGCGGCCAGCGCCGCACTCCCCCTCGGCTTCGCGCGCGTTCTGAAACAGAACGCGCACGGGACCGCCGAAGGCGTGCCCGACCTCTTCCCCGCGCCGTTGCATCGCGGGCTGCTCACACGCCTGGCGCGCCGCCTCGCGCGCGCCCGCGGACGACTTCGACAGCGTGCGGGCGAGGGACGCGTGGTCGACGGTCACGGCGACCTTCGCCTCGAGCACGTGCTCCGCTACCGCGGGCGCGTCGCGGCCATGGATTGCATCGAGTTCAACGAGCGCCTTCGCCACATCGACCCGTTGAGCGATCTCGCGTTCCTCTCGATGGACCTCGTCGCGAACGGCCGGCCCGACCTCGCGCGACAGGTCGAGCAGGCCTACCTCGACTGCAGCGCCGACGTGGACGGAGCGACCCTGTTGCCGCTGTTCCGAGCGGCCCGCGCGCACGTCCGCGCCAAGGTCGACCTGGCGATGAGCCGCGACGCCACCCTCCCGACCGAGCAGCGTGCGGCGAAGCGCCGCGCCGCGCTGCGTTCGCTCGTGTTGGCGTGGCGTTTCGCGCGCACGGGCGCGCCGCCCACGCTGATCATCCTGCACGGCACGAGCGGCACGGGGAAGAGCATGCTCGCCACGACGCTCGCGCCGTGGTTCGGCGCGGACATCCTCCGTTCGGACCTGCTGCGCAAGGAACTCGCCGGGATGAAGCCGCTCGACCGTCCGCGAGCATCGGACCTCACGCGGCTGTACGGGCACGACATGAGCGTGCGGACGTACGACGCCCTGCACAAGCGTGCGGGACGCGCCCTGGCCAACGGCCGTGCCGTGATCCTCGACGCGACCTACCTCGTGCGCGAGAGCCGGGACAAGGCGCGGCGCGTGGCGAGCGACCTCGGTTGCCCGTACGCCCTCCTGGACCTGCGCTGCGACGACACCGAGATCCGCCGCCGTCTCAAGGAACGCACCGACCGCGACGACGATGCCTCGGATGCGGGGATCGCCGTGTACGAGCAGCAGGTGAGCCAGCGCGAACCGCTCGAGGACGACGAACCCGCCGTCGCCCACGAGGCGTCGGATGCACCCGAGCACACCGCCCTCGCGCTCGCGAGCGCGTTCGAGTCGCAGGTGGACGCCCGGATCGAGACGCTCGGCGCCGAATCGCGGGCTGCCACGTCGTCGTGAACGACTTCGCCGCGTTCGCTCCACCGATCGAGGCCGCGCTTCGTTCGCTCCGCCCGGAGGTGCTCGCCGCGTTCGCGGCGCCGCCGTCGCCCGAACGGCGCAAAGTGGACGGGAGCCCGGTCACCTCGCTCGACCTCCTCCTCGAGGCGCGCCTCTCGGACGCGCTGCTCGCCCTCGAGCCCTCGTTCGGCGTGCGCGGGGAGGAGTCGGGCGTGTTGCGCGAGGGACGGCCGATGTGGCACGTCGACCCCCTCGACGGCACCGCGAACTTTGAGAGACGTCTCCCGCTCTTCGCGTCGCAACTCGTGTTGATGGACGGCGCGACGCCGCTGTTCGCGGCGGTCTACGAGCCGTTCGGCGACACGGTGGCATGGGCGGCCCGCGGCGCGGGCGCGTGGATTGCGGATCGCAAGCTCGAGGTGCCGGACCGCGCTCTTGCCGACGCGCACGTCGCGATCGACATCGCCGACGATGGGTTGTTCATGGCGAGGCCGGACCTCGTGTCGCGGATCCGCGCCGCCTGCTATCGCGTGCGTTCGTTCGGATCGTCGGCGATCCACTTCCGCGGGGTGGCGACGGGCGGCCTCGGCGCGTTCGTCGGCGGGCGCGCCGAACCGACGGCCCTGCACGATCTCGGCCCGGGGCTCCTGCTGATCCGGGAAGCGGGCGGCGTCACGACGGACGGCGCGGGCGGCGACCCGCTCGTGACGCGCCACGTCGTCATCGCCGCCTCGCCCCGCTGCCACGACGCCCTGGTCGCCCTGCTCTCGACCTGAAGGCCGGGGTCGATCCCGCCGGGCCGACCCGCCTCTCGAACGCGTCGCCGTGGAGGGCGACGTGGGCTGGTCCACTCGCGACCGACACCGCGGCCCGGGCGCCCCCGATCGGCGAAGCCGATCGCTCGAACGGTCGAAGACCCCCCGAAGCCAGACCGGCGCACCCGACCTCGCGTCAGTGCACGACGACGGCCGCTTCCTCCCGAGGGACGACCTCGCCGATCACCGCCCGGGTCCCGACCCCGCGCCGATCGAGCGCGCCGAGCAGATCCGCGAGCAACGCCTCCGGAACCGCGATCAGCAGACCGCCGCTCGTCTGCGGATCGGCGAGCACGCGACGCACGACCTCGTCGATTCCCTCCCAGCGGACGTTTCGCTCCGCGTACGCGAGATTGCGCGTCAGGCCGCCGCAGACATTGGGGCTCGTCGCGTAGGGGGCCAGCCCCTCGATCCACGGCACCTCGCTCGCGTCGATCCGCAGCGTCACACCGGACGCGCGCGCCATCCCGCAGCCGTGACCGAGGAGTCCGAAGCCGGTCACGTCGGTCGCCGCGTGGACGCCGATCTCGACCATCGCCTCGGACGCGGCGCGGTTCAGCGAGGTCATCACGGCCATCACCCGGTCCTCGGTGGCCGGGTCGAGTTCACCGCGCTTCAGCGCGGTGCACAGGAAGCCGCTGCCGAGCGACTTGGTCAGGACGAGGGCGTCGCCCGGCCTCGCCCCCGCGTTCGTGACGATGCGCGCGGGATGAACCACGCCGACGACGGAGAGGCCGAA
Source organism: uncultured Planctomycetales bacterium (assembly GCA_964586025.1). Taxonomy (GTDB): domain Bacteria; phylum Planctomycetota; class PLA2; order PLA2; family JAEUHO01; genus JACKGW01. The sequence continues at coordinate 4,160 of CAZPGF010000086.1, forward strand.
CTTGATCTCGGTGTCGCGGATCGTGTGGCCGCCGACGAGCGGCGTGTCGGCCGTCTCCAACACGTCCTGGGCACCATCGAGGATCTCGGCCGGAACTCCCGGCGGGAGGTTCGTCGGCAGTGCGTACACGCTGACGGCGGAGACGGGACGTGCCCCCATCGCATAGATGTCGGACAGGGCGTTGGCGGCAGCGACCCGCCCGAAGCCCCGCGGCGAGTCGACCATCGGCGGAAAGAAGTCGATCGTCTGTACCAACGCGATGTCGTCGGTCAGCGCCACGACGCCGGCGTCGTCGCACGTCTCGGAGCCGACCAGCACGCTCGGGTGTCGGACCGCCCGCATGCCGGTGAGCAGGTGCTCCAGCGTCGCCTTGTCCACCTTGGCGGCGCAGCCGCCGGCCGCCACGAAGTTCGTCAGCCGGACCGGTGCGTCGCTCCCGACGGTTTCAGGATGCATCGGCGGACTCTCCAACCGGGTCGAAGGCGGACTCCACGGCGGCCACGATGGCGTCCTCTTCGCCGGGGAGGAGCGTGCGGACGTGGACGAGCACATGGCCGTCCTCGACGGTGGTGAACACCGGCGTCGGCGCGCGCCGCAACCGACGCGCGAAGGCACCGGCCTCTTCGTCGCTGCGACGAAGGCGCACGACGTGGCCGGGCAGCTCGACTGTCGGCAACGATCCCGCACCGACCGCATCGGGTCCGCTGGCCTCGTCCACGTGGAGCGGCCAGCCGTGCGACCGGGCCTCGCCCGCGAGTCGCATCGCGAGCGCGTAGGCGCGCTGCTCCAACTCGTCGTCGGACGCACCGAGCATCGCGTAGACCGGATGCTCGAGCGCCAGCCGCTCCGGATGGAGGAACGAGCGCAGCGTGGCCTCCATCGCGATCAACGTCAACTTGTCGCAGCGCATCGCGCGAAACAGCGGATGGGAACGCGCGCGCGCGACCGCCTCGCGCGTGCCCATCAGGAGTCCCATCTGCGGGCCCCCGATCAACTTGTCGCCGGACGCCGTCACCAGATCGACGCCCGCCGCGAGGCTGTCCGCGATGAGCGGCTCGTCGCCGGGGACGCCGCGACCCTTCAGGGAGACGAGCGCACCGCTGCCGAGGTCGTGGATCACCGGCAGGTTGTACGCGTGCGCCAGCGCGACGAGATCGGTCAGCGGCACATCGTCGTGGAAGCCCTCGACGCGGTAGTTCGAGGTGTGCGCGCGCAGGACCGCCGACGTGCGGGGTCCGATCGCGAGTTCGTAGTCGGACAGGTGCACGCGGTTCGTCGAGCCGACCTCGCGCAGGACGGAACCGCTCTGCGCGAGCACGTCGGGGATGCGGTAGGAACCACCGATCTCGACCAGTTGCCCGCGTGCGACGATCACCTCGCGTCCTCTGCCGAACGCCGCGAGCGCGAGCAGGGTCGCGGCGGCGTTGTTGTTCACCGCGGTCGCCGCCTCCGCGCCGGTCAACTCCACCAGCAGGCGCTCGACGTGGCGCTCGCGTGGCGCGCGAGCGCCGTTCTCGATGTCCGCGGCCAGCAACTGGTATCCGACGCCCGCGTCGACGAGCGCCGCGATCGCGGCGGGGGGGAGCGGCGCCCTTCCGAGATTCGTGTGGAGAACGACGCCGGTCGCGTTGACGACGCGCACGCACCCGGGGTCGCGGCGGCGCTGGATCGTGCGGCGGGCCGCCGCGTGCACGCGTTCCGGAGCGATCCGCGACGCGAGGACCACCGGCCCGATCCGCCCCGCGCGGATCTCGGCACGGATCTCGCCGAGAGCCCGTCCCAGCGCCCCCGCCCACTCCTCGCGCGGCGCGCGCGCGCGGTCCGCGTCGCCGAGCGCCGCGAGCAGGTCGTCCATCCGGGGGAGCGCCCGAAGCAGCGCGGCGACGTCCCCGGGCTGGGCCGGGGACGGCGGGCGCATCGGCGGCAGGGGCTCCCGATCGGCCATCGCAGAGAGAATAGCCCGACCCCGCGTCGACCCGCGCGCCCGGCCGTCCCTCGCGACGGGTACGTTGCGCCGCCCCGAACGGAGACCGCCGGACGTGGCCGAGAACTCTGCGATGGCCCAGTATGCGGAAGCGAAGCGCCGACATCCCGATGCGCTCCTCTTCTTCCGGATGGGCGACTTCTACGAGATGTTCCACGACGACGCGAAGGTCGCGGCCGAGGCGCTCGGGCTCACGCTGACGGCGCGCGACCGCGAACGGCAGATCCCCATGGCCGGCGTTCCCGTTCGCGCGGCCGACGCCTATCTGCGGCGCCTGCTCGAGCGCGGGCACAAGGTCGCGGTCTGCGAGCAGATCGGCGATCCGGCGACGACGAAGGGCGTCCTCGACCGGGAGGTGGTCCGCGTTCTGACCCCGGGCACGATCACCGAGGACGACGCCCTCGATCCGCGTCGCAGCAACTACCTGCTCGCGATCCGCCCCATCGTCCACAGGCGCCGTCGCGACGCGCGGCATGGAGTCGCGTGGATCGACCTCTCCACGGGCCGGTTCTTCGCGACCGAAGTCGCCGACGACGCCCTCGACGAGGACGTCGCACGCATCCAGCCGGCCGAGGTGCTGGTTCCCGAGGGCGAGACGGACCCGGACCTCCTCGAACGCCTGCAGAACGCGAGCGGGGTCGTGCCGACCTTCGTCCCGGCGTTCACGCTGGAGGCGCGCCGTGCCGCGCGCCGCCTCGGCGAACACTTCCGCGTCGCCGGACTCGACGGATTCGGGCTCGGCGACCTGCCCGCGGCCCAGGCCGCCGCGGGTGGCGTGCTGGCCTACCTCGAGGAGACGCAACGCACCGCACTCGGTCACGTGTCGCGCATCGAACGGCGCGACCGCGACGACGTGCTGCTTCTCGACCGGACGACGCGCCGCCGCCTCGACCTGGTGCAACGCGCCGACGGCAGCGTCGACGGCACGCTCGTCGGCGTCCTCGATCGAACGCGCACCGCCATGGGCGGGCGCCTCCTTCGCGATTGGATTCTCGCCCCGCTTCGGGATGCCGAGGCGATCGCGCGGCGCCTCGACGGCGTCGAGGAGTTCGTGCGCGACGGCGCCCTGCGACGTGATCTGCGCGACGCCCTCGCCGCGGTCCGCGACATCGAACGGATCCTCGGACGCGTCGCGACCCGACGCGCGAGTCCCCGCGACGTCCAGGCGCTCGGCCGGAGTCTCGAGGCGCTGCCCGCCCTGAGCGGCCTCACGAAGAACGCCTACAGCGCGACCGTCGCGGACCTGCGCACGCGCGTGGGCGACTTCTCGCCGCTCGCCGAACGCATCGCCCGCGCACTCGACGACGAGCTGCCCCCGACGATCACCGACGGCGGCGTGATCCGGGCCGGGTGGTCGGGTGAGCTCGACGACCTCCGCGCCCTCGCTCGCGGCGCGAAGGACTGGATCGCGGCCTACCAGGCGCAGGAGGCGGCGCGCACCGGGATTCCCAGCCTGAAGATCGGCTTCAATCGCGTGTTCGGCTACTACCTCGAGGTCACCAACGCCCACCGCGACAAAGTGCCCGCGGAGTACACGCGCCGCCAGACGCTGCGCCACGCCGAGCGGTACGTCACGCCCGAACTCGCCGAGTGGGAACGCAAGGCGCTCCACGCCGACGACCAGGGCAAGGCCCTGGAACAGACCCTCTTCCTCGCCCTTCGCGACGACGTCGCCGCCCACACCAGGGCGTTGCAGGAGACCGCCGATGCCCTTGCCGAACTCGACGTGCTGGCGGCGCTCGGTGATGTCGCGGCGGCAGGGTCCTGGACCCGTCCCGAGTTGCTCGCCGATCGCACGCTCGACATCCGCGACGGCCGACATCCCGTCGTCGAGGCGTCGCTCACCGGCGGCGAGCGATTCGTCCCGAACGACACCAACCTCGACGACCAGCGTCGCGTCGCGCTCATCACCGGCCCGAACATGGCCGGGAAGAGCACGTACATCCGCCAGACCGGCCTGATCGTGCTGCTCGCGCAGATGGGCTCGTTCGTACCCGCGACGAGAGCGCGGATCGGTCTGGCCGACCGTCTCTTCGCGCGCGTCGGCGCCGAGGACGATCTCGCGCGCGGGCAGAGCACGTTCATGGTCGAGATGAGCGAGACGGCGTTCATCCTGCATCACGCGACGGCACGGAGCGTCGTGCTGCTCGACGAGGTAGGCCGCGGCACGAGCACGTTCGACGGCATCGCGATCGCATGGGCGCTCACCGAGTACCTCTCGGAGGTGTCGGGTGCGCGCACCCTGTTCGCGACGCATTACCACGAGCTCACGCGCCTCGCGAGCGAGCTACCGTCCATCGTCAACCTGAACGTCGCCGTGCGCGAGTGGGAGGATCGCATCGTCTTCCTCCGCCGGATCCAGGAGGGTGCGACCGATCGCTCGTACGGGATTCACGTCGCCGAGTTGGCCGGTGTGCCGGAGGCCGTCGTGCAACGCGCCAAGGCGGTGCTGCTCGGCCTCGAGAGCGACCGCGACCGCGTCGTCGAACGGGTCGCGTTCGGGCGCGCGCCGCGCGCGCCCCACGACGTGCAGTTGGCGTTGTTCGTGCCCGAGGCGACGCACCCGGCGGTTGCGGCCCTGCGCGAGATCGACGTGGACGCGCTGACCCCGCTCGAGGCCCTCAATCGACTCGCGGCGTTGCGGAATCTCGCGCGCGAATGAACTCGGTGGCGTGGATGGTGCGCCCGTCGGCGCGCCAGCGCTCCTCGAACACCGTCGTCCGCTCCGCCGGCGGCGCCGTCACCCAGCCGGGCGCCGGATGCCGGTTGGCGAGGTCCGGCACCGCCGCCGCCGCGAGAACCACCTCGTCGGCGTAGCGCGGCGAGTCCGTCGCGAAGCGGATGCAGCCGCCGGGTTCGAGGGCCAGGGCGAGGTCGGCGAAACAGGCTTCGTCGAGGAGGCGGAAGCGCGCGTGGTGTGCCTTCGGCCATGGGTCGGGAAAGTAGACATGGAACGTCCGCACCTTCCCGGGCGTGAGGAACCGGCGCACGACATCGCGCGCGGGCCTCCACAGGAAACGCAGGTTTCCGAGCGCTGCTCCGTGCTGCTGTTCCACGCGTCGGATCTGCCGGCGCACGCGCTTGTGGCTGTACTCGATGCCCAGCCGGCGCGTCCGCCGGTCTCGTTCGGCGGAGCGCAGCAGGAAGTCGTCGTCGCCGGGACCGATCTCGACCTCGAGCGGTCCGGCGGGGCCGGTGAAGGCCGCGTCGATGCCGGCGAGGCGCAGGGTCTCCCAGGTGATCTCGTACGGGGAGAGGATCGGATGTCCCACGCGCTCGGTGTACCCCGCGCGCCAGGCGAGGCGGCGTCTCGTACGAGGGACACGGTCAGGGCAGGAGGCGGTCGCCGCCGAACGGCGCGTCGTAGACCCGGAGCGCGAGTTCGACGCGGTTGCGGACGCGGCACTTGCGATAGACGCTCATCAACACGTTCTTGACGGACTTCTCAGCGATGCCGAGGCGACCGGCGACCTCGCCGTTCGGACAGCCGCGCGCGACGTGGGCGGCGATCTGCGCTTCACGCATCGTCAACGCGAACCGCCCCTGGAGGCGACGCACGGTCGGCTCGCTCCAAGGCCGCGCCGACTGCACCCGCAACGCGATGCACGCCGTCCCGTCCACGTCGAACGCCTCGGCGCTGACGCGAAGCCGACGATCGTCGTCATCGGGATAGTACGCATCGATCTGCCTCGGTCCGTTCGCGCCGAGTAGGCTCGTGGCGAACGAGCCGAGCCATGCGTCGAGCGGTGCGGGCAGCAACGGATCCCGCCCACGCGGCGATCCGTCGCGCAGGAGGTTGGATGCCGCGGTGTTCGCGTAGACGACCTCGCCGTCAAGGGTCAGCAGGGCCACCCCGCGCTCCGGATCGGAGTCGAGAAGCCCTTTCGCCAATGCTCGCGTGTCGCGGTCGGACAAATCGCCTCTCCCTCGCGGCGAATCGCCCTTCGGCGGTTGCGTGATCACGACTGCCTCCCGAGGCGACAGCGCCGACGGCGAGGACCCACCCGAGTTCCGGAAGCCCGACCGGAATGACGCAGCGTACACGACCCGGGTTCCCGACCCGAGGTTGCTACTTCGCGACGCGGGGCGGACAGGGGACCCAGAACAGCAGCAACAGACCGGAGACCAGGGAGAGGGCGGCGGCGGCGAGGAACACCGGCGGGTAGCCCGCCGAAGCCGCGATCCGCCCGCCGCCCCAGGCGAACACCCCTTGGAGGGCCGTCGCGATCGCCCCCTGGAGCCCGAGCGCCCGCGTCCGCGATCGCGCCGGAACCAGCCGCATCAGGGTCGGTCCGACGCACGAAACGCGCGTGCCGATCGTCCAGCCGACGGTCGCGGCGACGACGGCGTGGATGGCCGGGCCACCCCCGACCGCCGCGAGGATCGCCCCGCACGAGAGGACCGTCGCGCCCGAGACGAGCCACGTCCGCGGGCGGACCCGATCGCCGAGTCCCAGCACGACGAGGCATGACGCCAGCATGCCGGCCGCCGAGGCCTGGGTCCAAGGTCCCGCCCACCACCGCGGATGACCGTCGCGTGCGAACGCCGCCTGGGCGAACAGCGCGATCACGACCCACTGCGCGATCCCGAGCGCGTCGGCGATCACGAAGCGCCGGAAGGCGGGAAACCGCGTCCAACTCCGACCGACGCCCGCGAGGTGGCGGCGCAGCGCGGGACGGGGACGCGGGCGCACACCGCGCTCGCGGACCCGCGCATAGGCCAGCGTGCCGAGGAGGCCCACCAGACCCGCCGCGCCGAATGCGCCGACCCACGCCTCGCGCGGCGTGTCGGCGCGTGCGAGGAAGCGGGCCGCGAGCCCTCCGCCGAGCAGCGCGCCGATCCGATTCATCGCGAACACGAAACCGAGCACGCGCGCCTGGCCGCGTGGCGCGAACAGCTCGCCGAACATCGCGTACCAGGCCGGGATCTGCACACCGATCGCGAGGAAGAACAGCGGGACCGCCGCGAGGTACGCGATGCGCAGCACGACCGGATCCGTCCACGCCGCGATCCCCGCGAGGGCGAGCAGCAGCACGGCGGCGACCGCGTGACCGGCCGCGACGAGGCCCCGCATCCGCCCGAGCGGTGCGAGCAACCAGGCCGTCAAGAGCATCGGCAGCGCGAGCCCGACGCTCTGCAGCAGCCAGACGAGCCCGACGTCGGCGTCGCCTCGTCCGACCCCCGACGCGAACGCGGCGATCATCGGCCCCTCGAACGAGAGCGCCCATGCGAAGCCCCAACCGAGTTCGGACAGCCCGAACGCGGCGGCGTTGGCGGAGGCGCGGTTCGGCTGCGGCACGGGATCCGTGACCCGGCCGAGGGGCGTTCGCGGCCCGCCGGAGGGGCTGTCGGCAAATCCTCACGCCACCCTCGCCGGGGCGCTATCTTTCCGCCTTCCACCAGCGACGCGGGGTGGAGAAGT
>CAZPGF010000087.1:0-11551 GCA_964586025.1 uncultured Planctomycetales bacterium
CGCGTCCGAACCAACGAACCGACGCCGCCGAACGGAACTTCACGATGTCGAGGGCGGCGACGAGATCCTCGGACGGGACGATCTCGACGATCTCGTCGTGTTCCGTCTCGCCGAGCGCGAACGTCGCGAGTCCCGCGCTCTCGTCGATCGAGACCCGCCACGGCCCCGCGACGAGCGGCAGGCCGCGTCGGATCGCGCGAAACAGGTCGTCGAGCGCGTCGCGCGGCGCGAGGACGTGGGGCGCGCGGCGATCGGTCGCGGGGCGCTCGTCGGCCGCGGCCCCCGCCGCGCGTCGCCGCCATGCGGCCTCGGCCTCGATCGCCGTGAGTCCGCGGCCCGGATCGTGCGCGAGGGCGGCACCGACCGGCTCCTTGGCGTCGTAGGTCGCAACGAACGCGTCGAGGCGTGCGAGCGATGCGTCGAGCAGGTCGAGCACCGCCGCCCGTGCTTCCTTCACCGGGAGGCGTCCCGCCTCCGCCTCGCGATCGAGCGTCTGCGCCAGGGCGATACGATCGGCGACGCTCTCCGCCGCGACCGTGAGCGGTACCTCGGTGTAGCCGCGTTCGCGATCGCGTATGCGACCCGCGCGCACGTCGGCGACCGTCGTTCGAATGTCGTCGAGCAACGCCGTCAACGTGGACTCCGCCTCGTTGACGAGCGAGGTCATCCCGACGTCTCGGTACGCGAGGCGGCGCTCGGTCCGCGTGTCGCGGATCCGCCGCGCGAAGCGCAGCGCCCGATCCCGTGCAAGGAAGAACGCGGGGGCGTCCATCGGCGGGATGCTACAGGCGGCTCGCTTCGGGCGGGACCTCGCGCCTGTCGGTCGTCCGCGCGACAATCCGCGGCCCGATGGCCGCGCCGCGCACCGCCTCCGACCGCCCCCGTCTGTTCCTCCTCGACGGGATGGCGCTCGCGTACCGCGCGCACTTCGCGCTCCTGCGCAGCCCGCTGACGAACGCGAGCGGTGCGGCCACGGGCGCGGTGTTCGGCTTCCTGAGCACGCTCGACCGCATCCTCGAGGACGAACGACCCGACCACGTCGTCGTGGTGTTCGACGCCCCCGAGCCGACGTTCCGGCACGAGCTCTATCCCGAGTACAAGGCGACGCGCGACAAGATGCCGGACGAACTCGTCCCCCAGCTCGCGTGGATTCGCCGCGCGGTGGACGGGCTCGGCCTGCCGTTCCTCGCGATCCCCGGATTCGAAGCGGACGACGTGATCGGAACGCTCGCCCGGCGCGGCGAGGCCGCCGGGCTCGACGTGTGGATCGTCTCCGGCGACAAGGACATGCTCCAACTCGTCGGCGATCACGTCCGCCTCTACAACGTGTTGAAGCCGGGCCAGTCCGAGGTCGATCTCGTCGGGCGCGACGAGACGATCGCGAAGTTCGGCGTTCCGCCCGAGCAGGTGATCGACGTCCTCGGCCTGATGGGGGACACGAGCGACAACGTTCCCGGGGTGCCGCACGTCGGCGAGAAGACCGCGACCAAGCTCGTGCAGGAGCACGGCTCCCTCGACGCGGTCCTCGCCGCGGCCGAGTCGATCCCGCAGAGGCGTCTCCGCGAGAACCTGATCGCGTTCGCGGACCAGGCGCGCTTGAGTCGGGACCTCGTCACCATTCGCACCGACGTGCCCGTGCCCTCGCCCGAGGAGCTCGCGCACCGCCCGCGCGACGTCGTCGCGCTCCGCGCTCTCTACGCCGAACTCGACTTCCGCGGGCGTCTCGAGCGTCTGGAGGCCGTCGGCGGCGAGTCCGGCCTCGGCCGGGTCGCGTACCACCTCGTGGACACCCCCGCGAAGGTGAAGCGCCTCGCGCAGGACCTCGCGGCGACCCGCTCGACCGGCGGGTTCGCGTTCGACACCGAGACGACCGGGCTCGACCCCCTGCGCGCGGACCTAGTCGGTCTGTCCTTCGCCTGGAAGGAAGGCGAGGCGTGGTACGTGCCGGTCAACCTCGATCCGCCGATGTTCGGCGGCGCGATCGCGCGCGAGCGCGCCGAGGGGTCGCTGTTCGACGCGCCCTCGACGAGCGACGACATCCGGGCGGTCCTCGAGTTGCTGCGCGGTCCGCTGGAGGATCCGGCGGTCCCGAAGTGCGGCCAGAACATGAAGTACGACGTCCACGTCCTCGCCCATCACGGCGTCGAGGTGCGCGGACTCGACTTCGACACGATGATCGCGAGCTTCTGCGTCGATCCGGGCAGCCGGATCCACAACCTCGACGGCCTCGCGCTGCGCCGGCTCGGCATCAAGAAGATCCCCACGACCGACCTGATCGGGAAGGGAAAGGATCAGATCTCGATGCGCGAGGTGCCCGTCGCGGACGTCTGTCGATACGCCTGCGAGGACGCCGACGTCACGTGGCGGCTCCGCGGGAATCTCGCACCCGAACTCGTCGAGCGCGAGGTGGACCGCGTGTTCCGCACCACGGAGATGCCGCTCCTGCCGGTGCTCGTGCGGATGGAACGCAACGGGATCCGTCTCGATCGCGCCCTCCTCGAAGCGCAGGGCCGCGACCTCGAGTCGCGCATCGCGGCGGTCGAAAGGGAGATCGCCGAGTGCGCCGGCGAGGAGTTCAACGTCCGCTCCACCCGCGACCTGGGACGGATCCTCTTCGAGAAGTTGAAGGTCCACGAGCACGAGGCGGTCGCCCGCCGTCGGCCGCGCAAGACGGCGAAGGGAACCGGCTACGCGACCGACGAAGAGACCATGGAAGAGCTGGCGGTCGGCCATCCGCTGCCGCGTCTCGTGCTGACCTACCGCAGCCTCGCGAAGTTGAAGAGCACCTACGTCGATACGCTGCCGGGCTTCGTCAACCCCGACACCGGTCGCATCCACACCTCGTACAGCCAGATCGCCGCCGCCACGGGTCGGCTCGCCTCGAGCGATCCGAATCTCCAGAACATCCCGATCCGCACGTCGGAAGGACGCGCGATCCGCGAAGCGTTCGTCGCCGACCCTGGGCACGTGTTCGTGTCGGCCGACTACAGCCAGGTGGAACTTCGGCTGCTCGCGCACCTCTCCGGCGACGAGAACCTGATCGCGGCGTTCCGTTCCGGTGCCGACGTGCATCGGTCCACGGCCGCGCGGATCTTCAAGGTGGCCGAGTCGGACGTCACGCCGGACCTGCGCGGCCGCGCCAAGGCGATCAACTTCGGCGTGATCTACGGCATGGGACCGCAGCGCCTCGCGCGCGAGACGCACGTCACCATGCTCGAGGCCAAGAAGTTCATCGAGGACTACTTCGCGACCTACCCGCGGGTCCGCGCCTGGCTCGACGAGACGGTCGCCGAGGCGCGTCGCTCAGGCTACGTGACGACGCTGCTCGGCCGACGCCGCTACCTGCCGGGCCTGCTCGACGACGATCCGCGACTCCGCGTCCAGGCCGAGAACGTCGCCGTGAACACGCCGGTCCAGGGCACGGCGGCCGACGCGATCAAGCTCGCGATGATCCGCATCCACGAGCGGCTCGAAGCCAAGGCGCCCACGACGAGGATGCTGCTCCAGATCCACGACGAACTGCTGTTCGAAGTGCCGGAGCGCGACCGCGAACGGGTGACCGCGCTCGTCGTCGAGGCGATGGAGGGCGCCATCCCGCTCGACGTGCCCCTGAAGGTGGATGTCGGTCACGGCCGGAACTGGTCCGAGGCGCACTGACGACCGTGCGCGCGGAACGGGCGGGCGGGGCTTCGGCGGCGCCGCCCGACCCACGCTTGCAACGGACGAACGTCCCAACGTGATGCGAACAACCGTTTCCGCACGGTTGGATGCCGAGGCCGGCATGCGCTAGGCTTCGGACATGACGACGCGCGACCCCGCTCGCTCCCCTCTCCGCCACGGCGGCCTCCTCGGTGTCGGACTCGACGGCGACGACGGCCACCGCCGCGTGACGACCGGCTCGGAGTTCCTGCTGATCGGGGGCTCGGCCGAGACGCACGAACGGATGCAGGATCTCGTGATGCGGATGCGCGAGGCGCTGAAGCGCCGCGGGCGGACGTTCGCCGAACTCACCGCCCGCGAGTTCCAGGACCTGACCGACGAAACGGTGTCCTGACCCGGCGCCTCCGCGCCGCCGGTCGGGCACTTCCGCCCTCGGTGGCCGCGAGGCGCGCCGGCCCTAGACTGCCCGGCCCTCGGTGGGCGAGGCATGAGGACCGGACGCAATGCAGATCCAGACGGTAGGCGTGGTCGGATGCGGCCTGATGGGCTCGGGGATCGCGCAGATCGCGGCCCAGGCGGGCCTCAAGGTGCGGGTGCTGGAGGTGGATGAGGGCGCGCTCGCGAAGGGCAAGGGGCGCATCGAGGGCTTCCTCGGCAAGGCGGTCGAAAAGGGCAAGATGACCGCCGAGCAGGTCGGCGACGTCCTCGGCCGGATCGCCTTCACGACGAAGCGTCCCGACATGAAGGACTGCGACCTCGTGATCGAGGCGATCGTCGAGAACCTCGCGGTCAAGCAGGAGCTGTTCCGGGCCCTCGACGGCATCTGCCCCGCGCACACGATCTTCGCGTCGAACACCTCCTCGCTCGCGATCGGCGACATGGCCGCCGCGACGAAGCGACCGGAGCGGTTCGTCGGCCTGCACTTCTTCAATCCGGTTCCGTTGATGAAGCTCGTCGAGGTCGTGCGCACGCTCGACACGAACGACGAAGCATTCGGCGCCGCGTGCGAGTTCGGCGCGACCGTCGGCAAGACGGTCGTCCGCGCGAAGGACAGCCCCGGCTTCGTCGTGAACCTCCTGCTCGTGCCGTACCTGCTCGACGCGATTCGCGCGCTCGAGTCGGGCGTCGCCACGAAGGAGGACATCGACGCCGGGATGAAACTCGGGTGCGGATACCCGATGGGTCCGTTCGAGCTGCTCGACTTCGTCGGGCTGGACACGACGCTCTACATCGCGGACATCATGTTCCACGAGTTCAAGGAGTTCCGCTACTCGGCGCCGCCGATGCTGCGGCGTCTCGTCGCGGCGGGCCGACACGGGCGCAAGTCGGGCCGCGGGTTCTACGACTACCGTCGCGCGTGAGCGACGGTTCCAGCCGTCGCGGGAGGTCGTCATGTCCCTGACGTTCGTCGACTACGAGGTGGATGGCGGTATCGCCACGATCACGATCAACCGCCCGGACAAGCTGAACGCGCTGAACGATTCGGTGATGGCCGACATCGATGCCGCGTTCGTCCGCGCCAAGGACGACGCGGCGTGCCGCGTCGTGATCCTGACCGGCGCGGGGGAGAAGGCGTTCGTCGCGGGCGCCGACATCGGCGAGCTCGCGCAGCAGGACGTCCGCGGCGGGAAAGCGAAGTCGCTTCGCGGTCAGGCGATCCTGGGACGCATCGAGCACCTCGACAAGCCCGTGGTCGCGATGGTGAACGGCTTCGCGTTCGGCGGCGGACTCGAACTCGCGCTCGCGTGCCATCTGCGGACGATGGCAGCGGAGACGCGGATCGGCCTACCCGAGGTCGGGCTTTCGATCATCCCGGGCTACGGCGGCACGCAGCGGCTTCCGCGGATCGTGGGGCGAGGCCGAGCCCTCGAGATGGTCCTCTCGGCGCAACCGATCGACGCCGAGACGGCACTCCGGTTCGGTCTGGTCAACCGGGTCGCTCCGCGCGCGGAGTTGCGCGCCGCGACCGAGGCACTCGTGAAGCCGATGCTCCAGAACGGCCCGCTCGCGATGGCGGCGGCGGTCGAGTCCGTCCTGCGCGGGGGCGAAACGTCGCTCGAGGAGGGGCTGCGGATCGAGGCCGATCTGTTCGGCGTGATCTCGAGCACCGCGGACATGCGGGAAGGCCTGAACGCCTTCCTCGAGAAGCGCAAGCCCGCCTACCGCGCGGTCTGACGCGGCCGCGCCCCGCGATCAGACCTTCAGGACGACGGCCGCCGCGGTGTCCCCCGCGGCGCATCCGGCGAAGAGAAGGTGGCCTCCGCCTCGGCGGCGCAGTTCGGCGAGACCCTCGGCGATCAGCCGCGCGCCGGTCGGGCCCTGGGGGTGACCGAAGATCAGCGACGAACCGCTCGGGTTCATCGCTTCGACGTCGATCCCGAACTCGCGAGCGAAGTAGATGTCGTTCACGGCGAACGGGTTGTGGGTCTTGATCACGGCGATGTCGTTGATCGAGAGACCGGCGTGCTTCAGCGCCTGTCGCGCCGCCGGCACGACAGCCTTGGCCATGTACCCCTTCTCGACGCGCGCGCTGCCGTACGAGAGCAACTGCGCGGGATCGCCGCCACGGGACCACGCCTTCGCGCGATCCTTGGTCGCAACGACGAGGCCCGCGGCGCCGTCCGCCGGATGGGTCTGCGTGCCGAACGTGATCGTGCCCTCGGGCGCGACCGGCTTCAGCTTCGCGAGGCCCTCGGCGGTCGTCGGGAACACGCCTTCGTCGCCGTCGAGCGAGGCGACGACCCGGCGCCCGGTCGGGTTCACCTCGTAGGGCGTCAACAGCACCTCGGCGAGGAGGCCGCTCTCGATGCCCTGCCGATACTGGGCGTACCGATGCAAGGCGAGCGTGTCCTGCTGTTCGCGCGTGACGCCGGCTTCCCGCGCCACGTTCTCGGCGGTCTCGAGCATCGAGTTGCGCGCCCAGGGGTCGAGGCTGAAGTTGTCCCAGACCCAGTCTTCGGCGTCGCCCTTGCCGCCCGGCCCGGCCGGGTTCGGATAGAGGAGGTGTGGCCCATTGCTGCACTTGTCGGCCGTCACGACGACGGTCGCCTCGCTGCCTCCGAGTTCGACCGAGGCCGCGGCGTGGGCGACCGCGGCGGCCGACGTCGCGCACGCCTGGCTGACCATCGCGCCGGTGATGCCCGGGGCGCCGATCAGGCCGGCGAGCCAGGGGCCGCCGTAGAAGATGCGCTGGCCGGGGACCGTCCAGCCGTAGACGAGCGCGTCGAAGTCCTTCGCCTCGATGCCGGCCCGCGCCAGACCCTTCTTCGTCACGTCCGCCGCGAGGTGGACGGTGTGCAGGCCGGCGAGCGAGCCCTGCCATTTCGCGAACGGCGAGGACCAAGCGGCACCGGCGGGGACGAACGCCTTCGAGAAGCGCATGGCAGGCTCCGGGGATCGGGGCGCCGCGCATCGGCGCCCGAAGAGGGGCCTATTTACGGCCCCGCGCCCGCCGCGACAAACCGTTCCCGGACGGAACCGCCGCCGTGGCGGGCGAGCGGTGCCGGAAGTCGGGAGCGACCGCCTCCGCAGGGGCCATACTCCGCGCCATGAGTCAGGCTCCCGCCTCCTTCGCGCTGACCCCGGGCAAGCGCGTCCTCTTCCTGACGAAGGATCCCGAGACGATCCGCCGCCAACTGGCCGGCGAACTCAACCTGCGGATGAAGGACGTCGATCCGACCGACCTGCTCGACGACATCAACACCGACACGATGACCCCGGCCTGGGTCTGCTTCCGCCATCGGCCCGAGGACCTGGCGCGCGACGCCTACGCCGGGTTGATCGTCAACGACCGGCGTGTCGTGCCGACGGACGCGTTGCGCAACGGCGGGTTCGAGGTGATCGTCGCGGGTCTGCGCAAGGGCGTCGGGTCGAGCCGCGAGACCGCCGTCCAGGCCGAGAAGTGGTCGGGCATTCGGATGAGCGTCGCCGCCTCGTTCGCGCCCATCCACGGACGCAATCTGATCAACCAGGGCGTCCTGATGGGCACCTACGCGATGCTCGAACGCCTGCAGGACGGTGCGTCGATCCCGATCGAGGAGTTCCTCGAGGACCACGACCCGATCACGCGCGAGATCATTCGCGCCGGCGGCCTGTTCCCGTTCGGGGCGGGCTTGCGCGCGGGGACGATCCACGTCCCGGCACACACGACGGCGAAGCGTCCGATGACCATGGGGGAGAAGATCATCGCGTCCCATCTCGTCGGCGACGTCCCCCCGTACGTGAAGCCGGGCGACTCCGTCGTCGCCCGCGTGGACGGCGGGTACAGCCACGAGTTCACCACCGCCCAGGTCCATGTGTTCCTGGAAGAGGAGTTCGGCGCCGACTACACGCTGCCGAATCCCTCGCGCTTCGCGGTGTTCGAAGACCACCTGATCTACGCCGACGGCGTACCGCGGATGGCCCCCTACGCCGCGCAGATCCAGGAGTTGCGCGATCTCCAGCGCGTGTTCCAGCGGCACACCGGCGTGCGCGACTACAGCGCGCGGGACGGGGTCAGCCCCGGGATCTGCCATCAGGTCGCCCGCGAGCAGTTCATCGAGCCGGGTGACTTCATCCAGGCCACGGACAGCCACACCTGCATGGGCGGCGGGAACAACGCGCTCGCCTACGGAGTCGGCACGACCGAGTACGCCGCCCTGATCCAGGCGGGTTTCACGATGGTCGGCGTGCCCGAGAGCATCCGGTTCGAACTCACCGGCCACCTGCGCCCGGGCGTCACGGCGAAGGATGTGATGCTGCACCTTCTGTTGCACCACGCCAAGCCGCAGCACACTTTGAACCGGATCATGGAGTTCGGCGGTCCCGGCCTCACGTCGCTCTCGATGGACGAGCGGGCGACGTTGACGAACATGGCGACCGAGTGCAGCGCGCGGACCGGCATCTGCGAGGTGGACGAAGCGGCGCTCGACTGGATCGCCGCGCGTCGTCCGGGGGTCGATCGGGCCGCGCTCCGCGCAAAGGCCGTCCGGCCGGATCCGGGCGCGGTCTACGACGGCGGCGTCCATCGGATCGACCTGTCGGAGCTGCGGCCGATGGTCGCGACGCCGGGGGACCCCGACCGCGGGATCCCGTCGGACCCGACGAACGGCGCCTACGTGGACGAGCTCGGCGACGTCCCGATCGACATCGCGTACGGAGGGTCGTGCACGGCCGGCAAGCGCGACGACCTCGACATGTACGCGGCGGTGATGCGCGAGGCCCTTGACGCGGGTCTTCGCGTCGCCGACGGCGTGCGGTTCGTGATCCAGTTCGGAAGCGAAGACGTCGCGCGTCACGCGCAGGAGTCGGGTCACCTCGAGGTGTTCGCGGCGACGGGGGTCGAGATCATCCATCCCGGCTGCGGCGCGTGCATCGGTTGCGGACCGGGCGTCAGCGAGCGACCCGATCAGGTGACCGTGTCGGCGATCAACCGGAACTTCCGCGGTCGCTCCGGGCCTGGACGCCTCTACCTTGCGTCCCCGCTGACCGTGGCCGCGTCCGCGGTGACCGGGCGGATCACGGCCTGGGTTCCGGGGTTGTTCGCGGCGCCGGTCTCGACGCGGTAACCAGAAGCCGGACCTCCGATCGATCCATGTAGCATGCATGGATCGGGGGACCAGCCGAGTCGTCCCTTCGCTCGGGGCCTCTTATGTGTTCTCCTCTGCGCCCCCGCTCCGGAGGTGGGGGTGGGAGCATCCATGCGAAGCCACACGATCGCGGTCCTTCCCGGTGACGGAATCGGGGAGGAGGTGGTCCGCGAGGGTCTGCGCGTCCTCGACGCCGTCAGCTCGCTCGAGGGGTTCCGCGTCGATCGCACGGTGTACCCGCATGGCGCCGACCACTACCTCGCCACCGGCGAGGACATGCCCGTGGCGACGCTCGAAGCGATGGGGAAGAGCGAGGCGATCCTTCTCGGCGCGATCGGCGACCCGCGCGTCGAGACCGGCTTTCTCGAGCGCAAGATCATCTGGGGTGTCCGTCAGCACTTCGACCTCTACGTCAATCTGCGGCCGATCAAGCTCTACAGTGCCGACCTCTGCCCGCTGAAGGACAAGGGCCCCGACGACGTCGATCTCATCGTCGTGCGCGAGAACACCGAAGACGCGTACGCGGGCCTCGGTGGGATCCACCGGATCGGCACGCCGCACGAGGTGGCGATCGCCGAGATGATCTACACACGCAACGGCGTTGAGCGTGTCATCCGGTATTCGTTCGACCTGGCGCGCAAGCGCAACAAGGGCGGCGCGCCGAAGGTGACGCTCGTGGACAAGTCGAACGCCATCCGGGCGCAGGACATCTGGACACGCGTCTTCGCCGAGGTCGGCGCCGAGTACCCCGATGTCGCGCGCGACCACGCCTACATCGACGCGGCGTGCATGTGGATGGTGAAGAACCCCGAGTGGTTCGACGTCGTCGTCACGCCCAATCTCTTCGGCGACATCATCACCGACCTCGGCGCCATGGTGCAGGGCGGCATGGGCATCGCCGCATCCGGCAACATCCACCCCGGCCGGGTCAGCATGTTCGAGCCGATCCACGGGTCCGCGCCGAAGTACCGCGGCCAGAACAAGGCCAACCCGATCGCCACCATCGAGGCCGTGCGGATGCTGCTCGAACACATCGGCGAGGCCGATGCCGCCGGACGCGTCCAGCGTGCGATCCGTCACGTGCTGGAGACCGGAGAGATCCGCAGCCTCAACGCCGGGGCGCACGCGACGAACGAGTTCGGCGACATCGTGCTGCGGGCGATCGACCGCGGCGTGTAGGCGCGCGGCCCGACGCGTCGAGCCTCATGCTGCTCCTGCCGATCGCGGACGAACCGAACTTCTCGGCGCGGCGGCCGTGGGCGACGTGGGCGGTCATCGCGGTGAACGTCGCCGTCTTCCTGCTCCTCCGGCGCCAGACGAGCACCGAGGCCGGCGCGTTCGACTTCTTCGCGACCTGGGGCTACGTCCCGCTCGAGCCGCGCCTCGCGACGTTCTTCACGAGCATGTACCTGCATGGCGGGTTCCTGCATCTCGCCGGGAACATGCTGTTCCTCTGGATCTTCGGCGACAACGTCGAAGGACGACTCGGTCCGCTCGGGTTTCTCGGCGTGTATCACGCGGGCGGTCTTGCCGCGGTCCTCGTGTTCCATCTGCTCGCGCCACACGGAACGGTCCCGCTCGTCGGCGCGTCGGGCGCGATCTTCGCCACGCAGGGGTTCTACTTCCTCGCGTTCCCGAGCAACCGCGCGCGGTTCGTGTTCTGGTTCTTCGTCGTCTCCACGTTCTGGCTGCCCGCCCGCCTCGTGCTGGGCTTCTTTCTCGTCGGCGACTTCGTGCGGATGCTGATCGAGCGCGCGTCGCCGGTCGCGCACGGCGGCGTCGCGTACGCGGCGCACGTCGGCGGGTTCCTGTTCGGTTTCGTGTTCGCGTTCGCGGCGCGGTTCGTGCTGCCGCCGGCCGTGCCCGCGGGCCGCTCGGGGAACCGCCGCGGCGTGCCCACCGCGCTGCTGCAGCACGCCGCACGCACGCTCGAGCGGGGCCAAACCGGCGCCGCGCGGGCGACTTTCGCCGCGTTGCTCGACCACTACCCGGCATCGCCCGAATCGGCCACGGCGGCGTTCCATCTCGGGCTCCTTGCGATGCGATTCGAGCGGGATCCCGATCGCGCCGCGGCCTACTTCGCGCTCGCGATGCAGCATCCCGCGGCGACCGACTCCGTCCGCTCCGCTGCGCGCGACGCGCTCGCCTCGCTGCGTGCGTGATCGCCGGGGACGTGGAGGAGTTCCGCGGTTGGTTGGACCGCGAACGGACGACACTCACGCGGCCACTTCCCGTCGAGCGGCCAGGTTCGCGCGAACCTGGTGCGAGGTGACGGGGTCGTACCGCAGCCGCTCGGCGTCGATGACGTCGGGCAGGCCGAGCGT
>CAZPGF010000088.1:0-11483 GCA_964586025.1 uncultured Planctomycetales bacterium
TTCGAGCGCGCGCACGAGCCCATCGACGATGTCGCCGACGTAGGTGAAGTCGCGCTTCTGGGTGCCGTCGCCGTGGACGGTGACCGGACGGCCGTCGCGCGCGGCTTCGAGGAAGATCTGGATCGCCTTGTCGGGGCGCTCCCGCGGACCGTAGCACGAAAAGATGCGTGCCGAGGCGACCGAGATGCCGTACACCGCGGCGTACGTGAAGGCGAGACGCTCCGCGGCCCACTTCGTGAGCCCGTACGGACTGTGCGGCGTCCCGACGTACGTCTCGTCCACCGGCTCCGTCGCCGCGTCGCCATAGACGCTCGCGCTGCTCGCGTAGAGGAACAGGGCGAGCGGTCGGCGACGCGCCGCCTCGAGCAGCCTCTGCGTCGTCCGCACGTTCTGATCGAGGTACACGTCGAAGTTCGTGCCGAAGGAGTCGCGCACGCCGGCACGGGCCGCCAGGTGGACGACGCGATCGATGCCGTCGAACACGTCGTCGAGGTTTGTCGCGTTGATGTCGGCTTCGACGAAGCGCATCGCCGGATGCGCGCGGGCGGCGACGAGGTTCCGCTCCTTCCGTTCGCGCGCATAGGCCGGATCGAAGTTGTCGATCCCGGTGACGCGCGCGCCGTCCGCGAGCAGGCGGTCCACGAGGTGGGAGCCGATGAAGCCCGCGGCGCCGGTGACGAGCACGTGCATGGAGCGTCAGTCTCCCGGGTCCGGGCCCGAAGTCGCCTCCGCGGCGGCGAGTTCGATCCCGATGATGCGGCCGTTTTCGCGGGTCGCGAGGCGACGCACCTCGCGCCCGCTGGCCTCCGCGATCGCCTCCTCGCTGCCGGCGCGTGCGACGACGATCCAACGGCCGGCATGGTCGGCCCACGCGACGTCGGCGACGTCGGCGCCGAGGCTGGCACGGCGTGCGGCATGGAAGATCGACTCCGGAGTCGTGCCGTGCAGCGTGACCACGCGCGCGTCCGCCCCGGCATGCCGGGCGAGCGCCCGTGCGAAATCGTCCCGATCCGAGGACGCGAATCGCGACCGCAGCGACACCGCCGCGAGCAGCGCGAGCGCGACGCCGGCGGAGGCGCCGACGAGCGCCACCCGGCGCACGTCGCCGCCGCCTCGGAGCGCCTCGCGCACGCTCGATCCGGCGAAGGCGACGAGCCCGGCGCCGACGATCACGACGGGCCAGGCCGGCCCCCGCGACGTGAACGGGAGGAGTGCGATCGCGGCGGCTCCGACGAGCGCGAGAGCGACCGAGCCGCCGACGGCGATCCGACGCAGGACGCGAGGATCCACGCGATCGCTCCAACGGATCAGGGTGTGGGCGAGGGCGATCGTCGCGAACGGAACCAGCGGCACGAGGTAGCGCTCGTGCTTCGTCGGCACGCAACTGAACAAGACGACCCCGATCACGAACGCTCGCGCGAGCGGGGAAGCGGGACCGAGCGCCCGACGCCCCGAGGGCGCGAAGGCGTACGCACCGAGCGCGAGCGCCGCGGCGCCGACCGGCCCGAGCGCGAGCGGGACGTTGCCGAGATACCAGAACGGCCCGTGCGTGTGCGTGCTCTCGCCGGCGAGTCGGTCCGCCGTCTGGCCGACCAGCAGCGGGCGACCGTAGTCCGACCAGCCGGCGACGACGACCGCGGGAACGAACCACGCGAGCGCGAGCGCGACGGCCACCGAGAGGAGGATCCACGGGCGGGCCGCTCGCCAGCGCGTCCGCATCGACTCGCCCGGCAGGGCGCACGACCACGCGAGAAGGGGACCGATCCACAGTGGCGGCCCCTTCGCGAGCATCGACAGGCCGAGCAACCCGCCGGCGATCCACGGCGCCGCCCGGGAGCCCTTCCCGCTCGCGGCCACGTCGACCCGCCAGGCGGAGAGGACCGCGAGACCCGCACCGAACGCATCGAGGCGGCCCTCGCGTCCGAGCCACAGGACCGCCGGCACCGAGAGTGCGAGCAGGGCGGCGAGACGCCCCGTGCGGACATCGCCGCCGAGGCGATGTCGAGCCCACGCCGCCGTGCCGAAGACGAGGGCTAGCAACCCGAGGGCCGACGGCAGCCGGACGAGGAACGGCGTGACGTCCCCGACGAACACCGAGGGCAGAGCGACCGCCCACAGATAGAGCGGCGGCTTGTTGACGTAGAGGTCGCCGTACCGATGGGGGACGAGCCACTCGCCGCCGTCGATCATCTCGCGTGCGAGCTGGCCCCAGCGCGCCGTGTCGTTCACGTGCAGGCTGCGCGTCCCGAGGTCCCAGAACGCGACGAAGCACACGACCGCCACGAACAGGAGGCTAGCGAGGTGCGGATCCCGCCACGGCGTGCGCGTCACGCGTCGCCACCCGATCGGTCGAGATCCGCGTGGCGTCGGCGCCGGATCAGGACCAGGTTCCGGATCGTGGGGAGAGGGTGGAGCACGTAGGCGAACATCATCACCCAGTCCACCTGATGCACCGCATACGCGAACAATCCGACCGACCCCACGAGGCTCATCCAGAAGAACACGGGCGGCAGGTGGCTCTCGCCGAGACGCTCGCTGGCGATCCACTGGAGCACGAACCGGCTGCTCCAGATCGCCTGGGAGGCGAAGCCCACCGCGAGCCAGGCCGGGTCGGTGTCGAACGCGAGTCGCTCGTGGGTCACGGCGACGAACACGGCGAACGCGACCAAGCCCGAGGCGAGGGGCAGCCACGGACCGCCTCGTCGTGGCCCCCGGACCGCTTCGTCGTTCGTCGCGCGCAGCAGCGAGAGGTTCCGCACGTAGATCGCCAGGTTGACGAGCAGGCCCGCGAGAAACACCGGGTCGCCGCGATGGAAGCCCTGGTAGACGAGCAGCAGCAGCGTCGCCTGGACCGAGATCGTCCAGAAACTCCGCGGCACGACGCTGCGACCGGCGCGTTCGCTCGCGCGCCATTGCACGAGGACGCGAAGCGTGAACAGGATCTGTCCGAGCCAGCCGATCGCGTCGTAGAGCTGGAACCCGACAACGAGCATCGGGCGACGGTCAGGAGGGGCGCCGGGGGCGCTCGGTCCCGACGCGCGGCAGGTGGTTCGCCCACATCCAGCGCACCGCCTTCACGTCGCGAAGTCCCTTGCGCAGTCGATTCCACATGCCGTAGTGACTGCGTCCGGACGCCCGCGGGCGGTGCGCGACGGGCACCTCGACGATCGTGTACCCCTCCATCCGCGCGAGCGTCGGCAGGAACCGATGCATCCCGTCGAACAGCTTGACGTGGTCGAGGATCGCCGCGCGGAAGACCTTGAGGCCGCACGCGATGTCGTGGACGTTCTCGTGGGTGCGTCGATTGCGCCACGCGTTCGCGATGCGGCTCTGCATGCGCCGCCGCCACGAGTCGTGGCGGTCGCGACGCCAGCCGATCGCCATGTCGTTTCCCGGAAGGGCAGCGAGCAACTTGGCGATCTCGGCGGGGGGATTCTGCATGTCCGCGTCGAGCATGCCGATCACGTCGCCCCGCGCATGACGGAAGCCTGTCGCGAGCGCCGCGGTGAGACCCAGGTTCCGCGGGTGGTCGATCACCCGCACGCGCGGATCGAGCACCTGGAGTTCGTCGAGGATCGCGCCGCTTCGATCCGTGCTGCCGTCGTTGACGAACAGGACCTCGGACGGGATGGAGAGGGTCGCGAGCAACGCGACGATCTCCTCCCAGAGCGGCAACAGATTGCCCTCCTCGTCGTGGACCGGCACGACGAGCGAAAGTTGCTGTGGCGCAGCGCCGAGCGGGGATGCGTCCAAGCCTGGAACGCTACGCCCTTCCGCGGTGACTCCCAAGGGTTCCCGGCCGAGGACCGTTGGTAGCCTCCCCCGAACGGTCGCGGGGAGCGCCGGGAGGTGTCTCCCGGCGCGCCGTGCCGGCCGGGACCCGAACGCCGGCGGAGCGCGATGCCGAAGCACCCCGACCATCTCGTCTGGATCGATCTGGAGATGACCGGACTCGATCCGGACGTCTGTCACGTGATCGAGATCGCGACGATCGTCACCGACGAGAACCTCAAGATCCTCGCCGAGGGTCCGGTGATCGCGATCCACAACGACGAGAGGCAACTCGCGACGTTGAGCGAGTGGAGCCGAGATCAGTTCGGGCGAAACGGCCTCCTCGACCGCGTTCGCGCGAGTTCGATCGACGTCGTCGAGGCCGAGGCGCGCACCCTCGCCTTCCTCGAGGACTGGACGCTGCCCCGACAGAGTCCGCTGTGCGGCAACTCGATCCACACGGACCGCCACTTCCTGTGGCGGCACATGCGGCGCCTGCACGACCATCTGCACTACCGGAACGTGGACGTCTCCACGATCAAGGAGGTGGTGCGACGCTGGTATCCCCGCGCCTACGACCCGCCGCCCAAGGCGGGCCTGCACGAGGCGCTCACCGACATCCGGGAGTCGATCGAGGAGTTGCGCTACTACCGCGAGGCGTTTCTCGGGCCGCGGTAGCGCGTCGGGACGTCATCACGCCCCGTCCTGATTCCCGCCGCCCACCTCCCAGTCGAACAGGGGCGTGAAGCCGACGTCGGGACGGCCCTTGCGCGCGGCGTCCTGCAGGGGATTGCCGACGCCCATCCCGAGGATGAACCGGAGTCCGTTCTCGACGTCGCTGACCGCGGACGCATCGCCCTCGCAGGCGCGGACGACGGCGCGATAGAAGTCGCGCGTCCGACCGATCCACGGGCTCTGGACGTGCTCGAGCGGACCCAGCATGCGTTCCTTTACGAACTCGGCGGTCTTCGGATCACCGATCCGCGCGAGCACCCACATCATCGTCGAGCGGAGCGTGGTGCCCTGCCCGCCGCCGCGCCGACCGAAGGAGGGGGGGCCGAGCTTCCCGGCCATCTTCTCGACGCCGCGCGCGGCCTTTTCGTCGCGCTGGAAGTACGCGAGTGCGATCAGCGGTCCGAAGGTCGTCAGGTCGCCGTCCTTCGCGTCGGCCGCGGCCCGCAGCAGTTGGGCCGCGACCTTCGACTCGCCCGCACCGCAACGGCCGATCGCGCGCCAGATGTGGCTCTGAACGATCGGCTCCCTCTCTCGCTTGACCTGCTTGGTCAGCGCTTCCAGCGCGGCCGGCGCGCCGATGTACTCGAGCGTGACCGCCGCGTTCGCGCGGACCGACGACTCCTTGTGACCGAGATGCGCGGCGACGCCTTCCACGGCGGCGTGGAGCGCGGGGCGACCGAGGCCGCGCAGGAGATCGACCAGGAGCTGCGGATGCTTCGCCGTCTCGGGGTCGGCCAGGAGCGCCAGCAGCGGTCGAAGCGCGTCCCCGTCCTGGTCGTTCGTCAACAGCGAGAGGATCGCCTCGATGCGGCGCGTCGTCGGACCCGCTCGGACGATGCCGATCAGGTCCTGGATCCACGCGGCACGCGCCTCGGCGTCGGGGGGCGCATCGCGTCGGGCGGGATCGGCCGGCGCGGTGGCCCCCGGCGTGCCGTCGGGCGGCACGGCGCCGCCCTCCGTCCCGCCCGTCGAGGGCGGCGGTGTCGGCACGCCGCCGAGCGCCTTCCACCTCTCCGTCGCCTGGTCCATCAGACCGATCAGTGCGTCGATCGCTTCCTTGCCGCGGCCGTACGGCCAGTACTCGAGTCGGACGAGGGGATCGCCCTCCTTGTGATCGGGTCGCGCGAAGATGTGCTGCGGAGAGACCACGAAGCCGTCGATCCCGAAGCGCACCTTCAGTTCGCCGAAGTCGTCGCCGCTGGAGTTCGCGCCGAGGAACACGCACACGAAGTCCCGCGAGCGTCCGACGATCTGCGGGTCCTTGTAGACGATCTCGCGCAACGCCTCCGCGGCGGGCTCCTTGCGGCCGCCATCGACGCGCGTGCTGTTGATGCAGATCATGACGATCTTGTTGCGCGCGAGCGCGATCTCGAACGCGCGCGACACGCCCTCGGCCCATGTGATCGTGTCCCCGGCCTGCGCGGGAGGCGGCGCCTCCTCGGTGCGGGCCCTCTGCGCGGAACCGAACAGGGCGACGCAGAGCGCAACGAGAGCGACGCCGGTGACCGGCGTCCGTCCGACACGAGAACACATCGGTGCCATGGGAACCTCCGGGCCGGCATCGTCGCATGGACCGGGCCGGTGGCGCGGACGAGGGTCGCACGCCTCGATCCGCCCGGGATCGGCTGGTGCGGCGGCGGCTTCCCCACCACAATCCCGTGGCGTCCCGGATCGCCGGGGCGGGAGGCTCGCGTGCACGTCGACGATCGACTGGTCCGGCATATCGCCTCCCTCGCGCGGATCGCCCTCTCCGACGACGAGGTTCGTCACCTCGTCCCCCAGATGGCGGCCATCCTCGACTACGTCGAGCGCGTCTCGACCCTGCCCGGCGCCCGGGCGGGACGGGCCGACCCGGAGGGGTCGGATCTCGGCGGGGCGATCGACCTCGCCGACCTCAGGGACGACGTCCCCGGGCCGACGCTCGACCTCCCTCGCCTGCTCCGCCAGGCCCCGGCCGGCGACGGGTCGTTCTTCGTCGTGCCGCGGTTCCTCGCCGATGGCGACGCGGAGCCCGCGTGAGCGCCGCGCTCGATCTCCCCGTCGCCGAGCAGGCGGCGCGTGTCCGCGATCCCGCCGACCCCCTGACCGCGCGGGCGCTCGTCGAAGAGAGCCTGGCCCGGATCCGCGCCCGCGACGGCGAACTCCACGCGTTCCTGCACGTGTGCGAGGACCGCGCGCGGGAGGCGGCCGGCACCGTCGATCGGGCCGTCCGCGCCGGGCGCGATCCGGGTCCGCTCGCGGGCGTGCCGCTCGCCGTGAAGGACAACCTCGAGGTCGAGGGCCTGCCGCTCACGTGCGGCAGCCGAATCCTCGGCTCGTGGACGCCCCTGCGTTCGGCAACGGCGGTCGAACGGGCCGAGGCGGCTGGCGCGATCGTGGTCGGCAAGACGAACCTCGACGAGTTCGCGATGGGCTCTTCGACGGAGAACAGCGCGTTCGGACCCACCCGCAATCCCCACGATCTCGGGCGCGTTCCCGGAGGGTCGTCCGGGGGCAGCGCCGCGGCGGTCGCCGCGGGCCTCGTGCCGCTCGCCCTCGGAAGCGAGACCGGGGGAAGCATTCGCCAACCGGCGGCCTTTTGCGGCGTCGTCGGCTTCAAGCCGTCGTACGGGCGCGTCTCGCGCAGTGGCCTGGTCGCGTTCGCATCCAGTCTGGACCAGATCGGCCCGATCGCGCGTCGCGTCGACGACGCCCGACTCCTCCAGGCGACGATCGAAGGCCGCGACCCCCTCGATGCGACGTCGCGCGCGTTCTCGATCGAGGTCGGCGAACGCGGCACGAGCACGTCGTCGCTCCGTGGGTTGCGCGTCGGCCGGGTCGCCGAGATGTCCACCGCGCCGGGCATCGCCGACGCCCCGGGCGTGCGCGCCGCCGAGGCGCTGCGCGGACTCATCGAGGAGGCGGGAGCGGTGCGCGTGGACCTTTCGCTGTCCGCGGTGGCCGACGCGATCGCGATCTACTACGTGGTCGCCCCGGCCGAGGCGTCGAGCAACCTCGCGCGCTTCGACGGCGTGCGGTACGGCCGTCGCGCTGCGGCCGATTCGCTCGAACGCCTCTACGCGCAGACCCGCGACGAGGGCTTCGGGGCGGAGGTGAAGCGCCGGATCCTGCTCGGAACGTTCGCCCTGTCGGCGGGGTACGCGGATGCGTTCTATCAGAACGCGCGCGGCGCCCAGACCGCGCTCGCCTCGGCGATCGCCGATGCGTTCACGCGCTGCGACGTGCTCCTGTCCGCAACGACGCCGACGGCCGCGTTCCGCCTCGGCGAGAAGACCGGCGATCCTCTCGAGATGTACCGTTCGGACGTCCTCACGGTCTCGGCGAACCTCGCCGGGCTGCCGGCGATCTCGATCCCCGCGGGAACGGGCGAAGACGGCCTCCCGCTGGGACTCCAGATCCAGGGGCCGGTCGGCGCGGACGCGCTGGTGTTCGACGTCGCCGCGTGTCTGGAACGCGAGTTTGCGCTCTGTCGCCGCGTGGCGCCCGAGGGGGCGGCATGACGTCGGCCGGACCGCGCGTGATGATCGGCATGGAGGTCCACCTCCAACTGAAGACCCGCACGAAGTGCTTCTCGTCGAGCCCCGTTGCGTTCGGCGCCGATCCGAACACGCTGCTCGATCCGACCTCGGCGGGTCTGCCGGGCGCGCTGCCGGTCCTCAATCGGGAAGCGGTGCGGCTGGCGATTCGCACGGGCCTCGCGCTGGGATGTCGCATCGCGACCCACACGAAGTGGGACCGCAAGAGCTACTTCTATCCCGATCTGCCGAAGGGCTATCAGATCAGCCAGTACGACCGACCGCTCTGCGTCGACGGCGCGATCGAGATCGACGGCGACGACGGATCGCCCAAGCGTGTGCGGATCCGACGTGCCCATCTCGAAGAGGACACCGGGCGCAGCACGCACGACCTCGGTGGGACCAAGAGCCGGATCGATCTGAATCGTGCGGGCACGCCGCTGCTCGAGATCGTCAGCGAGCCCGACCTCGCCAGCGCCGACGAGGCCGTTCGGTACGTCGAAGCGTTGCGGGAGATCGTCGCCTGGCTCGGCACGAGCGACGGGAACATGCAGGAGGGCAATCTCCGCTGCGAGCCGAACGTCAACCTCGTCTACCCGAACGGCGATTGCACGCCGATCGTCGAGGTGAAGAACATCAACTCGGTGGCCGCGGTGCGACTCGCGATCGAGTTCGAGGCCAAGCGCCAGGCCGAAGCGTACGAACGCCACGGCGAGACCGCCGCCAACACACCGCGGTCGACGCGCGGATTCGACGACGTGCGGTTGGTCACGGTGCACCAGCGCTCGAAGGAGTCGGCGGACGACTATCGCTACTTTCCGGAGCCGGACCTGCCGCCGCTCCGGATTCCGGTCGAGTTCGTCGAGGAGGAGCGCGCCGCGCTGCCCGAGCCGCCGCGGGCGCGGCGGGCTCGCTACGTCGAGGTGCTGGAACTCACGCCCTACGACGCGGGAGTCCTGACCGCCGACCCGGCCCTCGCCCGATGGTTCGAGCGGGCGCTGGAGGGGCCGACGGGTTCGCGCGACGCGCGGACGGTGGCCGCGTGGGTCGGCACCGAACTCCTTCGCCACGTCAACGACGAACGTCTGTCCCTGTCCGACGTCCCGCTCGGACCGGATGGCCTCGGTGAGTTGCTCGATCTGCTCGCCGCCGGTTCGATCACGCGCCGCACCGCCCAGGAGGTATTCCGCGAAGCGCTTCGCACCGGGGCGTCACCCTCCCGGCTGGTCGCGGAGCGCGGTCTCGCCCGTGTCGACGACGCGGGCGCCGTCGAGGACGCGGTGCGCCGTGCCGCCGCGGCGGAGCCGAAGGCCTTCGCCGAGTACGTGGCGGGCAACGACCGGGCGAGGGGACGGGTGTTCGGCGCGGCGATGAAGCTGCTCGGCGGAAAAGGCGACCCCAAGGTCGTCGGCGAGGTCCTGGATCGGCTCCGCCGCGAACAGGACGTGGACTGACGCGCCGACGCCGTAGGGCCCGCGGCCTCGGCGTCCCGGATCGGCGGAGCCGCGGATCCGAAGGGTGAAGGGCCCACCAACGCGCCCCCGCGATTCAGGGGGCGGTCTCGCCTACGGCGCGCTCCAGGGCGAGTTGGCCGCAGGCGGCGGCGATGTCGTCGCCGCGGCGGGTGCGCAGGGTCACGCGGATCCCGCGTGCGGCGAGGCGGCGGGCGAAACCGGTCGCCGCGAGGCCGGAGGGCGCCTTCAAGTCGGGGCGGTGGGCGACGGGGTTGAACGGGATCAGGTTCACGTGCAACGGCGTTCCCGCGAGCGCGTCGGCGAGGGCTTCGGCGTGCTCGGGCCGGTCGTTCTCCCCGGCGATCAGCACGTACTCGATCGTGGCGTCACGACGCGTCGTCCGCGCGAAGCGGACCGCGGCGTCGATCAGTCCGGCAACGCGCCCGGCCGGGGAGCCGGGGACGAGCACGGCCCTTGTCGCGTCGTCGGGCGCATGCAGCGACACCGCGAGGTTCACGCCGAGGTTCTCCGCCGCGAGCGCGTCGATCCGCGCGGGCACGAGCGCCGTCGAGACGGTGATCCGGCGGGGGCTCAGGGCGAGGCCGTCGCGGTGGGTCCAGATGCGGATCGCCCGCACCACCGCATCGAGATTCAGCAACGGCTCGCCCATCCCCATCAACACGACGTGGGTCGGGCGCCGGCCGAGCAGCGCGCGGGCGTGGATCAACTGCTCGACGATCTCGGCCGCGTCGAGGTTGCGGACGAGGCCGCGAACACCGGACGCGCAGAACACGCAGCGGATCGGGCAGCCGACCTGGGTCGAGACACAGACCGTCACGCGATCCTTCTCCGGGATCAGGACGGTTTCGACGGCGAGGCCGTCGGCGAGCCCGACGAGGAGCTTCGTCGTTCCGTCGGGGGCGTCCAGCCGTTCGCGGAGCGTCGTCGCGGGCGGGGCTTCCGCGGCGAGACGCTCGCGCAACTCGGCCGGAAGCGTCGTGATCGAGCGCGCGTCCAGGCGGCCCTCGGTATGCAGCGCCCGAAACAACTGCCGCGCACGGAACGGCGGCTCGCCCCAGGCGGCGAGGCGCTCGGCGAGGGACTCCGGCAGGTCGGCCGTCGGCGGACGCGCGCCCGCGTTCATCGCACGCCCTACGATCCGGTCTTGCGACGCTTCGCGAGTTTGCGCAGCGGCTCGCGGCCCTCGACGGCCTCGCGCGTGACGCGGTAGCGCGTGCCGCGCGGCGCGTCGGGCAGTTCGAACATCGTGTCGAGGAGGAGGTCTTCGAGGATCGAGCGCAGCGCGCGAACGCCCGTGTCCCGGCGCTTGGCCTTCTCGGCGATCGCGAGCAGCGCGTCCTCGTCGAACTCGATCTCCGCCTCCTCGTAGCCGAACATCTGCTGGTACTGGCGCACCAGCGCGTTCTTCGGTTCGGTGAGGACGCGCAGCATGTCGGCGCGGGTGAGCGGATCGAGCGTCGCGATGACCGGCAGCCGGCCGACGAATTCGGGGATCATCCCGAACTCGACCAGGTCGTGCGGCTCCACGGCGCGCAGCAGGAGCGAGCGGGCGACCTCGTCGGCGTCGACCTCCTCGGCGACGGGGTGGGGGCCCCTGGCCGTCGTCGAGCCGAATCCGATCCGCGCCGTACCGACGCGGCGCGCCACGATGTCCTCCAGTCCGGAGAACGTGCCGCCGCAGATGAACAGGATGTTCGACGTGTCGAGGTGGATGTACTGCTGCTCGGGATGCTTTCGGCCACCCTGCGGAGGCACGTTGGCGATCGTCCCTTCCATGATCTTGAGCAGCGCCTGCTGGACGCCCTCGCCGCTGACGTCGCGCGTGATCGAGGTGTTCTGCGTCGTTCGGTTGATCTTGTCGATCTCGTCGATGTAGATGATGCCGTACTCGGCCCGCTCGCGATTGAAGTCGGCGGCCTGGAGCAGCTTCAGGAGGATGTTCTCGACGTCCTCGCCGACGTAGCCCGCCTCGGTGAGCGTGGTCGCG
>CAZPGF010000089.1:0-11303 GCA_964586025.1 uncultured Planctomycetales bacterium
CGATACGCAGGAACTTCCCCGACCGGGGTACGGGGATCGCCATCGGCGGACGCTGCGGCGCGGACGAACGCTCCCCCCGTGCGAGCAGTTTCGCGAGGGCGCGCTCGCGCGGGTCTTCCGGAAGGGCCTCCTCCGCGCCGCGCGCGAGCAGCGCCGAGTCGTAGGTCGGCGCGGGTGACGCAGGCGGTAGTGCGCGCGGCGGGACGAAGCGCTCCCACGGCCCCCCGACGACCAGCACGTCGTCGTGGTCCGCCGCATCCGCGAGGCGCGACTCCTCGCGAAGCGCGAACGTCGACGCATCGACGACCGGCAACTCCGTTGTGACGTGCGACGTGCACGCTCCCAGCGCGAAGAGCCAGGCTGCGGCGAGACACCGCAACAAGTCCACACCTACTCGTCGAGGAACCGGGCGCCCCATCCCGGGGGAGGCGGCAGTTGCGGCGGGGGCGACGGCGGGCAACCGCACTTCGCCTTGGCCGGTTCTCCCTGGACGCGATCCAGACGCTCGAGTTCTGCCGGTGGCACGACCACCTTCAACTCACTCGTCTTGCGGACGATCGTCGGCGTCAGGATGAAGATCAGTTCCGTCTTGACCTTGGTCTCGCGGGTACGCGTGAAAATCTCGCCAAGCAGCGGGAGATCGGAAAGAAACGGCGTGCGTGCCTTCTCCATCGTGCCGGAATTCGTGTACAGACCGCCGATCACGAGCGTTTCCTTGTCGCCCAAGGTGACGGTCGTCTTCGCCCGGCGAAGCGTCGTGATCGGGGCAAAGGTGCCGCCGGGCGTGTTGGTCGCAAGCCCGGCCAGGCCGTTCACGACCGGCTCGATCTCGAGGGTGACGTACGCCTCGCCGATGTGCTTCGGAGTGACCCTCAGATTGATCCCGCTCTTCGCGGAGGTCGATGTGAACGTCTGATGATTGGGAATCGCCGACGCGAGCGTCACGACCGGGCGATCCTCGGAGGTCGTCACCTCGGCCAGGATTCCCTGGGTCGCGATGATGCTCGGACGCGACAGCACCTCGGCCTTGCCGCTCATCTGCATCGCCTGGAGGCGCACGTCCAGCGCACCGTAGCGCTCGCGGTCCTTGCCGACGAACCCGAACAGGAGATCGGTGCCCTGGAACGGGAAACGCGGGGGGTAGGCCGACTGAAGCGACGCGGGCGGATTGAGGATGGCGCCAGCCCCGCGGAACAAGGTCTCGGGACCGACGTCCGTCCGGTCCCAGACGTAGTCGAGACCGACCTCGAAGTTCGAGTCGTGGGTCACCTCGACGATCTTCGCCTCGACGAAGACCTGCGGTGCGGCGACGTCGAAGTACGCGATGGCCTCGAGGACGAGGTTCACCGAGTCCGGGTCGCCCTCCAAGATCACCGCGTTCTGCCGATCGACGACGCGCAGCGGATCGGCCGCCTTCGTCTTCGTGTCACCCGCACTCAACAGGGCCGAGAAGCCGGAGGACTTGAGCGCGGCGACAAGATCGGACGGCGTGATGAAGTTGGTGCGGTAGAAGAAGGCGACCCGACCGTCGGCGCGCTCGATCACGCTTTCGTTGAGGAAGGACAGTTCCGGCCTCGGCTCGACGATGTCGGCCGGCGCGGCCGGCGCGGCCGGCGGCGCCGTGGGCGCCGTGGGCGGAGCGGTCTCCTCGGCGCGGGCCGGAGCAGCGGCCACGAGCGCGAGCGCGAGCGCGAGCGCCGATCGCACCCTCGCGGTCGGCCATCCAAGCACGGTCATGGTTCGGGCCCTCCCGGGGACGCCCCCGCGCCCACGGACCTGGATCGGACACACAGCGGGCCGGGCGCAGCGGGTCGGCACCGGATCACGCGGCACGCCGATCTGTCGGGCCTGTACGGCACCTACCCTCCTGCCGTACCCGCGACGATTGCGCCACGATCCGCCATCACGCGCCGTACGGGCGTGGGCCGCGAGGCACGCCGGACGCCGGACGATCCGGGGTTCGGATGGCGTGGTCCCCTACAATCCCGCGCCGAGGGCCGGGGACCGCCCCGTGGGCGGCGCCGATCCGAAGAGCGACGCACGCCGCCGGCGACCCAGAGGGAGGATCCATGGCGAACCCGTACAACCCGAGCCTTCTGCCCCGGACGTTCTTCCGGGCCCCGCGCGTCCCGTTCGACTTCCGGGCGGTCCTGATCGCGGCGCTCGGCTACCTCGTGTGGTGGGGAGGCGACTCGCTGCTCAGCAGCCTGTTCGACAAGCAAAGCCTCTCCGGCGCGTTCCTCGGATGGCTCACTCGCCTGCTCGGCCCGATTCCCCACCTCGGCGAGGGGATCGAGGGGGCCTTCCGGTCGGTCTTCCGCCTCGACCTGGCCGAGGTCCGCAACGGCGGTTACACGTTCTGGCACGACCTCGCAGGCGGCGTGTGGTTCGTCGGCGTCTGGACCTTCTTCACCCTCGCCGTCGCGCGAATCGTCGCGCTGCGAATCTCGCGTGACGAAGGGCTGTCGATCGGCCAGGCGCTGCGCTTCGCGTTCAAGCACTGGCCGACGTTGCTGCTCGTCCCGGTCATCGTCGCGGGCCTGATCGGGCTGTTCGTCGGCTGCAACGCGCTTGCCGGACTCGTGCTGTCGATCCCCGCGATCGGCCAGATCCTCAGCCTCGTGCTCATCCCGCTCGCGGCGATCTCCACCCTGCTGATCCTCCTGATCGCCCTGGGCGGCCTCGTCGGCTTTCCGCTGATCGGCGCCGCCGCGGCGTGGGAGGTGAACGGCAGCCTCGATGCCGTGAGCCGAGCGTTCTCCTACGTGTTCGCGCGTCCGTTGCAGGTGTTCTGGAACTACTTCCTGATCTTCCTCTTCACCGGCGTCATCCTCCTCGTCGGACACTGGTTTTCGCACACGCTCACGCACACCGTCGATCTCGGCGTCGTGCGCGACAACCTGAGCATCCTGACGGCCGCTCCGGGACCCGATTCCAAGGCCTACCAGGACTTCGGCAACGACGACAAGACCTTGCTCGCGGACCTGAAGGACATGACGGGGTACCGACCCGGCGCCGCCGCGCCGGCCAGCCAACCGTTCGCCAAGGACATCCGCACCGTCACCAAGGCGAAGTGGCACGACTGGATCACCACCATCGTGTGGTGGGCGGTGCTGAACATCGCGTGGATCGTCTTCTTCGGATACGCGGTGTTCTATCTGATCGGCGCCTCGGCCAACGTCTACGCGGATCTCCGCGAGGATGTCGATGGCACCGAGCCGGACGAGATCTGGCTGGCCGAGGAAGAGGCCGACCTCGACGCCCTGGCGAGCGCAGCCGCGCCGGTGGAGGAAGCCGCGGCGGCCACGCCCAATCCCGACGCCACCACGCCTCCTCCGCCGGCACGGACCGGCGACGGCACGGCGGATAGCGCGTCCGACGGGGCGTCCGGGACGTAGGGATCGGATGTCCGAACAACGCCGCCCCGGTCGCGTGCGGCCGGGGCGGCGCGATGGGGCGTCGATCAGACGAACAGTTCGGCGCGGCGCGAGCCGTGCAGTTCGCGCAGGCGACGGATCACCTTGCTGTGGATCTGGCAGACCCGGCTCTCGGTGAGACGAAGCATTCCCGCGATCTCGCGCATGCTCAATCCGTCGAAGTAGTAGTACTGAATCACGACGCGTTCTTTCTCCGAGAGGCTCTTGAAGAGCAACTCCTTGACGTCGCGCAGCTGCTGTTTCACGCGGGGCTCATCGCCGTCCTCGTCGCGGATCAGATCGACCATGCGGGTGCTGCCGCCCTCCCCGTCATCGCTCGCACTGTCGTCGGTCAACGAGAGCACGGCGGTCGGGCAGGCCTCGCGGCGCAATGCCTGGTACTCCGACATCGACATGTCGAGCTCGTTGGCCATCTCGGGATCGGTCGGCTCGCGACCGAGCTCCGCGTAGAGCTTGCGCAAGGTCTTGTCGACGAGGTTGGTTCGCAGGCGAACGAGGCGCGGCACCCAGTCGTTGGCTCGGAGGTTGTCGAGGATCGCACCACGAATCCGGGACGTGCAGTAGGTCTTGAACTGAATCCCACGGGACAGGTCGAAGCGGTCGATCGCCTCGATCAAGCCGAACGTTCCCATGCTGACCAGGTCATCGACATCGACGCTCGCGGGCAACGTCGCGACCATCCGTTCGGCGAGGTACTTGACGAGCGGGAAGTACGCCGCGGTGATCTCGCGCTTCAACTCGGGGTCGTGCGTCCTCGCGTACTCTTCCCAGAGTTGGCGATAGTCCGCGTCACGGATCTTCTTCATGGCCCTGCTCCCGTCCTGTCGTGAGGTCGAATGACCTCGGTCCACCACGTCACCCCCCGCATCGGCCGCTACGGGCCGAACCCAGGCTTGGGGATGAGGTGGCGACAGGACGGGGCGGCACGACGGCCCCCCACGTTCCATGCGCCATGGTTTGGTAGCTGGCTGCCATCGCCGCGGGGCGGGTGAAGTCCCGCGCGGGAAGGCCCTCTAGCTTTGCGCCACCGGCTTTCGCCGGCTTTGCCGTTTCATCCATGGCCTGACGGGGTATCGAAAGATCGGATGCAAAGCCGACCGCCCCTCCCGGGATCGGGCCGCCTCCGCGCTCCACCCTCGGCTCCCACCGTGGGCAGGGGAACCCTAGCCCATCGGCAGAACCTGGCCAACCGTGTTCACTTTTTTTCTCGTCAAGTCCGGAACCCGGCTCGCCACAGGGGGTTAGGGCGGTCCTCCGATGTACAGATCAGGACGACGCTCGCGGATGAGGTCGTTTCCAGACGGAAAGCGCTTCAGTCGCGACGCGCTGACGTCGATCGTGCCGCGGACGATTGCCGGCCCGTCGGCGGGGCCTCGCGCGACGACCCGACCGCCCGCTTCGACGAGCAGGCTTTCCCCCGTGAAGGCGAGTCGGGGTCGGGGCGGGCGACACTCGACGCCGTGGCGATTCGCGGTCGCCGTCGCGACGAGGTTCTCCATCGCGCGAATCGGCATCGCGGCCTGGCACCTCCCCGGCAGTACGAGGTTCGAGGGGTGCGCGATCACGTCGGCCCCGAGCAGCGCGAGCGAGCGCGCGGCCTCGGGGTAGACCCAGTCGAAGCAGATCATCGTTCCCACGACGAGTCCGTGGTCCGCGTGGACCGCGAAGCGTCGATCGCCCGGGTCGAAGACCTCCCGCTCGAAGCCGAACAGATGAACCTTGCGGTAGGTTCCGAGCGCCCGACCCCGCGACACGATGACGCTTGCATTGTACAGATGGTCACCTTCCCGCTCGACGAACCCGCCCACGACGAACCCACCCGTGCGACGACTGAGGGCGAGCCAGCGGGCCGTCGTCGGCCCGTCGGGAAACGTTTCCGAAGCAGCCGCCACCTCGGCCCGGTCGATGAACGAGTAGCCGCTCGTCGCGAGTTCCGGGAGCACGACGAGGTCGGACCGCAGGTCGCCGACGGCCGCTTCGATTGCGTCGAGGTTCTCGTCGCGTGCGCCGAAGCGCGGCGCGAACTGAACGAGCGAGACGTCGATCACCGAAGGCGAAGAGGCGGCCATCGCCTGAGAGCCTACGTCGCCCGACCCGTCGATGCCGCTCGTCAGCGAGGTCGGCGCGGGATCCCGCGAACCGGGCCGAGCAGCCGACGAATGGCAGGACCGCGCGCCGCATCGCCGGGCGACGGCAGCGCGGCGACCGCGGCGGCGTCCGCACCGATCGTGTGGACGAGCAGGTGGCGGACGAGCCGATCCGCCCAACCGCGTGCCTCGGCGTGGTCGTCACCGGCGAGCACCCCGTGGGCGAGTTGTTCGAGCGCGAACACCTGGACGGCGGCCTCGCGGCGAGCGATCAGGTCGAGTACGACCTCCCCGCCGCCGGTACGCAACCGGGACAAGGCGTCCTCGCAGGGCGCGCGCCACCGCTCCCAGAGCAGGTCGGCGAGACGCCGCGCCGCCTCGGGAGGGAGGTGCGGCCCGCCCACGCGACGACGCAAGAGGTCCATCCGCAGTCCGATCGCGCGATGGCCGAGATCGACCAGGCGGCGGCGTCCGTCCGGCCGATCGAGATCGGCCGCGCGGACCTCGGCCACGGCATCGGCCAACCGCCGGCCCTCCTCCGTCGCGAGGAACGGCGGGGGAAGATCCTCGAGTCCTCCCTCCACCAGACGCCGCCCCTCGAACTCCGCGATCCGCGGCCAGACGAGACGAACGAGGTGATGCCCCAGGCGCTGGCGAGAGGTTCCGGGCTTCACCAGACGTGCGGCGACCTCCTCCGGGAGGGCTTGGACGAGGCGTTCGCCGAGGAGTCCTCCGACCAACGCCGCGTGCGCGGCAACGCCGCCCGGCGGCCGGTCCGCGGGACGCTCCCGCCAACGACGGGCGCGTTCGTACAGTTCGCCGTGGCGCTCGGGCGGAATCTCGCGCAACGTCAGCACGCGGCGTGCGACGCGCTCGCGGCGTTCCACATCCCATTCGTCCCACTGCGGGAACTTGCGGCGCAACGCGTCCCGTTCGGCCTCACTCAACCGCTCCAACGCCGACTCCGTCGACGGCGGATCCGCGCGACCGGCCCCCGCGAACGCGAGGGAGGCGGCCAGCCAGGCGCCGCAGGCCCAGCGAATCGTTGACGCGCTCATCCCGCCCCCTCGGTCGCCAGATCGTCGTAATCGCCGGCCAGGAAGGCCTCGAAGGCGCCGTCGTCCAGACCGACGAACAAGTCGAGCAGCACGTCGTCTTCGAGAGCCGCCGCCGGCACCGCGTCGAGCGCGGCCACGCTCGCGGGAGTCGTGAGAGACGGTTCGTCGCGCCGCGCGAAGAACAGAACCGATGCGCCGGCGACAACCGCCGCGGCGGCCGCGAGGCCGATCAGGCGCACCAAGCCCCGGCCGCCGAAGCGACGCCCGGGCGGAGCCGCCCCACGGGCCGCCGCCACGACGCGCTCGGCGAACCCGGCCGGGACCGCCGGATCGGGGTAGTGCGAGAGGAGGGAATCGAGGGGGTCGGGTTGGGCATTCATCCGGAGCGGGTCCTCGTTTCGGCGATGCCGGGCATCACTTCGAGCAGATCGGCCAGCGACTCGCGAAGACCGGCGCGTGCCCGGGTCAGCAGCGACTTCACGGCCGATACCGTGGTGTTCAACACCTCGGCGACGTCCTGGTAGCTCTCGCCGTGGAAGCGGGTCAGCACCATCGCGAGGCGTTGTTGGCTGGGCAGGCGATCGACCGCGGCCTCGACGCGACGGCGCACTTCGTCGTACTCCAGGCCCCCGGCCGCGCGCGGCGGCGCCGGGTCCGGCGCCTCGAATCCGCCGCCATCCTCCCCGTCACCGAAGACCGCGGTGAACGCGCGGACACTTCGGTGCTTCGCCGTACGCAGGCGTCGGATTTCGTTCAAGCACGCGTTCACCGTGATGCTGTAGAGCCAGGTCTTCACCCGCGCTTCGGGGCGAAAGCCCATCCGGCCGCGCCAGATGCGCAGGAACACCTGCTGCGCGACATCCTCGATGTCCGGATAGCGCGAACCGAGGTACCGCCTCGCCAGCGCGAACACGAGCCCCTCGTACTTGCGGACGAGCGCTTCGAAAGCGCCCTCGTCCCCGGCCTGGATCCGGTCCATCACGTGTTGGTCGGGGTCGTGGTCCATCACCTGCCGGATCTCCGTACCCCGCCGGGGCGTGAAGGTAGCGCGGCGGGAGCGGGTCGGCGGGACCGATCGGCCGAGACGCGGGGGGGCGTGCCGGCCGGAGCGGCCCGCGGGGAGCGGGCCGGCCCCCCCGAGCGGGCCTCCTTCAGTCCGGGACGCCCAGCCGCGAAGGCGGCCAGACCCGGAAGATCACCGGACCCGTGATCGCGGCGAGGGGGATGGCGCCCTTTTGCAGCGTTCGGCTGTCGTCGCTGTTCAGCGTGTTGTCGCCGAGCGCGAAGAAGGCGTCGTCGGGGATGCGATAGGCGTACGCGGAGAGCGGGGGCAGGACCCGACCGCCCGCCGGATAGCCGGGCACGGCGAGCTGATGGTCGTGCGACCAGTGCTGGTCCGCATCGAGACCGACCGCACCGAGTCGCACATCCGGGCCCCGCGTACCGACCGAGATGCCGAAGGGCTCGTCCGGCAGGCTGATCGGCCGTCGCCACGATCGACCGCCGTGGGCGAGACGCACTTCGCCGTCGATCACACCGAGTTCCAGCGCGACCTCGCCGGTGGCACCCCAGCGAACGTCCTCGAGCAGGACTTCGGGATCTCGCCACGAGCCCGTGTCGTCGCGTCGTCGCAGCCAGAGGCGGGTTCCGGTCCGGCCGACCTCGGCGTCGAGGCGCGCCGCGGGATCCTCGGCCTCGTATCCGAACGGCGAGCGCGCAACGGTTGCGATCAACGTCCCGGCGCCGCCGAGCGTGGCGTGCACGACGAGCCAGCCGTCCCGCATCGCGAAGCCGTACGGCCCGCTCTCGCCGAGATGGGAACCGTTCGGGCGGAACGGCGGCGCCTCGCGCGTCCACGTCACGAGATCGCCATCGGCGACGCGGCGCCACTCCCGCGGTGCCCCGCGCGCCCCCTCGCCCGCGGCGAAGTCCCAACGCGCCACGGGCCGCCGCAGCGCCGCGGTGAGGTCATCGGGCTTGACCAGCAACTCGCCGTCGGCGTACAGGTCGCCGTTGCGGATCCCAAACGTCTCGCCGGGCATCCCGACCATTCGCTTCACGTACGTGACCTTGCCCAGCTCGAACGTGACCAGGTCCCAGCGCGTCGGCCTCGCGCCGAACTTGCGCACGACGACACGGTCGCCGATCTGGAGTGTCGGCTCCATGCTGCTCGACGGGATGTGAAACACCTCGACGACGAACGCACGGGCGAGGAGGAACGCGCCGACGATTCCGAGCAGCCAGAGGCCGTCGTGCACGAGCAGGCGGCGGAACAGGTCCCCGGGCGCCGCGACGACGGCGACGGTGCGCCGCCCGCGATCGATGCGGTGAAGCAACGCCTGCCACGCGCCCGGCCGTCCGAACGAGGACGTCCGGTCGCGGCGGATCAGGTCGTTCCAATGCGCCCCGATGTCGGCCTGAACGCGCCCCCGATGCGCCGGGTCGGCGATGCCGCGTGCGACGCGGCGCGCGCCTTCCGCCGCCTTGCGATCGATCGGCGGAAGGTCACCCTGCTCCGGGACTGCGCCGTCTCCATCGTCCGCGGCATCGTCGCCGCTCCGCGCACCGGGCACGCGGTAGGTCGCGAGCCGATTCATGCCGGGCGGCCCGACCTCGATGCGCCCGGCGCGGACGAGCCGGTGCAGCAACGGATGCACGACGCCTTCGCCACCCCGCAACAACCACGCCGCCTGACGGCGCAGCACGTCGATCAAGCCGAGGACGTCGCGCGGCCCATCGGCGAGCGCGTCGAGCAGGGCACACTCGGCGCGGGCGTCGGATCTCGAACTCACGAACCTCGTCCTCCTCGAGCGGCCGAACGCCGCCCGGCCGTTGTACGCGAGGGACCGGCTCGGGTCGCCTGACGCCCTCGGCCGCCGCCGGGCTCACGTCAACAGGACGACGGCCAAGACGAGAAGGGAAAGGACGATCAGCAGGACGATCGCGCCGATCGGGGGATCGCCGCGCACCGCGCCGTCCCCCCGGAACTCGCGCGCAACGAACTCCTCGTACGCGTCGTCGTCGAGGTGCGTCTCCGGCTCGTCGAAGTCGCCGTCGTCGTCATCGACCGAGGAGGGCGCCATCAACCGCCGACGGCGAGCCGATCCAATCGGTCGTGATGGTCGAGTTCGTCGCGCATGGCGTCGAGTCGGGATCGTGCGACGAAACGCTGCCACGCGGGGCGTTCTGACAGCGCGCGCGGATCCAGCCCGCCGGGCCACACCGGTGCGTGGGGCGGACGGAGCAGGCGCATCCCCGACTCCTCGAGCGTGCGATCGGCCTTTCGACCGTTGCACGCCAGGCACGCCGTCACACAGTTGAACCACGACGTCGTGCCGCCGCGGGACCGTGGGACGACGTGGTCGATCGTCAGCGACGCAAGGCCGGGCGTACGGCCGCAATACTGGCACCGCAGCCCGTCGCGACGGACGACGTTGCGCCGCGTGTACGGCACCGTCGCCTGGGGAACGCCCGCGTACCGCCGCAACACGATCACCTCGGGGACGGGCACGCTGTAGCCGACGCCGCGAATGCACGGCCCGTACCGCGGGCCGTCGTTGAGCCACACGGACCAGTCGGCGAGGCGAAAGTCCTCGGGGTCGACCGCCCCGGCGGCGCCGAGCGCCATCAGGGTCAACGCACGACGCACCGGGGTCGTGGCCACCGGCATCCAGGAACGGTTCAGGACGAGGGTCGGGCGATCCAACATGGCGCGACGCGCGCGAGTCACGACCCTCGACGGCCGCCGCTCCCGGGCGCGAAGTCGGCATGCTACGCGGGCCCCCGACGGGCGTCACGCTCCCCGGCCCGGCGCGGGCGCTCGCCGTTCGATCCCAAGCCCTTGCGCGGCCGACGGTTGCGACATGTATGCACACCGCAGGTCCGGGGCCCGTCCGACGTGCGGGTTCGCCGCGATCAGGGGAGATCGGGTCGCGCCCAGTTCCACGGGCGGGTGCCGGGCCCGAACGGATGCCGTGTCTTTACCGAGACTTGATGCGGCGTCCATCGCCCATTCACCCCGCCTTGGTCCCGTGTGCGCCGGTCGGGGACCTCCCCCGGCATCAGGAGCACGAATCCTCATGAAGCGGTCCATCCTTGGCGTCGGCCTGATCGCCGGCCTCGTCTGCGGGGCCCACGCCGGAAGCCTGGTCGATCCCGCGCTGCCGGACTACCGTCCGACCAGCGGCGTCTCCGGCACGATCAAGAGCGTCGGTTCCGACACGATGAACAACCTGATGGCCCTCTGGGCCGAGGCGTTCAAGAGGTACTACCCGGCGGTCCTGCCCGAGATCGAGGGGAAGGGCAGCAGCACCGCCTATCCGGCCCTGATCAGCGGCGCGTCGACCTTCGGCCCGATGAGCCGCGAGGCGAAGAGCAAGGAGAACGACGAGTTCGCGAAGGTCTTCGGCTACCCGGCGATCCAGCTCGCGACCGCCATCGACACGCTGGCCGTGTACGTCCACAAGGACAACCCGATCCACTCGCTCACCCTCCAGCAGGTCGACGCGATCTTCTCGAAGACCCGCAAGGGTGGCTACGACCGCGACATCACGACCTGGGGCCAGCTCGGACTGACCGGCGAGTGGGCGAAGCGGCCGCTCGTGCTCTATGGGCGCAACAGCGCCTCGGGCACCTACGGCTACTTCAAGGAGAACGCCTGCTTCAAGGGTGACATCAAGGACACCGTCCGTGAACAGCCGGGCTCTTCGGCGGTCGTCGCG
>CAZPGF010000090.1:0-11272 GCA_964586025.1 uncultured Planctomycetales bacterium
GTCCGCGACCGACGAGCAGGTTGCCCGGGTGCAGATCGTCGTGGACGAAGCCCCGCGCGAGCAGCGATCCGACGAGATCGCCGACGCGCCGGAGAAGCCGGGCCGCCTCGCGGGGCGGCTGCGCGGCGAGCGCTTCGACGAGGCCCACGCGCCCCTCGACGAAGCGCGCCGCGAAGAACGCGGTGCGCACGCGCCAGAGCCCCCGCGACACGCCCCACGCCAGGGGCTCGGCGACCGGCACGCCGAGCGCGTCGAGGTACCGCGCCGCGCGCCACTCGCGAGAGGCCCTCGTTTCGCGCAGGCGGCCGAGGACGGCGCGCCATCCCTCCTCGCCCTCGTGAACCTTCAGCAACGCGGCGCCGATTCCGGGAAGGACGACGCGCGCGGTCACGCGATGACGGTGGCGACGCAGCACGCGGCCGGCGTGCGCGGCGCGCGACGGATCCGGGAGCACGGTCGTCGCCACCGGGCCCTCGGCATCGGCCCGTGCCTCGCCACGGAACCGACCGACGCGCCACCTCACCGTCCGCATCGAGACGTTGCGCTTCACGGGGCGCCGTCGCGTCCGGGCCCGCTCGCCTGCTGCATGTCCCAGAGCTTGGCGTACTTCAAGAAGACGCTCGTGCTCGCAAGGCGCGCCAGAATGTATCCCGCACGACCGTCCAAGAATCCGCGTCGCAACACGTACATCCGGAAGAACCGAAAGGGGGGACGCAACACGACGTCGGACAGTCGCGCGCGGCGACCGCGCGCGTCCTTCTCTCGCGCCGAGACGGTGCCAAACCGATTCATCTTCGCGACGAAGTCCTCGAACGATCGGAACGTGTGATGTTCGAGGTGCCCGTCGGTGATCCGCGCAACGGCCCCGTCCGCCTCGACCCGGTCGTGCGGATCGACGCCGGCCCATCGGGCGCGGCGCCGGTCGAAGAGCCGCGCGCGCCACTCCGGATACCACCCGCCGTGACGGATCCAGCGTCCGAGGAACCAGACACGGCGACAAACCTCCCAGGCGGCGGGTGCGCCAGGGCGGTCGAGCGCGCCGGCGTCGCGCAGGTTCTCGATCGCGGCGCGCAACGGCTCATCCACGCGCTCGTCCGCGTCGATCGCGAACACCCAGTCGTTCGCGGCGGCTTCGACCGCACGCTGCTTCTGCCGGACCCACCCCGGCCAGTCGGTCTCGATCACCCGCGCGCCGGCCCGGCGGCAGCGTTCGACGGTGTCGTCGCGGCTGCCCGAGTCGAGCACCACGACCTCGTCGCACCACGCGACGCTCGCGAGGCAGCGGTCGATGCGATCGGCCTCGTCCTTGGCGATGACGCACGCCGAGATCCGGGTGCGCTGCGGCGCGGGCGAGGCCTTCACGGAGCGCGCTCCGCCAGTCCCACGCGGGCGGGTCGCGCCTGTCCCGTCAACCGCCACCACGCTCCCTGCCACGAGCGGCTCGGCGCACGCCGCGTGCGCACGCGCTCGAACCACGACCGCGCGGCGGCGCGCGATCCCGCATAGCCCTCGAGGAAGCGCAGCATGTGGCGGGGACTCGTCCGAACGCCCTGCAACGCGAGTTTGTCGATCGAGCGCGCGAGCCGCAACAGGTTCGCCAGTCGGCCGGACTCGTCGAGCGGACGGTCGAAACCGACCGCCTTGTCGAGATCCAAGAGGAGAACCCGGCCGGTCGAGGTGAGGAGGAGGTTCTTGGGATGCAGATCGGCGTGCCGGACGCCCGCGTCGTGCAGTTCACGGACCGCCTGTCCGGCCCGTCGCGCGACGTCGGCGTCGGATGCCCCGCTGTCGATGCGCACGCCGCAGAGCCACGCCGCGAGATCGATCGCCCCGCCGACCTCGCGGGTCAGCAGCCATCCCGACCAGCGTCTGCCGACATGCCGGATCACCGCGCCGACTCCCTCGACGACCGGCAGTCGGAGGGCGCGCAACCGAACGAGCAGCACGAGTTCCTGCAACGGCCGCCATGGACCGAGAAAGGTCCTACCGCGTGCCCGACGCAGGAGTCCACCCTTGCGCACCGGACGGGCCAACACGGCACCGGCCGGGGTCTCGATCCGCCGCAGCGGTGCGCGCCCACCGTGCTCGCTCCGCGGCAACGCATCCGGAGCGGTGGCGACCGCTCGGGCCGCCCCGTCGAATCCGGGCAGGAACGCGATCGTCTCACCCGGCCCGCTCCGAAGGACGATGCTCTCCGGCACGCCGTAGTGTCGCCGGATCGCCTCGAGGTCCCCGGTCCTGGCGCGCGCGTCACTCACAGGTGCAGCGTATCGCGCCGGTGCCGCCGACACCACGCCGGGGACTCGGGCTACTTGCCGAGTTCCGCCGCGAGTTCGTCGAGGACCTGCAGCACCTCGGGGTCGGTCCCGCCCGCGTCCTTGTACGCCTTGAACTTGTTGTAGGCGGCCTCGGCGTTCCCCTCCTCGAGGTGGAGGTCGCCCATCAGCACCAGCAATTCCAGGGCGGTCGGCCGCAGCGCGTACGCCTTCTCCAACGCACCGATCGCATCCTCGATCTTCTTGCGCTCGATCAACACGAAGGCGAGTCCTCGCCAGCCGAAGAACAGCTTGTCGTCGATCGCGAGCGCT
Organism: uncultured Planctomycetales bacterium; assembly: GCA_964586025.1. GTDB lineage: Bacteria > Planctomycetota > PLA2 > PLA2 > JAEUHO01 > JACKGW01. The sequence continues at coordinate 2,589 of CAZPGF010000090.1, forward strand.
TCCCGATAACGCTTCTCGGCATCCTTCCACTTCTTCTGCATGTACATGTTGTCGCCGAGCCAGACGAGGACGTTCGCGTCGTTCGGTGAGACGTCGTGAGCCTGCTCGAGCAACTTCGCGGCCTTCGCGTAGGCGCCGCTCGCCTCGTGGTCAAAGGCGCAGTTGACGAGGGCGCGGAGGTTGTTCTTGTGCGCCCGCAGCTTGAGGACCGCCTCGTACAGTTTGATCGCGTCGTTCCACTTGCCCTGGATGTCGTACGTGCTGCCGAGGTTGAGCATCGCCGCGACGTTCTGCGCGTCGATGGAGAGCACCTTCTTGAACTGCACCTGCGCCTCGGAGACGCGCCCCTGCTTGGTGAGCGTGTACCCCACGGAGTTGATGGCATCGACGTGCTGGGGCTCGATCGCGAGGATCGATCGGTAGGCCTCCTCCGCTTCCGGCCACTTCTTCCGCGCCTCCAGCGCCCAGCCCTTTCCGTAGATCGCGCGGGTGTCCTGCGGCGAGCGCTCGATCAGGGACTGGTAGATCGCCATCGCCGCGACGTATCCGTCCTCGGTGCCTTCCCGCGCACGCAGGTCAGCGCGCGCGAGCATGACCTCGCGGGCCTCCGGCGCGATGCGGGCGGCGCCGTCCAGGACGGCGCGGGCGCCCTCGAGATCGTTCAATCCGACGCGAGCCTCGCTGCGGACGAGGATCGCCGCGACGTAACTCGGGCGCTGTTCGAGGACCGTGCGCGCGCGCGTCTCGGCCGCCTCGTGGGCGCCGGCCTTCAGGTCGGCGCGGGCCAGGGCGAGGTGAGCCAGCCAGAACTGCGGCCGCTCACGAAGGGCGTTCTCCAGACGCTTGCGGGCGGCATCGACCGCGCCGGCGGCGAGTTCCGCTTCCGCCGTGAGCAACAGGACGTCGGTCCGGCTCGCGGGTGCCGTGGCGACAGCCTTCACGAGCACCTTGACGGCGCCCGGAGCATCGCCGGAGGCGAGGCGGGCACGGCCGACCTCGAGCAGCAGATTGCTGCTCTCACCGGCCTTCAACATCGCCTCGAGTGCGGGCAGTCGTTCGGCGAGCGGCTTCAGCCGCAGCGCGTGGAGCTGCATCGCCTCGGCGAACGCGGGCTGCTCCTCGATCAGGCCCGCGTACCGTGCGACGAGCGTGTCGATCGGGACGCCGGCGGCGAGCGACGCATCCTGGAAACGAACGTGCGCGGCGAAGTCGGCGGGATCTTCGGTGATCGCACGCTCGAACGCGGCCGCGGCGAGCGGGTACTTCATCTCCTCGCGGGCGAGTTCGCCTTCCGCGAAGGACGCGCTCATCGACTCGGATCGCGCGACGGCTACGAACGGAACGAGGACCGCCAGCGCGAGGACGAGCCGAACAAGTACGTGCATCGCGAACCTCCGTGAGGACTGCGGGGTCCGCGTGGTTCAGCGCACCGGATCGGTCGTGCCGGCGGCGTCGGCTTCGGCGACACGGCGCTCGGTGTGCCAGCGTTCCTGATTCGCGCGCCGGTCGAGGTCCATCAAGGTGTCGCGGCGTTCCTGAAGCAACTCGCGTCGCTTCTCCTCGTCGCGCAGTTCGGACCACTCCTGCGCGGAACGATCGGTCCGGTTGTCGTTCGAACGGTCGTTCTTGCCCTGACCCGCGCCACCCCCGTCGCGAGCGCCGCCCGTGCCACGAGCGCCACCCGTCCCGCGAGCACCGCCGCCGCGCGCACCACCGCCGCGGGCGCCGCCTCCACGGGCGCCGCCACCGCGGCCGCCACCGCCACCGCCTCGGCCGCCCCCTCGACCGCCACCCCCGCCACGACCCAGGGCATCGTCGGCGAGCATGCCGAGCGAGAGAACCGCGATCAATGAGACGAACGCGACGCGCAGGCGACCCATCATGGCGACCCTCCGGAGGGCAACTCGAACCCGCTCGGCGGAATCGAATCGCGGAGTCCTCGCATCCTAACGCGATTCAGCCCGGGCAGGACAAGGCCCTTGCATCGTTCGGGCACGATTTCGATGCCCCATGGCAAGAAAGTTGCCGCACCGTCCGGGAGCGGTCGGCCGACCTCGCCGTGGCATCCTCCGAGTCCGTGACGGTCGAGATCTCTCCTCCCGGCGAAACCCCCGCCCGCGCCCTGACCGGTGACGCCTCCATCGACTGGCTTCCGTCGGGACGTCCGCCTCGCCTCCTGATCGTCCGTCTCTCGGCGATCGGGGACGTCCTGCATGCCCTCCCGACCCTCGCGGCCCTCCGCGCCCAATGGCCTGCCGCGCGGATCGATTGGGTGGTCGAGGATCGCGCGGCGAGCGCACTCGAGGCTCGGTCCGACCTCAATCGGGTCGTGGTGTTCCCCCGCCGCGAACTCGCCGGCGCGTCCCGCGGGGCCTCCGTGTCACGCCTGCGCTCGGGGCGGGCGTTCGTCGGGCGCCTGCGCGAGCAGGCGTACGACGCGGTGCTCGACCTGCAGGGGAACCTGAAGTCCGGCCTCGTCGCGCGACTGGCGAGGGCGCCGCTGCGATGCGGCCCCGATCGCCGCGGCGGTCGTGAGGGTAATCACCTCTTCCTCTCCCGGCGGGTCGCGGTTCCTTCCACGGTGCGCCATCGCGTCGAGCGGAACCTGGCGTTGGCGAGCGCGCTCGTGGGACGACCGCTCGCCTGGAGGGATCCGGGTTTCCCTCGCGAGCGGCGCACCGAGGAGGCGGCGGACGCGCTGCTCGAACGCGTCGGCCTTCCGCGCGCGGGTGGCTTCGCGCTGCTGCATCCGGGAACGAGCGGATTCGGCCGCTTCAAGCGCTGGCCGGCGGATCGCTTCGGCGCCCTCGCGCGCCGCCTCGCGGGCGACGGGATGCCGATAGCGGCGACCGGCGGCCCGGGCGAGCGCGACCTCGTCGCGGATCTGGTCGCGGCGGCCGGCGTTCCGATCGCGGCTCTCGAACCGCCAGACCTCCCGACGCTCGCGGCACTGCAGGCGCGCGCCGCGATCGTCATCGCCCCGGACACCGGACCGCTCCACCTCGCCGCCCTCGTCGGTGCACCGGTGCTCGGCCTGTTCGGCCCGAAGGACCCGGCCGTCTACGGCCCGTACGGTCGTCGCAGCGACGGGTCGATCGGCTGCCTCGATGCGATCGTCCGCGAGGAGGTTGCGTGCCGCCCCTGTGCGCGACGTCGCTGCGACCTGCCCCTGTGCATGACGACGCTCGATCCCGACCACGTCCACGCGCGCGCCCGCGCGGTCCTTGCGGCGTCCCACCCGAACTAGGCGCCTCGTCCGAAGGACGCCGCGGCGAGCCCGGTGAGACCGGGACGAGACGATCGACGGCGCGGCAGGCCGCCTCTGGGCATGGGCTCCGAAGCCCATTCCTGAAGGCGCCGTGCGTCAGATTGGGAGGCTCCCCGGCCCCAACTCCAGGATGGGGCCGCGCGGACCGAGGCGCAGGGTGTGTGCGTTCTCAAGGACGTCGTCGAGGACGACGCGTTCGACGGCCTCCCCGTCCACCAGGGTGCCGTTGCCGCTGAGGTTCTCGACCTCCACGCGATCCTTCGCATGGAACGTGATCCGCACGTGGCGGCGGCTCACCGACGCGTACATCACGGAACGCTGCACGTCGAGACGCGCCCCGCCACGCGCCTTCAGGTAGGCCGGCGAGCGCTTCAACGACCAGTCGCACCAACGGCTGCGCCCGACGACGACGCTCTGCCCCTCGGCGATGCGAAGCGTCTGACCGTCGGCGAGATCGCCCGTGCCGCGAAGGAGGACGTAGCACGAGGAGACCGAGGCGGTGGGCGGTTCGCTGGGGTTCATCGGGGTGGTCCTCCGGGTCATCCTACACGCTCATCGCGGTTCGCGTTCGTCGGCGGCTAGGGCGGCTTCGCGCTCCGCCCTCCATCCCTGCTGGACCACGCCGCGCAGCACGATGTCGTCGATCAGCAGCGGCGTCCACGACAGCAGGCTGATGCGTCCGGTGCCGAGGCGCATCGTGCGGACGCGATCGCTGCGCGTGCCGATCTCCTTCCAGGCATCGACGGCGTGTTCCGCGACGAGACCGTCGTCGACGAACAACTGCAGATTCGTCACGTTGCGGACGACCTTGACGCGATACGTGCGGCCCGGCTCGAACGCAAACAGCCGCCGCGCCGGGGAGGCGACGTCGTCCCGGCCCCCCTGCGTCCAGCGCGACTCGTTCGCGGCCGCCGCGTGGTCCGGCCACGACCACCCGTCGAGCCACGACGACCCGAACGTGGTCAACGGGGTCGTCTGGAACCCGACGCCTCGTCCGACGCCGTAGATGTCCCACTCCGGTGCGCCGCGCTTCTCGCGATCGAGGGGCGGGATGCCCGGCGGGAGACGTCGGCCGAGTACGCGCGGGTCGGTCGATGCGACGGCGAGCTTGGCGCCGTCCATGTCCACCGCGACGAGCGGCGCGCCGGCCAGCGTGTGCATCGTGAACTCGAACTCGAAACGGAGCGCCGGATCGAACATCTGCGCGAACGAGAGCGGTCGATCGTGGACGGGACCCGCCGCGCCCTTGAGGAGATGCAACGCGTACGGGTCGGTTCCTGCTCCCGGCGTGACCGCGCCTCCGTCCGCCTCGCGAACGAACTCCCCGAGGCCGTGCAGGATGTTGCGCTTCTGCACGTCGGGCGTGTCCAGATCGAAGCGGAACTCCACGAACTCGCGATCGAGTGCACGCACGCGCGCGCCGGGAGCCAGAGCGCGCAGTCGATCGCGCTCCAAGCCGTCTCTGGCCCTCGAAAGGAGGACGTCGATGCGCTGGCGCCGCTCGTCGAATGCCTGCGTGTAACGCAGACGCCCGCCTTCGTCGAGCAGGTCCTCCAACACCTCGTTCGCCTCGATCGTGCGCTCCTCCTCGAGATAACGCGACGCGGTCTCCTCGGCGCGGGCCGCGGCCGCCTCGCGGGACTCCTGCACCGCCCGGATGCGATCTCGGCGCTGCTGGACGAACTCGGACCAGGGCCCGCCGTCCGCACCGAGTTCGGCGAAGGCACGGGCGGCGCTCTCGTGGGCGACGAGCGCCGGTCGGCGATCCAGGCCGGGGGTGTCGTCGATCGGTCCGAGCGCGGAGAGGCGGGCGAACGCTTCGACCTCGGGCGAGACGCCGGACGGCCGACGGGCCCACGCCAGCAGCACCTCGGGGTGGATCGCACGCGCCGGAAGGAAACGGGTCGCCGCCTGCCGACTCCGCGCGTCCGCGACGACGAGCCCGCGCTGATCGAGATCCACGCGGCGGATCACGAGGCGCTCCGGCAACGGGCCGGCCACCTCCGCGCCGGGTCGCAGCCGCAACTGGTCGAGCGTTCCGCTGGGATCGACGCTCTCGAGAGCCCCTCGTTCGAGTGCTTCGAGCGGTTCGGCGGCCGAACGCAGCGAGGCGATCCGCGGGTCGGGCCCGGTTGCGGCGTCGGCCTCCTTCTCCTTGCGCGCGACGACGTCACGAACGCCCCCGGCGTCGCCGGCGAGGATCCGCTCGAACACCTCGCCGAGGGCCGCCTCCCAGAGTTCCTCGCGTCGACGCTCGTGTTCGCCGAGGCGCGACCGCAACTCCGCCGCGCGACGCCGCGCCGCATCGACGTTCGGCAGGGATTCCCGGTCCGCCTCGCCGGCGAGTCGTTCGAGTTCGGCCGCGAGGAGGCGGTCGTCGGCGCTCGCCGCCAGCCCGGCCGAATCGAGGCGGTCGCGCGCGGTCGCGATCCTCTCGTCGAGGGCCTCCCCGATGGCCGTGCGCAGGCGTCGAAGTGCGTCGTCACATGCCTCCTCGACGAGGCGGAGGACGTCGTCACGGGGCGGGCCGAGTTGGACGCCCTCGTGTGCGGCGAGCGTGTCGAGTTCGCGCCCCGCCTTCGCCACGAGGACCGTGCGAACGGTCGCAAGGACCTCGCGATGGCGATCGGCCGCGTCCGCGCTCCGGACGGCACGGCGCGCCGCGTCGAGGGAGGACTTGTCGTCCGCCTCGCGCGCGGCGAGCGCGATGCGCTCGATGGCGGCGGCGACGCGCGCGGCCTCCCGCCGCGCCGCGTCGAGCAGGCCGCTCGCCGGGAACTCGTCGTCCCCGGCGAGCCGCTCCGCGTGTCCGCGCGCGACGCGGTCGAGTTCGTCGAGGCTCGTCGCCGTCGCGAGCCGAGCGGCCGCGTCGTTGACGGCGCCGGCCAACTCCCGGCTTCCCACGGCCTGGAGCACGCGTCCCAACTCGGAACGCGCCGCGCGCGCCCACCTCGACGCGCGCGCCGCCTCGGCGCCGCCGTCGCGACGGAACTCCGCCCACGCCACGCCGAGCCGGCGCTCGGCGATCGGTTTCTCGATCGTCTGGAGCAGCAGGCCGAGACGCGACAGGTCCTCGTAGACCTCGGCGAGCCGCTTCACGTGCGCGTCAACCGCCTTGCGATGGGCGCTCGCTCGCGTCGCCTGGTCCTCCCAGGCCCTCAACTCCTCCTCGAGATCGTTCGCTTCCCGGTAGCGTCGTTCCAGCCGTCCGATCCGATCGCGCCACTGGGCGTGCAACCTGCTGCGCGCGTCGATCGCGGACGCGCTGTCGAGCGGCGGCGCGGAGTCGTCGTCGCTCCACTGGGTCGTCTCCAGCAGTTCCCGCGCACGTTCATCGGCCTCGACGGCGGCTTTCTCGCGCTCGCGGTGCTGGAGGAACAACGCGCCCCCGAAGCCGAGAGCGATCGCCGTTCCCACGATCACGATCGTGCGGCGCGCGCCGACGCGGAGCCGCCTCCGCAGGAGCCACGCCTCCCAGTTGCCGGTGAAGCCCGCCGGGACGATGGAGCGGCCGCCGACGATCCGATCGATGTCGACGACGACCTCGGCCGGCGTCGCGTAGCGGAGCGACGGATCCTTCAGCATCATCCGCTCGACGAGGTAGGCCGCCTCGCCGCTGATCGCCGAATTCACGATCCGCAGCGGCGTGGGCTGTTCGTAGAGCACCTTCGTGATGATCTCCGCGAGCGTCGTGCCCTCGAACGGGGGACGTCCGGCGAGCATCGCGTAGAGCGTCGCCCCGAGGCTGTAGATGTCGCTTCGCGTATCCGCCTTGCGCGGATCCTGGGCCTGCTCCGGCGAGATGAACTGCGGGGTGCCGACGGTGGCGCCGTGCTGGGTCAGCCCGAGATCGACCGGGCCCTTCGCGAGACCGAGGTCCATCAGCTTCGGGACGCCTTGCCGGGTGAGCAGCACGTTGCCAGGCTTCACGTCGCGATGGACGACGCCCATCCGACGCGCCTTCTCGAGCGCGTCGGCCAGGCCGCGGGTGACGCGCAGCGCGTCCTCCTCGCCTAGGGGACCGTCGCGCGCGATGCGGTCGCGCAGGCTGTCGCCCTCGACGTACTCCATCACGAAGTAGGGGAACCCGTTGGACTCGCCCGCGTCGAGGACCCGGATGATGTTCGGATGATCGAGGCTGGCGAGCATCTCGGCCTCTCCCCGCAGACGCTCGACCTGCGTCGGGTCGGCGGCGAGATCGCGCCTCAGCACCTTGATGGCGACGATCCGATTCAGCCGCAGGTGCCGTGCCTTGTACACGGTGCCCATCGCGCCGCGCCCGAGACGCGAGAGCAGCTGATAGCCCTCGATCTGGGCGCCGTCGCCGCGCGGTTCGACGCGCGCACGGACGCGCCGCGCCTGTTCGTCCGCGAGCCATCCGCGCTTGACGAGGATCACCGAGAGTCGCTCGTCGATCCGGAGGTCCTCGGCCATCCGCCGCTGCAGCAGAAAGCCCTCCTCGACCTGGGCCTCCGTCACGTAGCCGAGGTTCTGCGCCTCCTGGGCGAACAGGAAGTCCTCGTTCGTCGCGCTCATCGATCGAGCCCCCTCGGAGAGGCGTCGTCGTGGACCTGGGCGTCGCGCCGACCGCGCCGCTCGAACAGATCGACTCGCTGGAAGTAGCGGAACGACAGGAGGAACCGCTGGAGATACCGCTCGCCTTGGAACCGCGTCTTGTCGTCGCCGATCGGTGGCGGGAGGTTGTTCAGGTTGTAGATCTCGTCGAGCATCGCGTTGAGACGCAGCACGACCAGGTCGAGCACGTCCTCGACCAGGATGCCGTGGACGTCCGCGATGAACGACGGCAGCGCCGCGATCACCGGGCTCGCCGCGACCGGAAACGACGATCCCGAGAGCGCCGCGCCGTGCTGTTCGAGCAGGCGGGCGAGCGCGTCCTGGAACGGGCCCTTCGGAAGGATGTTCGACGCGGCCCGCTCCAGGCCGCGCAATGCCGTCGCACGTGTGTCGGCATCGACGATGGTGCCGCGTTCGAGGGCGCGCAGGAGACCGACCGCGACGAACGGGCGCGGATCGTCGTCGTCGCCGGCCGCCGGGCGCTGGGCCTTGGAACGCAGCCAGTCGTCCACACAGGCCTTCACGCCGCGGGGCGTTCCGGCGAGCGCCGCGCGATACAGGGCGAACGGCAGCACGCCGCGCCGGAGCTGCTTCGGCGGCGACACCGCGAAGTCGGTGCACTTGCCGTCGAGCCAGGCCGCATGCCCGTCGGCGAACAGGAGCGCCTGCACCGCGGCGACCGCGACCTTCGCCTCGGTGTCGGTCGGGCGCAGCAGCCGCGGCCACGTGGCCTCGACGAACTCGGCTTCGCGGTCGCGAAGGGGAGCGAGCAGCCCGCGTGCGAACAGCGCCTCCGCGACCTCGCTCGTCTGCTCTGCGACGTCCACCGCATCCAGCGCGG
>CAZPGF010000091.1:0-11102 GCA_964586025.1 uncultured Planctomycetales bacterium
GAGGATGTTCTCGACGTCCTCGCCGACGTAGCCCGCCTCGGTGAGCGTGGTCGCGTCGGCGATCGCGAACGGTACGTCGAGGAAGCGCGCCAGGGTGCGCGCGAGCAGCGTCTTGCCGCTTCCCGTCGGGCCGACGAGGAGGATGTTCGACTTGTCGATCTCGACGTCGCCGCGCTGGCGCTGCGCGCGGCGATAGTGGTTGTAGACGGCGACGCTCAGGGCGCGCTTGGCGCGGGCCTGGCCGATCACGTACGCATCGAGGTGGGCCTGGATCTCGCGCGGCGCCTTGAGCACGATGCTCTCGGGACCGCTTCGCGCGGCGACCTCGTTGCTGCGCGGCGGGGTGCCGCGTCCGTGCCGGCGTTGCTCCTCGATGAGGATCGTGTTGCAGAGATCGACGCACTCGTTGCAGATGTTGATGCCGGGGGGGCCGGCGATCAGGCTCTCGACGGTGTGGCGGCTCTTGCCACAGAACGTGCACTTTTCGACGGGTCCGCGCCGCGCTGCCATAGGCCTTCGGTCCTCCGAATCGTACCGCTCCCGGGCGGATTCTACGCCCGGTCAGGCGGTGGCGGGAGCCGCCTCCTTTTTCGATTCGACGACCTCGTCGATCAGCCCGTAGGCCTTGGCCTCCTCCGCCGAGAGGAACTTGTCCCGGTCGGTGTCGGTTTCGACCTGGGTGACCGGCCGTCCGGTGTGCCGGGCGAGGATCTGGTTCAGGACGTGGCGGGCGTGGAGGATCTCCTCGGCCTGGATCTCGATGTCGGCCGCCGTCCCCTGCACCCCGCCCCAGGGCTGGTGGATCATCACGCGGGCGTTGGGCAGGGCGAACCGCTTGCCGGGCGTGCCCGCGGCGAGAAGGATCGCGGCCATGCTCGCGGCGCCGCCGATGCAGACCGTCTCGACCGGGCAGGAGATGTACTGCATCGTGTCGTACACGGCGAGCCCCGCGGAGATGCTGCCGCCGGGGCTGTTGATGTAGAGGTGCACGTCGCGCTGGCGATCGCTCTTCTCCAGGACGAGCAACTGCCCGATCAGGAGGTTGGCGACGGTGTCGTTGATCGGCGTCCCCAGGTAGACGATCCGGTCTTCGAGCAACCGGCTCCAGACGTCGTAGTGCCGTTCGCCGCGCCCGGTGCGCTCGATGATCACCGGGTTGGGGATGTAGGCCCGGGGGGAGGGCGGGTGGTCGGAAGAGACGTCGGTCAAGGGAACCTCCGTTGGAACGATGGGCCGTGGCCATGATGCCCGGACCGCGAGGGCGCCGCGCGCTCGGGCGGTCAGGCGTCCCGGACGGTCGCCGCCTCGCGGAGCAGGTCCCGTACGAGCCCGGCGCGGACTCCGCTCGCCAACTCGGCAAAGCGGCCGGACTCGCGATAGTGCTGCACGACGGCCTCGACCGGCACGGACGCCCGGTCGGCGATCGCCTGGACGGCGGCCTGCAGGTCGCGCTCCGTCTCGCGAATGTTCTCGGCCGCGGCGATCCGCTCGACCAGGAAGCGGGCGCGCAATCGGTCGCCGGTCTCCTTCACCGTCGCGTCGCGTTTCGCCGCGAGGTGCTCGTCGATCTGCTCGGGCGTCGCACCGTCCTCTTCCATCTTGGCCCGCACGCCCCGCTCCCACTCCCCGACGGTCCGTTCGATGAACGCCGTCGGCAGGGGGATCTCGGTCTCGGCGAGGAGGCGCTCGAGGACCTTGTCCGCGATGATCTGCCCGCGCATGCGCTCGGCACGGCGGCGGATGTCCTTCTCGATGGTGTCACGCAACTCCTGCTCGTCGTCGAAGTCGAGCGACTTCAGGAAGTTCTCGTCCACCTCGGGCAGGACGTACCGCTGGATCGCCTTCACCTCGACGCGGAGGGTGAGGGGCTTCCCGCGCAGTTCCTCCCTGTCGTCCTCGTCGAGGAGGGTTGCATCCGTCTCGGCGACCGCTCCGACGGTGGCGCCGCGCAGTCGCGCGTCGAGATCGGGCACCGAGACGCCGCCGATCACGCCTCGTCCCATGCGGTACCAGACTCCCTCGTCGGTGAACGCGACCTCTCCCGCCGCCAGGAGGGAGAGGTCGACGACGGCGAAGTCGTCGTCCGAAACGACGCCGTCGGGGACTTCGGTGAGGGTCGCGGCGCGTCGGCGCAAGGCGTCGATGCCGTGTTGGACTTCCTCCGGCGCGATCGTGGGGGGCGGGACGACGACCTCGACGCCGCGGTAGGTGGGGAGCGCGAAGTCCGGGCGCGCGAAGTACTCGAACTCGAACGCGAAGGGCTGATCCCGGTGGATCTCGATGCTGGCGACGTCGATCTCGGGCGGCGCGAGGAAGTGCTTCGCATGCTTTTCCTCGCACGCCTTCAGGGTGCGCAGGACGAGGTCGTTGCGGACCTCCTCGCGGAGGTGCTTGCCGAGGCGCCGTTCGAGCAGGGTGCGCGGCGCATGCCCCCGGCGGAAGCCCGGCAGCACGATCTGCTCGTTGACCTCCTTGGTCTTGAGGTCGAAGGCGTCGGCGACCTCGTCGGTCGGAATCGTGACGAAGGCCTTGCCGTGGCCGGGGTCGAGGGTCTCGAAGTGAACGTCCATGCCATCTCCCGGCGCGACCGGTGCCGCGAGGTTTCGCGGCGGGCCGAGGAGAGTAGCCCGGTGGACGGTGCGTTTCGGAGGTTTGCCGGGGTCGTCGCCGGGGTCGGGACGGCGGGACTCCTTCGGAATTGCACGGTCCGATCCCCGGGGTATGCTGCGGACCGCGGTGGGACGCGGCGCGCGGGGTTTCGCACGCGCCTGCTCGCAGTCGACTCACCGGAGGCAGGCCCGTTCCGGCCATGCCTCCGTGAACGCGGTGTCCGGCTACGGACGGCGCATGCGTCGGTGCGACCGTCCCTCCGTTCCCTTCTCTCCCTTCTCTCGTTCCGAATCCGGGCCCGTACCCGCACGGCGTTCTCTCCGTCCGGCACGTTCTTCCTGGCTTCCTGGGTGTTCGCGGACCGGTTCGGCCGGCCCCGCGCCGATTCCCGAGGGTGTTTCCTTGCGCACACGAAAGAGTTTCCCGCACGCTCGCAACCAGGGGTCTGGATCGCGCCGACGCCGCCGCGGCGGTCGCGCCCGGTCGCGCTCGCCGATGCCGGGAGGCGGTCCGAGTCCGTCCGGTGCTCCGCCGATCGACGACAACGGCATTCCGCTGGCGTTGCTCACGGAGCGGCCGTCGCCGCCCGCGCCCGACGCGGGCGCCGTCTTCGAACCGCCGACCGACGCTCGACTCCGGCGCTGCGGCGTGCTCGACCTCTCCCGTGACGGCCATGGGTTCCTGCGCAGTCCGGAGCGCGGTTACGAGCCGAGCACGGACGACGCCTACGTCTCGATCGACCTCGTTCGGACGTACGGACTTCGCGACGGCTGCACGATCGACGGCGAGATCGGTGAGGCCCGCCGGCGCGGGCAGAACCCGCCGCTCGTGACGATCCACTCGATCTGCGGCCTTCCCCCGCACGAGTACCACCGCACGAAGAAGTGGGAGGAATGCACCGTGATCGATCCGAATCGTCGGATCGAACTCACGCGCAACCTCGACGAGATCACACTGCGCATCATCGATCTGCTCGCGCCGATCGGATTCGGTCAGCGCGGGCTGCTCGTCTCCCCTCCCCGCGCCGGCAAGACGCGCATCCTCCAGCAACTCGCTCGGGCGATCGAGATCAACCACCCCGAGGCGTACCTGATCGTCCTGCTCGTCGACGAACGGCCCGAAGAGGCGACCGCGATGCAGCGGGCCACCGAGGGGGAGGTCGTCGTCAGCACGAACGACAGCACGCCCGAGAACCACACCCGCGTCACGGAGATGGTCCTCAAGAAGGCCAAGCGCCTCGTGGAGACGGGTCGCGACGTCGTGATCCTGATGGACTCGTTGACCCGACTCGGCCGCGCGTGGAACCTGCTCGCCCGGAGCGGCGGGCGCACGCTGTCCGGCGGCATGGACTCGCGCAGCCTGGAGCGCCCGAAGGCGTTCTTCGGCGCCGCGCGCAACCTCGAGGAAGGCGGCTCCCTGACGATCGTCGCCACCGCCCTGATCGAGACGAACTCCCGGATGGACACCGTGATCTTCGAGGAGTTCAAGGGCACCGGGAACATGGAACTGGTCCTCGACCGCAAGTTGGCCGAGCAGCGCATCTGGCCGGCGATCGACATCTCGCTCTCCGGCACCCGCAAGGAGGAGAAACTCCTGGCGCCGGACCTGCTCGATCGGGTCTACCGCCTGCGCCGCGTGCTGCAGAAGGTCCGTCCGAGCGACGCGATCTCGCTGCTGGTCGATCGCCTCGAACAGTTCCCTGACAACCAGGCGTTCCTCGAGAGCATCGACCGCGACGCTCGCCGGATGCAGACCGAGCGGACCTACGACCACGGGATGTAGCGCCCGGTCGGGGGCGGCGGTCGGCGCCGGTCGGACGCCACCGCGTCCCGCGGGTACTCTCGGCGCCGCTCCCCGGTTCGGGGCCTCCGGGGCGCGGTGCTGCGCGGCCCCGAAGGAAGTGCCATGTCCACGTCGCTCCCCCGGGCGGTCCATGCCGTCGTGCCCGGACTGCTTCCCTCGTTCCTCTCCCTGGCGCTGCTCGCCGGTCTGTGGGTCCCGGTCGCTCACGCCGACGACGCCCCGGCCGCCGCGATGGCGCCCGCGACGAAGGCGAAGGCGCCCGAGCCGACCAGCGGTCTGCGCTACCCCTGCCTCACGCCGGACGGCAAGACGGTCGTGTTCTCGTGGCGGGGGGACATCTGGTCGGCGCCGGTGGACGGCTCCGGGCAGGCGCGCCGCCTGACGATCCACGAGGCGCAGGACACGATCCCCCGTGTCAGCCCCGACGGCAAGCAGATCGCGTTCAGTTCGCAGCGCTCGGGTGGGTACGACCTCTGGGTGATGCCGATCGAGGGAGGGGAGCCGCGTCGCGTCACCGAGCACAGCGCGGCGGCGATCCTCTGCGACTGGTCGCCCGACGGAAAGCACCTCCTCTACGCGAGCAACCGCGACCCGAGCCGCTTCCAACTGAACCTGTACGAGGTCTCCGTGGACGGCGGCACCTCGCGCACGATCACCCTGGACGGCGGGCGCGACGGCGCCTACAGCCCGGACGGCACGAAGATCGTCTATTCGCGCGGCTTCAACACGATCTACCAGGACAACTACGAGGGTTCCGCGAGCTACGACCTGTACGTGGTGTCGCGCGAGGGCGGCCTGCCGGTGCTGGTCGCAGGGTCGGCCGGCAACGAACGCCATCCGTTCTTCTCGAAGGACGGTGCCTCGATCTGGTTCGTGGCCGAGGAGAAGGGGGTTGCGAACTTCTACGCGATCCCGGCCACGGGCGGCGACCGCCGCGCCGTGACCGACTGGACCGGTCTCGACGTCCACCGTCCGGACATCGCATGGGATGGCGTGACCGCCGTGTTCGAACGGGGCGGCAAGATCCATCTCGCCGACCTCACCGCCGGCAAGCCCGCGGCCCGACTGCTCCCGCTCGTCGTCCGCGGTGACGTCCGCCACAGCGGCGTTACCAAACACACCCTGTCGAGCGGCGCCCAGCACGTCCACACCAACGGCGAGGCCGGCACGCTCGTGTTCAGCGCGTTCGGCGACATCTGGACGATGCCCGCGGGCGGTGGGCGCGCCGCGCGACTGACCGAAGGCGCCGCGCGCGACGAGTGGCCGCGCCTCTCGCCGGACGGGGCGTGGATCGCGTTCCAGTCCGATCGCAGCGGGAATTCCGACATCTGGATGATGGACGCGCGCGGCGGAAACGTGCGCCGGGTCACCGACCATCCGAAGGACGACTTCTTCCACACATGGTCGCCCGACGGGCGCTATCTCGCCTTCAGCAGCGAGCGCAGCGGCAACCGCGACATCTGGCGCGTGGACCTGCGCAACGGCGAGCTGAAGCAGTTGACCGACCACCGCGAGGCGGACGACGATCCGTGCTGGTCCCCCGACGGCACGAAGATCGCGTTCGACAGCGGACGCGAGGGATCCCAGGCGATCTTCGTCATGGACGCGGACGGCGGCAACGTGCGGCGCATCTCGCGCGGCACCGCGTTCTTCCAGGTGCCGACGTGGTCGCCGGACGGGTCGATGCTCGCGTTCGAGGCCTTCAATCCCGCCGCGGGTGCTTCGGCGGGCCTCTTCGTCGCCAGCGCGCAGGGCGGCGAGGTCATGCAGGTGTCGCGCGACGGCTCCGGACCCTGCTGGAGTCCGCGTGGGGATGTGATCCTGTTCTCGGTCGGCACGGACGGCGCAGAACAGATCTTCAGCATCCCCGCGCCGAAGTCGATCGAGAACCGGACGCGCGTCCCCTTCCTCGGCGAGATCGAGGTCGATCAGCGCCAGGAACTCGCCCAACTGTTCGACGAGGCGTGGACGCGGATGCGCGACGGGTTCTACGACCCCAAGATGCACGGGGTCGACTGGAATGCGATGAAGGCGAAGTACCGCGACATCGCCATCGACGCCGAGGACAAGGGTGAGTTCCAGAACGTGGTCAGCCAGATGCTCGCCGAACTCAACGCGAGCCATCTCGGCATCTACGGAGGTCGCCAGCCGAGCAACGCTGTTCCCACGCGCCCGGTTGCGACCGGCTACCTCGGTCTCGACCTCGCGTCGGAGATCGGCCCGAACAAGGGGCGCCGCATCACGTCGATCCTCGACAACGGTCCCGCCGCCCAGGCACGACTTCGCGTCGGCGACGAGATCGTCGCGGTCGGCTCGACACGCCTGGCCGACGGCAACATCGACAGGGCGCTGAACGGGCAGGTCGGCAAGAAGGTCGTCCTCACCTATCGACCGATCACGGGCGAGGGTGTGGGCGAGGAGACGAAGACCGAGATCACGCCCGTGGATGCGGGCCGCATCGCCGAACTGGTCCACGCGAAGTGGATCTCGACGAACACGAGGATCGTCCGCGAGGAGGGCAAGGGCGCCCTCGCGTACATTCACCTGGACGCGATGAACCCGGCGAATCTCTCGCGCTTCCAGGCGACGATCGGACAACTGAACCTCTCCAAGCAGATCGAAGGCCTCGTGCTCGACGTGCGTGAGAACGGCGGCGGCAACATCCACAACCAGCTGATGGAGGTGCTGATGGCGCGTCCGTACGCGCAGGTGCAGCCGCGCGGTGCACCGCGGCGGATCACCCAGCCCGCCCTCTACTGGGACAAGCCGGTCGTCGTCCTCATCAACGAACGTTCGTTCTCCGACGCGGAGGTGTTCCCCTACTGCTTCCAGGCGGTCGGACGAGGCAAGCTCGTCGGCGTGGCGACCCCGGGCGGCGTGATCGGGACGAACGACATCCGTCTCTCGGACGGCAGCACGTTCCGCGTGCCCCGCGTCGGGTACTACGGCATGGACGGAACGAACCTCGAAGGCTACGGCGTCAAGCCCGACATCGTCGTGCCGGAGACGTCCGAGGATCGGATCAAGGGGCGCGACCCGCAGTTGCGCAAGGCGATCGAGGTCGTGCTCGCCGAGGTCGCCGAGCGGAAGGCCGCGGAGGCGAAGGCGAGGGCCGACGCCGGGACCAAGCCGCCCGCGCCGGAACCCGTGCGGCCGAGCACCGAAACGCCGGCCAACCCGACCCCCGGTCCGCGTCCGGCACCGAGCGATGCGCCGGCCGGTGCGCGCGTCCCGGGTGCCCTCGATCCCCTGGCCGACGTGGTTCGCGGCGAGTGGGCGCGATACCGCCTGCGCGTTCCGGGCAACGACCAGGAGACCGTCCTTCGTATCGAGGTCGTCGACGTGACGGCGGACGAGGTCGGCCTGGCCCAGACGGTCGAGAGCGGACCCGGACTCTCCCTGCCCCTGCCGGCCCGGCTGCCCCATGCGGATCTCGCGACCGCGCTGCGCGTGCTCGGGGAAATCTCGACCCACCGGGTGGGCCGCGCCGAGATCCGTGGCAAGGATTCCGAGGTCGCGACGATCGTCGTAGCCGCGATGGGCACCCACCTCGCGCTCC
Source organism: uncultured Planctomycetales bacterium (assembly GCA_964586025.1). Classification (GTDB taxonomy): domain Bacteria; phylum Planctomycetota; class PLA2; order PLA2; family JAEUHO01; genus JACKGW01. Next base: position 7,973 of record CAZPGF010000091.1, read on the forward strand.
GCTTCAGCAACGAGGTGACGACGTGGGGCCTCGTGGACGCGACGCTCGGCGACCTCGTCGTGATGGAGGCGATCGACTGGGGCGGCCCGGTCGCGGACCTCCCGCCGCAGCCGACACCTGCGCCCGAGCCGGAGCCGAAGCCGGAGCCGACCCCCGAGCCGTCCCCGGAGCCGACCCCCGAGCCCGAACCGGTGCCGGCTCCGCGCCCGGCGGATCCGGGCGCCCTGCCGGACCTTCCGAACCCCCTCGCCGACGCCGTCGTCGGCGAGTGGGCCCGCTGGCGTCAGGTGATCCAGGGGCAGGATGCGATCGTCGAGCAACGCGTCGTCGAGGTCACCGACGAGAACGTCGTGCTCGAGTCGAAGGTCACCGTCGCCGATCAGGAGGTCGTCGGCGAACGCGCCGCGCGCCCCCGGCGGGGCCAGCCGATGCGAGGCGGTCCCGCCGGGCGAGGGGACGGTTCGATCGACGTGTCTCGAGGCACGATCGAGGCGGCCGGTCGAAACTGGGACTGCACGATCGTCACGATCGCCCGTCGACGCGGCGGGGCCCTGAAGCGCTGGATCTCCCTCGAAGCGCCGGTGACCGGCGTCGTCCGCGAAGAGCGCGACGGCCGCCTGGTTCGAGAGTTGATCGCCGGCGGCGGGCCGGACGCCGACTGACGCCTTCGACCGACCCCGGATCGCCCGGGGTGCGGTACGCGACGCCGCGGGGAAGGACCGCTAGCCCTTCCGCTTGCGGCGCTCTTCCTCGACCTCCTTGCGGATGCCTTCGGCGATCGACTGCGGGACGACGCGGTACTCGAACGGCTCGATCGTGTAAACGCCTCGACCCTGCGACATGCCGCGCAGCACCTCGCTGTACTTGAACATCTCGGCGAGCGGCACGAAGCCGTAGACGCGCATCGCGTCGCCCGCGCCGCGCTCGGTCTTCTCGATCTCGCCGCGCCGCTGGTTGAGGCTGCCGATCACGTCGCCCAGGTTCACCTCGGGTGCGGTGATCGTGATCCGCATCCACGGTTCGAGGATGTTCACGCCGGCCTTCTCGGTGGCCTCGCGAAGGGCCAGGCGACCCGCTTCGCGGAACGCCATCTCCGAGCTGTCCACGTCGTGGAACTTCCCGTCGTAGAGGTCCGCGTGGAGCTTCACGAAGGGGAAGCCGAGCGGGTAGCCCTCCTGGTAGGCGTCGGTCAGACCCTTGTCCACCGACGGCCAGTACTCGCGCGGGATCGCGCCGCCGACGACCGAGCTCTCGAACGTGTTCTCCGTCTCGTCGTGGAGCGAAAACCGCACGCGGGCGACGCCGAACTGGCCACGACCGCCCGACTGCTTGACGTGGCGGCCTTCGACCTCGATGTCGCGCTTCAGCGTCTGACGGTAGGCGACCTTCGGCTTGCCGACGACGCACTCGATCTTGTACTCGTTCAGGAGGCGACTCACGAGCACGTCGAGGTGGAGTTCACCCATCCCGGAGATGATCGTGTCGCTCGTCTCCTCGTCGGTGAACGCGCGGAACGTCGGGTCCTCGCGCTGAAGGCGCTGCAGGGCCTCGCCGAGCTTGTCGCGGTCCCCGCGACTCTTCGGCTGGATCGCCATCGAGATGACGGTCTCGGGGAAGGTCATTGGTTCGAGGAGGATCGGGTCGTCGCGCTCGCAGAGCGTGTCGCCCGTGTAGGTGTCCTTGAACCCGACGACCGCGCCGATGTGGCCGGCCTCGAGCTTGTCGACGAGTTCTCGCTCGGCCGCGTGCATCACCATCAGGCGTCCGACGCGCTCGCGCTTGCCGCGCGTCGAGTTCCAGACCTGCGTTCCCTGCTCCAGCGTGCCGCTGTAGACGCGGACGAAGTAGAGGTCGCCGTTCTTGTCGGCCACGGTCTTGAACGCCAGCGCCGCGAGCGGCTCCTTCGGATCGGGGTGACGGATGATGGGGGTCTTCTCGTCCATCTCCGTACCGTGGATCTCCTTGATGTCGAGCGGGCAGGGCAGGTAGTAGCACACCGCGTCGAGCAGGCGCTGGACGCCCTTGTTGCGCAGCGCCGAGCCGCAGAGCACGGGAACGAACGAGCCGTTCAGCACGCCCTTGCGGATCGCGACGAGGAGATCGTCGCGGTGAAGCTCCTCGCCGCCGAGATAGCGCTCGAGCAGGGCGTCGTCCTGCTCGGCGGCGGCCTCGACGAGATCGCGTCGGAGTTCCTCGACGCGGTCGCGAAGATCGTCCGGCACCGGCTCCTGGTGCCACCGACGCCCCTGGCTCTCCTCGTCGTAGAGGTAGGCGACGTTCTCGAGGACGTCGATGATGCCGCGGAAGTCCTGGGCCTGTCCGATGGGGTACTGGACCGGGAACGCGCGCGCGCCGAGACGCTCGCGGATCGAGCGGACGGACGCGTCGAAGTCGGCGCCAGCCTTGTCCATCTTGTTCAGGAAGCAGAGGCGCGGGACGTTGTAGCGGTTGGCTTGGCGCCAGACCGTCTCCGACTGCGGCTCGACGCCGGCCTGGGCGTCGAACACCGCGACCGCACCGTCGAGCACGCGCAACGACCGTTCGACCTCCGCCGTGAAGTCGACGTGCCCGGGAGTGTCGATGATGTTGAGGCGCACGCCCTTCCAGTAGGTGTTCGTGGCGGCGCTCGTGATCGTGATGCCCCGCTCCTGTTCCTCCTTCATGTAGTCCATCGTCGCGGCGCCTTCGTGGACCTCGCCGGTGCGATGGATCCGACCGCTGTAGAACAGAATGCGCTCGGTGACGGTCGTCTTGCCGGCGTCGATGTGCGCCATGATGCCGAAGTTGCGCACGTCGCAGAGCGGGCTGCGCGGCTGGTCGGATGCGGCATCCCAGGGAATCCGGATCTCCTCCGGATGATTGGTCTGGGGGACGGTGCTCATGGCCGAACTCCGAGGGCGTCGCGCGGACGGGAGGGGGAAGGGCTCGCGTCGCGGAAATCGCGGCGAAGCGGGGGAGTGTCGCGCGCACGGCGCGGGTGGTCCACCTTCGACGTCGCCTCGCCGCCGAGTGCCGTCGGCCGGTCCGCGTCCACTCGCCGTGCCCGGGGCCGCCCACCCCTGTCCCCCCGCGCTGGGAGGCTTCGCGCCGCGGGGCCGGCCCCCCCCCGAGAGGACGTCCATGTGGCACG
>CAZPGF010000092.1:0-11096 GCA_964586025.1 uncultured Planctomycetales bacterium
AGGTCGTCGAGTACGTCCTGCATGCCCTCAAGTGTAGGCGCTGCGGCGAGATCACTGCTGCGGACCTGCCCGAGGGCGTGCCCAACCAGTGCGCCGGGCCCAGGCTCCAGGCGATCCTCTCGTTGCTCACCGCCCGCTTCCGTGTCACGCGTCGCGAGGCCCGGGACCTCGTCGTGGCTCTCTTCGGCGAGAAGGCCGAGGTCTCGGAGGGGACCATCTCGAACCTGGAGCAGCGCACCAGCGAGGCGACCAAGCCCGCCTACGAAGAGGCGCTGGATGCGATCCAGAACGCCGACTTCGTCCACTGCGATGAAACCGGGTGGTGGCAGGGCAACGATCGCGCCTGGCTCTGGGCAGCGGTCACCCCGATGCTCAAGGTCTTCCGCATCGACCCGCGCCGCAACCGGGAGGCGTTCCGCAAGTTGCTGTTCGCCTTCGAGGGTTTCCTCATCACGGATCGGTTCTCGGTCTACCGGATCCACGACGTGGGGATGCGCCAACTCTGCTGGGCGCACCTGCTTCGGAACTTCCTGGGGCTGGAAGAGCGAGGAGGCAAGGCCCGAAGCCTCGGGATCGCGGGGCAGAAGATCGTCAAGGACGTGTTCCGAGAGTGGTATCGGTTCCGCGAGGGCGAGATCACGCGGCGGGCTCTTCGGCGCAGGCTGAAACCGATCCGCAAGCGGCTCGACCGACTGCTGCGTCGTCACGTCAGCAACCCCGTTCCCGCAGCACGCAAGATCGCCAAGGATCTGCTGGAGTACGGCGCGGCGCTGTGGACCTTCGCCAAGGTCGATGGCGTCGAGCCCACCAACAATGCCGCCGAGCGTGCGGTGCGCAAGGGCGTGCTCTGGCGTAAGGGCTCGTTCGGCTCACACAGTGCGGAGGGATCGCGATTCGCGGAGCGGATGCTCACCGTGAGCGAGAGCCTGCGAGCGCAGGGGCGATCGATCCTGGACTTCGTGGAGACGGCGATCCGAAACACCCTCAGCGGCAATCGCGGTCCGTCCCTGCTGCCTGCTGCGCTGTGATCTACTCGGTTCTTGGGATGAGAGTTTCGACCGAGCAAGGGACATCGCACCTACGCATCCGCTGGGGGTCGTGGCCGATGGGCCATGCGGAACTCGGTGCATCCAGAGCCACAACTCACGTACGTCACGCCGACCTCTGGAGCCGCCTCTACCTTTAACAGGCCTCCGCATACGGGACACCGACTCGTCGGCGCTCGACCGAGTCGCTCCTGCTCAAGTGCTTCGCCGACGGCTTGCATGATTGCAGCGCGGTCTTTCTTCGACGGTTGTGCAGCCATCGCTACTTCTCCAGTCGCCGGGTGAGGATCTCGATCTCACGGCGCATCTCGCGAACCTCGCGGCTCGTGATACCCCACTCGGACGCTCGCTCAATCATCTTTCGACGCGCCGCGATCTCGTTTGCCCACCGATTCGCCGTGCTGGCGGTCCCGCCGCGCGCCTGCAAGACGTGAACCACCTCCTCCCGGAGGATGCGCGGATTGCGTGCGTACTCTGGCCGGACCATCACAAGATCCCCCAGCGTGACGGCCTTCACATCCTGAGGTGCCATCCCATCTCGCCGGGCTACCCAGTCCAAGAAATCCGTCGCTTCCTGGTCCGCCCGAATCTCGATTCCCAGGTCGTCTGCCTCCCGTAGCATGTCGTCAACCGCCTGACGACGAGTTCGAGGGGGTGAGCGCTTACCGCCCGGCGCACGCGTTCACAGGCGGAAGGCGCCATCGCGCCAGACGAGGAGCGGCGCGAAGCGGCGCAGCCAGAGTCGAAGGCGTCGGCGGGCGAGAGGATGTCGATCCGCGTTGGCGGTGCGTTCGATCGGGAGCGACGCCACGAGCACCTCGTGCGCGCGGCGTCGGATCGCCGGATCGCGATCATCGAGCAGCGGCGCGACATCGATCAGCGATGCGGCCCCGCCCGCTCGCACGGCGTCGAGCAGATCGGCGAGGGAGGTGGCGTCGCGCACCGCGCGCGGTACGTCGAGCGTTCGTGCGGCGTCCGGGGCGATCGCGGGCCCGCCCTCGCGTGGGGTCACCGGGCCTCGCGGTTCGCGGGCCCGCGGCGTGAACGCGCGCGGCGGATCGGCCGCGCGCGTCAGGAACAGCAGGGCGAACGAGGTCGCATAGAGAGCGCGTTCGCCGCGCCAGGATCCGTCCTTGGATTGCGTGACGAGCAGATGCTCGGCGCCCGCGCGATACCAGTCGATCTCCCCGAGGCGCTCGCGGCCGAGAAGGACGAGTGCCCGCTCGACGCTCCAGAGGTAGTAGTGGAGCCATCCTCGTCCGGCGGCGCGGCGGGCCTCGAGGCGCTGCGCGGGAGGACCGTCGTTGCGATCGACGCGAAAGACGTCTTTCAGGTGCGCCTCCGCGCGACCCAGCACCGGTTCGGTCGCGATCAGCACGCCCGCGAGGTCGTCCGATGCACCGTCGACCCGTCCGGTCGCGAGGGCCAGTTGCGCGAGAGAGGCGATCCCGGCCGCCGTCATCGAGCCGGTCGAAGCGCTCGGATGTCCTCCACCGCTCGCGTAGCCGAAGCCACCGTCGGCCTGCGCATGCTCGCGCCACCAGCGGGCGGCGCGTTCGAGCGTGATCGCCGGCACCGGATCCCCGACCGCGGCCGCGACGCCGAGCGCGAGCGCCGCGATCTGTGCGTTGCTGTTGTCGCCCGCCGCCGGAGGGGACGTCGTCGGCGTCTCGTACGCCCATTGCCCATTGGCGCTCTGCGCGCTCACCAGGGCACGCGCCAGACGCCGGCCCCACGCGCGGTCCTCGTTGCGGCCCCGCAGGTCGAGGGCGAGTCGAAGGAACGCGCGAGCGTAGGTCCCGGTCGCGCGAGCGGCGGGAGCGTCCCGTGGCTCCTCCCGCGTCAGCCACGCGAAGGCTCGCGCGAGGGCCCGGGAGGCGCGATCCGACCCCTCCTCGACGACGCCCGCGTGAAGCAGCGCGTACGCGACGAGCGCGGTGGGCCCCAGTGCGTCCGGTCCGCGATCCCACGAACCGCCACCGTCCTGCTCGCCGACGAGCCATGCGACGCCTCGCTCGATCGCCGCATCGACACGTGTCGAAAGGGACGGCGGCTCTCCGGACGCGTGGCGAGGCAAGAGCGCGATGGCGGCGACGAGGAGGGCGCGGCGCAGCAAGTGGGGCGCGCGGGCAGGAGGACGGCGCATCGACCTCGTGAACGTACCCGGGGCGCCGTCGCCTCGCCGAACGCGCCCCGAGCGCGCTCGGGCGACACCCGAGGGGTGGACTAGACTCGCACGCGTGATGCCGTTCCCGCCCCATCGTCGCGCCCGCCCCGGGCGTGGATCGTTCTTCCTCCTCCTGACGCTCAGCTTGAGCCTCGTGATCGGCGGGTTCGCTCGCGACGGCGACGCCGACGACGATCCGCGTCCGGCGTCCCCGGCCGACGAGACCGACGACGCGGAGCGGATCGCCGAGGACATCGACCGCCACACGGAACGCGGCCTGCGAGCGTTCGCCCGCGGCAACCACGACGAGGTCCTCGCGCGCATGGAGCGTCTTCAAGCTCTCGCTCCGGACGACCCACTCGCGCCGACGCTCGTCGTCCGCACCCTCGCCCGGACCGGCCGTTACGAGGAGGCCCTGACGGCCGTCGCGGCCGGACGCGTGAAGCACCCGGAGGCGCGCGAACTGCGACTCGCCGCGTGGTCCCTGCTCCGGTCGCTCGGGCGCCACGACGAGGCCGCCGCCGAAGCGGCCGCGCGGCTGTCGAGCCACCCGGACGATCTCGCCGCTCGTGTCGTCGTCGGCTGGGCCGCCGAGGTGCGCGGCCGTCGTGCCGAGGCGTACGAGGCGTACGCCGCCGTCGTTCGCGCCTACCGCCCTCGCATCACCCCGCCGGAGGACGTGGTGTGGGTCGCCGAGGCGTCGCTCGGCGCGACGCGCGTCTCGACGAGCCAGGGCGTGGACCTGAAGCAGGACGTGCTCGACCTGCTCGGCCGCTATCTGGCCGAGCACGACGACGATCAGGATGCCGCCTACGCCCTGGCCGAGGCGTGGCGCGCCGATCGAGGGCCGGAGGGCCAGGCGAAGGCGCGAAGCGCGCTGCGGCGTCTCCTCGACGCGAATCCCGAGTACGCCGACGCGCGCGTGTCGATGGCGCGGATCGATCTGGTGTTCTGGCAACAGCAGGCGGCGCTTCGCCAGTTGGAGCGCGCGCTCGCGACGAACCCGAACCACGTCGAGGCGCTCGCCCTGCGCGCGGCGATCCACATCGGCAACGGCGACTACGAGGCGTCGCGCGCCGATCTCGACCGTGCGCTCGTGATCGCGCCGCTCGACAAGGAAGCGCGCGCCGTACGCGCGGCGCTTGCGGCGGTGCTCGGCAACGACGACGAGCACGAGCGCCTCGTGCGCGAGTTGCTCGAGTTCGACCCGACCTTCGGAACCGTGCACGTGCGCACCGCCGAACTGATCGGCGAGCGTCGCCGTCGCTACGACCTCGCCGCGACCGCGGCGCGCCGTGCCACGGAGGTCGATCCGCACGATCCGGAGGGATGGGTCACGCTCGGCGAGGCGCAGATGAACCTCGGCGAGACGGCCGCCGCTCGCGAGTCGTTCGGCAAGGCCGTCTCCGCGAGCAAGCGGCATCGGCACGTCCACCGCGACAACTGGATCGCCGTCCTCGACGACGTCGTGCCGTCCCTGCGGGTGATCGAATCGGAGCACTTCCGGATGAGGATCCCGGCGCGCGAGGTGGGCGTGTTGAAGCACTACCTGCCGGCGCTCCTCGAAGACTCCTTCCGCGTGCTCGGGGCGAAGTACGGCTTCGAGGTCGCGACGCCGATCCACGTGGACGCCTTCGACCGGCCCGAGGACTTCAGCGTTCGCAGCATCGGCGTCCCGGGACTGCCGGCGCTCGGGGTCTGCTTCGGCCAGGTCATCACGCTGCTCGGCCCGACGGCGCTACCGCTCGGTGCGTTCTCGTGGTCTCGGACGGCGTGGCACGAGTACGCGCACGTCGTGACCGTTCAGCAGAGCGAGGGCCAGGTGCCACGCTGGCTGACCGAGGGGTTGAGCGTCTTCGAGGAGCGGCAACGCAAGGCGATCTGGGGCCGCGACATGGAGCGGCACCTCTTCGATCGCTACCACAACGACCGTCTGCTGCGAATGGCGACGATCAACCAGGCGTTCCAGGGACCCGACATCATGTTCGCCTACTACCAGGGCGGGCTGATCGCGGACCACCTGCTGCGCGACAAGGGCTTCGACGTGATCCCGGCGATGCTGCGCGAGTTCGCGAAGGACCGTCCGACGGCCGACGTGTTCGCGGAGGTGCTGGGCGTCGATCTGTCGACCTACGACACGGCGTTCCGTGAGTACGTCGGTGCGTTGGTGAAGGACTACCGGCTCGTTCCGACCTGGGACGACGAGAGCGTCCGCTCCTTCGAAGAGGCGGTCCGCAAGGATCCGAACGACGCCACGGCGTGGATCCGCCTCGCCTGGGCGCACGCGCAGCGCCAGCGCGACGTCGATTCGGGTGCGGCGCTCGCCAAGGCGCGCGCGCTCGCGCCGGACATGCCCGAGGTGCAACTGCTCCTCGGGAGGACGGCCGCCCGAAACGGTCGCCACGATCTCGCGCGGGGCCACTTCGAGGCGTTCCTCGCCGCGGGCGGCGACGACCTCGAGGCCCGGCTCTACCTCGCCGACCGCGCCGAGCGCGGCGAGGGGGGCGGGATCGAGGCGGCGATGGCACACCTGCGGGCCGCGAAGGTCTGCTTCCCGCCGTACGCCGGCAAGGACAACGCCTACCTCCGCCTCGCGCGACTCCTCCGCGGCGCGGGCAAGCATGAGGAGGCGATCGCCGAACTCCGCGCCTACGCCGAGGTCCAGCCGCACGACTTCGGCGTTCGCAAGGAGCTGATGCGACATGCGCGCTCGGCCGAGCGGTGGGACGACGTGGTGAGACTCGGTGAAGAGATGGTGGACATCTGCCCGTTCGGCGGCGGCGCCGCCGTGCGCATGGGGCGCCAAGCCCCCGACATGGAGTTCCATCGTTGGTTCGCCGACGCCCTGGAGCGCCTGGATCGGAAGGACGAGGCGCTGCGCGAGTGGCGCGTTCAGGTCGAACTCGGTTGGCTGCTGAACGAAGAGGATCGGGTCGAGGCCGGCGTGGTCACGGATCTGCTGCGCCTGGGCGAACTGGCATTGGCCAGCGGTCGCGCGGACGAGGCACTCGACGCCGCCCTCTCGGCGCTGCGACTCTCGCCGAACGACAGCGGGGCGAGTACGCTCAAGCAGCGAGCGCTCGAGGAGGGCGGCGGAGGCGACTGACGCGTGAACGCGACGAACCGCGAGATCCAGGACGGGCTGCGCGCAGAACTCGTCGAGGCGGTGGGCCGACACCGCTTCCGGCTCTGGTTCCGCGACATCGCGGTCTCCGACGTCGACGGCGAGCACGTCACGTTGGACGTTCCCAGCGACGTCCACGAAGCATGGATGCGCGTCACCTTCGCGAAGGAGCTGCGTGAGGCGTGCGACCGCGTTCTCGGCGCCGGCGTTCGCGTCGACCTGCGCGTCAGCGCCGACGTCGCCAGGCGCGGCGCGCTGCGCGATCGCCTTCCGCAACGTCCGTCGGATTGGGAGGTCGAACTCGATGCGCGGCGCCCGTCGCCCTCGTTCGAGTCGTTCGTCGGCGGGGGCGCGGCGCGGTACGCGGCCGACTACCTCGAGCGCGTCGCGGGGCCGTCCGCGCCGAACGTCGTCGGTCCGATCGTGATCGTGGGGCCGTCCGGCAGCGGCAAGTCCCACCTGCTGCGCGCCGCGGCCGAGCGACGCAATCGTCGCGCGCCGGGATGCGCGACGCTGATCGACGCGGAGACGCTGACCCGCCGCTACGTCGATGCGCTGCGCGCCCGCGACATGGACTCGGTTCGGGCCTTCGAGGTGTCGCTCGACGAACGCGAACTCGTCCTGCTCGACGACTTCGACGTGCTCGCGGCACGCGCCGCCACCCAGGTGGAGTTGGCGCGGCTCCTCGACCGGGCTTCCGCCCGCGGGGCACCGATCTGGATCGTGGCGACGCGGGTCGCGCCGGCAGCGCTCGACGGGCTGTCCGACGCGCTCCGCAACCGACTCGTCGCGGGTCCCGAGGTGCGGATTCCGGTGCCGAGCGACGAGGACCTCGACGCGATGCTGGTGGCCCGGGCCAACGCCTACGGTGCGTCGCCGTCGCCGGCCGTCCTCGCGGCGATCCGGCGGCGCACCGCGTCGGTCGCGGGTGCCGTGACGCTGACGGATCGCTGGGCCGTGGCCTCGACCCTCGTCGGCGAGCCGCTCGATGCGACATGGCTCGAGGAGGTGGCACCCGGGATCTCGGTGACGCCGTCCGAGGAGGTCGTCCGACGCGTGAAGTCGGTCGTCGCCCGGCACTTCGGGATTCCGGCCGCGCTGCTCGATCGTCCGACGAAGCGCAAGCAGGCGGCGCTTCCGCGGCGCCTCGCGATCTACCTCGTGTTTCGCGCCTGCGCGATGCCGCTCGTCGAGATCGGCGAGGCGTTCGGTCTGCGCAGCCACAGCAGCGTCAGCCGCGCGGTGATGGACGTGCGCGACCTGCGACAGCGGGACGCGGCGACCGAGCAACTGCTCGACGGGCTCCTTGCCATGGTCTAGCGCGCACGGCGGTGCGCGCGGCGTCGGAGGGCGCGGCTACGCTGAACCCATGACACGACGCGGATGGTTCGTGGTTCTCGACGGCCCCGACGGGGGCGGCAAGTCGACCCAGGCGCAGCGGCTCGCGGCTCGCCTCGCCGACGCAGGCCGCGACGTGGTGCACGTGCGCGACCCGGGTTCGACGCCGGTCGGCGAGCGCATCCGGGAGATCCTGCTCGACCCCGGCCTCGGCGACATCGACTCGATGTGCGAGATGCTCCTCTACCAAGCCGCTCGTGCGCAACTCGCGCGCGCGTCGATCGGTCCCTCGCTCGCGCGAGGCCGCGACGTCGTCTGCGAGCGCTGGCACTTCGCGACCGTCGCCTACCAGGGGTCTGGCTGCGGCATCGATCGGGACGCCGTGATCCGCACCAGCGAGTACGCGACGGGCGGCGTCGAGCCCGACCTCGCGATCCTCCTCGATGTCGCCCCGGAGGTCGCCCTCCGTCGTCGCTCAATCGATCCGGACCGGATCGAAGCGCGCGATGCCGCCTACCAGGCGCGGGTCGCGGAGGGGTTTCGCGCGGTGTTCGGCGAGGATCCCGTGCGACGCCGCATCGTCGACGCGAACGGCTCGGCCGACGAGGTCGAAGCGGCGATCTGGTCGAACGTCCGCACGCTCCTCGACCGTCGACCCTGATGGGTGCGGTCGCCGACTCCGCCTCCGAAGCGCCGGCCTTCGACGCCCTCGGTGCGCGCGGCGCGCTCCTCGCGGCGGCGCTCCGCGCCGGGCGCGTTCCGCCGGCATGGATCGTCGCCGGACCGGACGAGGAGGCGAGCGAGGCGCTCGCGTTGGAGATCGCCGCCCACCTCGTCGAACCGGACGCGCGTTCCCGCGCACGGGTTCGCGAACGCATCCTCGACGGCGTCCATCCGGACGTCCATCGCGTCCGCCGCGACAAGCCCACGGTGATCTCGGTCGCCGCGCTTGCCGAACACCTCCAGCGCGCCGTGTCCACGCCGCGCGAGGGCGCGCGGCAGGTGTTCGTCGTGACCCCCGCGGACGCACTCGAGCCCGAGGGCGTCGCTCGCTACCTGAAGACGCTCGAGGAGCCGCCGGATCGAACGACGTTCCTGCTCGTGACGGCGCGTCCCGATCGGCTTCCGACCGCCGTGCGCAGTCGCTGCCAGACGCTCGTCGTGCCGCCGTGCGACGTCGCCGAGCTCGAGGCAACGCTCGTGCGCGAAGGTGTCGAGGAGACGCTCGCTCGCTCGGCGGCGCATCGCGCGGGTGGGTCGCTCGCCCGCGCGCGCCGCCTCGTGGACGGCGAACTGCTGGTCGCGTTCGATCGCTTCGTCGAGCGCGCTCTCGCCAAGGAACCGCGGGTGACCGAGGCGGTGGCGGGCCTCGACGCGGCGATCAAGGCGTGCGCGGCGGCGAGCCCCGACGTGCCGGCGTTCGTCCTCGTGCAGGAGGTCGCCCGGCTCGCGCAGGTCGTGGCCCGCGACGTGGCGGTCGGTGCGGGGAGCGCGCCGAGGCCGCCGGGAGACTGGCAGGCTGACGCGGTGCGCACGCTCGGCGACGCCGCCGCGGCGCTCGGCGAGGCCGCGGCGGTCCACGTGGCGACCCCGGTGGTGCTGATGGAACTGGCCCGCCGGCTTCGATCGGCCGTCCGTCGGAGCGGCCTCTCGTAGGGTTTCGTCAGCATGCGAGAGCGGGACCGTAGGTTTCTGTCGGGTGCCCGCTCTCGACATCGCTACGGTTTTCCGCCCATTTGGACGATTTTGGGTGCGAGCGGGCCGGCGACGTCCGGCTACGGTATCTCGCCCGAGCGGGAGGCGGGCGCGGCCATGGACAAGGACTCGACCATCCTCAGCCTCGTGCGAATCGATCCGCGATTCCGCCCCGAGGCGTACCACTTCGTCTTCGACGCTCTCGACTTCACCCTCGAACTGCGCGGAGGCGCGCGTCGTCATGTGACCGGCCCGGAGATCATGGAGGGCGTTCGGCGTCTCGCGCTCGAGCGATTCGGGTATCTCGCGCGCACCGTGTTGGAGTCGTGGGGGGTGCGCTCCACCGATGACTTCGGCGCGATCGTCTTCCATCTGATCGATGTCGATCTCCTCCAGCGCACCGCGGACGATCGACGCGAGGACTTCGTCGGCCTGTACGACTTCGCCGAGGCGTTCGACCACGCCTTCGAGAGCGATCTGAGTCACGTCGAGATCTGACGACGGCGCGAGCGCGCGTTACGGGTCGAGCCACCCGCCCAGCAACACGTGGCGTCCCGCGCTCGCACCGTCGCGGCGGTGGCTGTGCCACGCCGCATCGTCGTAGGTGCAGACCGCGGCGCGTCGGACGTTCTCGGGTCGGAGTCCCGCGGCGTGGAGTTGTGCGGTGAGCACGACGGTGAGGTCGAGTCGGGCGTGCCCCGGACGCGTCGGTTCGATCGCGGCCGCGAACCCCTCGGGTGGTACCGCGCACGCGATGGCTTCGAGTACCGGCTCGTCCACCTCGTAGTGGTTCGCGCCGATGCCGGGACCGATCCAGGCGATCACGCGATCGGGGCGTGACGACGAGGCGTCCAACAGCGCGTCGAGCGTTCGCGGCGCGAACCCCGCGGCGGTGCCCCGCCATCCGCAATGAGCGAGCGCGAGCTGCCGTTCTTCGGGAAGGACGAGCAGCACGCCCGGGCAGTCGGCGCCCAACACGGCGGCCAGTCGGCCGGGCCGAAGGACGAGCCATCCGTCCCCGACCCGCGCGGTGCCCGTTTCCGCGTCGGCGTCGAGGACCACGGTGCCGTGGACCTGCCGAGGCGTGAGGAGGGAACGAAAGCCGAGACGCCGCGCGAGTTCGTCGGGGGCGAGGTCGTCGACCAGCGGTCGGCCGATCGCGCCGTGGACGAGGCCCGGGATCTGGTCCAGGGCCTCGTCGCGCAACCAGGTCCCCGCGGAGGGGACCGTGCCGGAGGGGATCACTCGTCCCCGGTGTCCGCGGCCTCGGCGGCCTTCTTGGCCCGTGCTTCGGCGGCCTCGAGCATCGCCGGAACGAATGCGAGCGCCGGGATGTCCTTCAGCGTCGAGCCCATCTCCTTGGCGATCACGTCGAGCGCGCGCTGCAACTGCAGGTCGTCGACGACGTCACCGACGAGTTCGCGACCGTGCTCGTTGCCGATCACACGGCGCGTGTGGTACCGGACAAGCCAGCGCACGGCATCCCGATCGAGGCGGGTTTCGAGGCTCTTGTAGAACGCATCGAAGCCCGGGTACGCGTTGGGGTCGTTGTGGTCGCTGCGGGCGAGTGCCTCCATCACCTCGTGCTGCTCGGCGACCAGGCGGTTCACGTAGTCACGGACCGCGGGCGTAGCCTCCAACTTCCGCTGCTCGTGGATCTCCCAGAAGTCGTACTCGATCAGGGGGCGCTGCTCGATGTCGACGGCGATCCCGCCCTTGGCGCCGC
>CAZPGF010000093.1:0-11032 GCA_964586025.1 uncultured Planctomycetales bacterium
GTGGACCACTCTAGCCCGACACGGCGGCCTGAGCGCCCCCGATCTGCGAAGCCGTACGCACGCAAGGTCAGAGACCACCTGAACGGATACGACGACGACGCGATCGGCGGGTGTCGAGTCGACTCGGGCCGCGCGGCGGCCGGCCATCGGGCGCGGACCCGATCGCTCCCCGAGGTCGTCAGCTGGGGCGACGCCCGTAGCGCTTGCCGTACTTGGTGCGGTACTTGTCGATGCGACCCGCGGTGTCCACGAAGCGCTGCTTGCCGGTGAAGAACGGGTGCGACGCCGACGAGATATCGAGGCGGATCACGAAGTGGTCCACGCCGTCGATCTTCCGCACTTCCTTGCTGCGCATCGTGGAGCGCGACGTGAACTCGAACTCGGCCCCCGTGTCGACGAAGACGACCGGGTGGTAGTCCGGGTGGATGTCCTTCTTCATGGCCGAACTCCTGCGCGAATCGCGGAAGGTACCCCGGGCGCGCGGCCCGGCAAGCCGCGGCGCCGCCCCGTTCGCGGCACCCGGAACGTCAGCGGTCCGGAATGGAGGCGGGGGGCGGGTCCGCCGGCCGAGGGGTCGAGGCGGACGGGATCGGCGGCGCCGGGGGAAGGGGCGTTCCGCCGGGGGGGATCTCGACGAGGGTGCGGAACGGGGGCGTGTCGGCGTCGCCGAGGCCGATTCGGAACTCGATCCAGTCGGTCCGGCGGGTCCGCCGCCTCTCGACCACGAGGTCCACGGCGCGGCGAACCAGCGCCTCGACCCCGCCCCGCCGCGATCGCACCGCAGCGGAGGGGACGAGGTGGAGTTCGAGCCCGGGCCCGTTGATTCGGGCGAGACCGTCGTCCGCGGGCCGCGCGCGTCCGAAGGCGCGCACGCGCTCCCCCGCATCGAGCACCCGCTCCTCCTGGAGGAGGCGGGTCAGTTCGTTGGCGAGTTCGGCGTCCTCGCGGAAGGGCTCGAGCATCGACTGGGCCGCGAGCATCAGGCCGATGCCGACGATCAGCAGCATCGCCAGCGACAGGATCGTCGATCGACGCATCGTCACGCTCCCGACGCGGCGAGCAGACGTCGCACGAGCGAGACTGGCAGTCCGACCACGACATCCTCCGCGCCTTCGATCTTGGTCACGAACCCTCGCGCGCCCCCCTGGATCGCGTAGGCGCCGGCCTTGTCGAGCGGCTCGCCGGTGGATACGTACGCCTCGATCTCGTCCGGCGAGAGCGCGCGAAACGTGACGCGCGCGGCCTCGGATGCGACCCGCATCGTCGCGTCGCCTCCGCCGCCGGCCTCGAGCAGGGCGACCGCAGTGACGACCTCGTGCGAGCGGCCTGAGAGCCGCGCGAGCATGCGCCGCGCCCCGGCGGCGTCGCGCGGTTGACCGAGCGGCTCGTCGTCGAGGAAGACCATCGTGTCCGCGGCGAGGACGAGCTCGCCCGCGGCGGCGAGCGCCGCGGCGGCGAGCACCTTGAGGCCGGCGACGGCCTCGATCGCGACGCGCGGCGGCACGTCGCGCCGCACCGTCTCGACGACGTCGGGATAGGGCCCAGGCTCGAACGAGATTCCGGCCGCGGCAAGCAGCGCCGCGCGACGCGGACTGCGGCTGGCGAGGCGCAGCCTCGTGGCGCTACCGCTTGCGCCCCGCGCGCGGGGACGGCTTCGCGGCCCGCTTCGCGGACGCCCTCTTCGTCGTGGGCTTCGGCTTGGCGGCGGTCTTCGATCGGGTCGAGGACGCCTTCGCCTTCGCACCGCCGGTTTTCGGCTTGGCAGCGGCGTTCTTCCCCTTGGCGACGGCGTGCTTCTTCTTCGCCGCGTCGGCGGCCTTCTTCACGGCGGCCTTCTTGCGAGCCGCCTCCGCGGCCTGCTTCTTCTTCGCCGCCTCCGCGACCTTCTTCGCCGCGGCCTGCTTGCGCGCCGCCTCAGCGGCCTGCTTCTTCTCGGCGGCCCGCTTCTGCGCGGCGGCCTTCTTCTCGGCGGCCTTCTTGGCCGCGGCGACCTTGCGCGCCTCGGCCTGCTTGGCGGCCTGCGCCGCCTTCAGCGCGGCGCGCTTCGCATCGGCGGCCGCCTTCTGGGCGGCCCGCTTGGCGTCGGCCTCGGCCTTCGCGGCCGCCTTCTTCCGATCGGCCTCCGCCTTGACGGCGGCCCGCTTCCGCTCGATCTCGGCGCGGCGCGCCGCGATCTTGGCATCGGCCTCCGCCTTGCGGGCGGCGACCTTCGCGGCGGCGTCGGCCTTGCGCTTCGCGATCGCCTCCTCGCGCTGCCGCACCTTCTCGGCCTGCGCGCGTGCCTTTTCCGCGATGCGACGCCGCTTCTCCTCCTCGATGGCGCGCTTCTTCTCTTCGACCACGCGCCGCGCTTCCTCGCGCTTGCGCTCCTGCTCGCGAACCACGAGTTCCTTCGCGTTGAGGCGCACGAGCAGCGCGCAGAACGGATGACTCGGATCGAAGTCCTCCTCGTAGAGATGGGCGGCCGACCCGGCCAGCCACGCGAAACGCCGACGATCCTTCGACTTGATCTGCCGCTCCATCGCCGCGCGGATGCGATCGCGGCCGTTCGCCCGGGGCAGCATCCCGAGCCGCGTGAGGAGGTGCTCCTCGAGCACGCCGAACGCGAGGACGTCGTCGCCGGCGGCGGCCTGGAACATCAACGCAACGGCGCCACCGTGGGTGTTCGGCAGCACCTTGAGGAACTTGCGCATGTCCTCGGGCGTGCGACCGCGCAACGGTTCGAGGTCGAGACCGTGCGTCCCGTCGAACACGTCCTGGAGCGCCATCCGCAGGTTCCACGCCGCGTCGCGACGCTTGGCGGCGGGGACCGCCGTGAGGAACGGATCGAGCTCGGACAGCGAGCAGGTGCGCACCTCGTTCCAGTCGAGGTAAGCGGCGGAGAGCGCACGCAGGGCGTCCCGTGCCGCGGCCTGCCCCATCGCCGGCGTCATCACCGCGACGAGCAGGTGATCGATCAACGGATCCTCGGTGCGTTCCGGCTCCGGGGGCGGGCCGAACAACGATTCGAGGACATCCAGCACCTCGGCCAGATTCGGCTTCTTCTTCGTCGCGGCGGGTGCGGAGGTCATGGAACTCCCGAGGGCATTACGGCGAACGAGAGGGAATCAGGCCTTCGAACCGGCACGACGCGCCGTGCGCTTCTTGCGCGGCGCGCGAGCGGGCATCGGAACGCCCTTCTGCTTCAGGAAACTGCGCACCGTCTCGGAGAGCAGCGCGCCGCGATCGAGCCAGTGGCCGATCCGCTCCGCGTCGAGGACGACCTTCTTCGTGTCGTCCCGCTCCAGCGGGTCGTAGTGCCCGAGGTACTCGATCGGCGGACCGTCACGACGGGTGCGTCGATCGAACACACCGAGGCGGTAGTGGGGTCGGTTGCGCCGGCCTTGGCGCGAGAGTCGAATCACGATGGCCATGCGGAGGAAGTCCTTCCTGCGAGCGATCTCGCCCGCGACATCACGCCCCATTCTTCGGCGCGAACCAGCCGCCGAACGAGTCGTCCGATTTCGGTCGCCGCTGGTCCTTCCAGCGGCGCTTCTTGTCCTTCTCGATGCGTCGGGCCATCAACTTTCCGCCGATGCCCTGCTTCTTGAGATCTTTCATCTGACGCTGCATCTGACGATGCATGTTGACGACATCGCCGACGAGCTTGACGGAGGTCCCCGATCCGCGCGCGACGCGATGGCGTCGCTGCATGTGCAGCAAGCGGGGGTCCACCCGCTCCGCGGACGTCATCGACTGGATGATCGCGATCATCCGCCGGACTTCGGCCTGCTGCGGAAGCTGGGACAGCTGCGCCTCGTCGATCTTGGCGGCACCGGGGATCTTCTTCAGAAGGTCCCGCATGGAGCCCATCTTCTGCATCATCTCGAGTTGCGCGCGCACGTCGTCGAGGGTGAAGCGGTTCATGAACAACCGCTCGGCGACGTCGGCCGCCTCCTTCTGGTCGACGACCTCCTGCGCCTGCTCGACGAGGCCGACGACGTCGCCCATGCCGAGGATGCGCGACGCCATCCGATCGGGGACGAAGGCCTCGATCTGATCGAGCTTCTCGCCGGTCCCGACGTAGCGAATCGGCTTTCCGGTGACCTCCTTGACCGCCAGCGCGGCTCCCCCGCGGGCGTCGCCATCGGTCTTGGTCAGGATCACGCCGGTCACGTCGAGGCGTTTGTCGAACTCGCGGGCGCTCAACACCGCGTCCTGGCCGAGCATCGCATCGACGACGAGCCAGATCTCGTGCGGCTTCACCCCCGCACGGATGTCCTCGAGTTCGTCCATCAACTCCGCGTCGATGTGCAGACGACCGGCGGTGTCGAGCAGGACGACGTCGCAACCGAGCTCGCTGGCGCGTTCGATGCCGCGGCGGCAGATCTTGGGCGGACGGCCGCCGTCCTCGGCGTGGACCGGGATGTCCAACTGGCGGCCGAGGACGCGCAACTGCTCGATCGCGGCGGGGCGCTGCACGTCGGCGGCGACGAGCAGCGGCCTCTTCCCCTCGCGACGGGCCAGGAAGCGCGCGATCTTGCCCGTCGTCGTCGTCTTGCCGGTGCCCTGGAGACCGACCATCATGATCACGGTCGGACCGCGATCGTTCCAACGGATGCGTGCCGGTTCGCCGCCGAGCAGCGCGACGAGTTCGTCCTTGACGACCTTGACGAACTGGTCGGCCGGACGCACGCCCTCGATCGTCTCGAGGCCGATCGCCTTCGCGCGAACCCGATCGATGAAGCCCTTGACGACGTCGAGGCCGACGTCCGCCTCGAGCAGCGCCGCGCGGACCTCGCGGATCCCGTCCTCGATGTTGCGTTCCGTCAGCTTTCCGGACCCGAGGCCCGAGAAGATGCCGGTGAAGCGCTTGGCGAGGGAGTCGAACACGGTGGGGCGGGATTCCGGGGGCGGGCGGGCCGAACGACGCATTGAACCGGGCCGGGCGGGCCGGGAAAGGATTGGCGCCGCCGGGACCGCCTTCCGTCGCCGTCGCGTCAGGCGGCTTCGCGGACGATCCGGGCTCCCAGGGCCGCCAGTTTCGCCTCCAGCCGCTCGTAGCCTCGGTCGAGGTGGTAGACGCGCTCGACCAGCGTCGTGCCCTCGGCGGCGAGTCCGGCGATCACGAGCGCGGCCGACGCCCGCAGATCCGAGGCCATCAGTTCGCAGCCGGACAGCCGCGGTACGCCGATGACGATCGCGGTGGGCCCCTCCTTGCGGATGTGGGCACCCATGCGCTGCAACTCGGCGACGTGGATGAAGCGCTCGGGGTAGATCTTCTCCGTGACGAACGAGTTGCCGTCGGCCCGGGTCAGGAGAGCCATCCACTGGGCCTGGAGGTCGGTCGGGAACCCCGGGTAGGGCAGGGTCACGACGTCCACCGGCTGCGGCCGGCCACCGCTCGCCCGAACTCGGAGTCCCTCCGCCACCCGCTCGACGCCGACCCCCATCCTCGACAACAGGTCGAGGGGCGCGGTCAGCACGCGCGGATCGGCGCCGCGGACCACGACGTCGCCGCCGGTCGCCGCCACCGCCGCGAGAAGCGTCCCCGCCTCGACCCGATCGGGGATCACGCGATGGTCCATGCCCCGCAGTTCCTCGACGCCCTCGATGGCGAGGGTCGGGCTGCCGATGCCCTCGATGTGAGCCCCCATCGCGACGAGGGCTCGCGCGAGATCGACGACCTCCGGCTCGCACGCGGCCGACTGGATCACCGTGGTCCCGGGCGTCACCACCGCCGCGCAGAGCACGTTCGTCGTACCCGTCACCGTCGGCCCGAACGGCCCCCCGAGGTAGATCTCCCGCTCGCGGGAGGTCCGTGCGCCGCGCCGGACCCGGATGTAGCCCTCGCTGACCTCCACCGCGGCCCCGAGCCGCTCGAGCCCGTGGAGGTGAAGGTCGATCGGGCGGGGTCCGAACACGCAGCCGCCGGGGAAACTGACCTCGGCCTGTCCCCGCCGGCCGAGCAGGGGGCCGAGGACGCAGATCGACGCCCGCATCGTCTTGACGAGGTCGCGCGGCGCCCGGACCGCCGAGCGGTCGCGGACCTGGGTCCTCACGGCCCCGTCCGGGTCCCGCCGGACCTCGACGCCGAGTCGTTGGAGGATTCGGAGCATCGTCGCGACGTCCACCAGGTCGGGGATCCCGCGCAGGACGCACGGGGCGTCCGTCAGGAGCGTCGCCGCGAGCAGCGGAAGGGCGGCGTTCTTGGCCCCGGACACGTCGACGGTGCCGGCGAGGGCGGTCCCTCCCTCGATCCGAAAGCGATCCATCCACGCTCCTTTCCAGCGGAAGGCGCCCGGCGGCGAGGGCCGGGATTGGACGACCGCATCGAGCGCGCTATCTTGCGGGGCTCGCCGCCGCCAGAGAGGGGGGAACGTCCGCCCCCCCTCCTGCCGCAGGAGTTGCTCATGCCCGCAGGTACCGCGACCGCCGCGACCGCCTTTCTCGCCGATCTGTCCTTCGACCTGGATCGGCTGCGCGCGATGAAACGCGAAGTCGCCCTATCCGGCGAGACCCGCCGCGCCGTCGATGCGGAGGCGCAGCGCGAGCGGCCGGGCGACGGGGCGGCGGACGCGTTGCGCGTTGCGACCGCACACTGGTTGATCGGCCGCACCGAACGCGCGCTCCACGCGCTCGAGCGCGCCGGCGACAGCCCCCAAGCCCACCTGCTGCGCGGCATCGTCCGCCTCGAGTGCGGCGATCCGAGCGGCGCGGCAGGCGCGCTGTCGGCGCTCGTCGGCACGCCGATCGAGAGTCCGTTGTTCTTCGTCGAACTCGCGACCGCCGCGGCCCTCGGCGGCGACGCCGATCTCGCGTCGAAGGCCGCACGGAAGTTGCCCGACGGCCCCGACGCCGACTACGCCGAGGGCATCGCGTTCGAGGCGGCTGGCGAGTACAGCGAGGCGCGTCGCTGCTACGAGCGCGCGATCCAGGCCGATCCGCAGCACGTCCGGGCGCTGTTCCGACTTGCGCTCCGCTTCGACGCCGAAGGGGACGACGCGCGCGCTCTCGAGGTCTACCGCCGCGCGGCCGCGGTGCCGCCCGGTCACGTCAACGCGCTCCTGAACATGGCGCTCCTCTACGAGGATGCCGCACGGTTCGCCGAGGCCGAGCAGTGCTACCGCCGCGTCCTCTCGGCCGATCCGAACCACGTTCGGGCCCGCATCGGCATCAAGGACGTCGTTTCCTCGCAGAGCATGTACTTCGACGAGGACCACGAGCGCCGCGAGGATCGCCGTGCGGCGGTCCTCCGGACCCCCATCTCCGAGTTCGAGTTGTCCGTCCGTTCGCGCAACTGCTTGGCGCGCATGGAGATCAACACGCTCGGCGATCTCGCGCGCAAGTCCGAGGCCGAGTTGCTCACGTACAAGAACTTCGGCGAGACCTCGCTGCAGGAGATCAAAGACATCCTGGCGCAGAAGGGCTTGCGCCTCGGCATGTACCCGCGACTCTCGGACGACGACGCGCCCCTCGTCGAAGGTCCCTCCCGCAGCGACGCCGAGGCCCAGCTCGACGACATCTTCGGCCGCGCCGACGAGTACGACGACGAGGACGAGGACGACGCGCGCACCGGCGACGGGGAGGGCGGGGATCCGAACCGCGTCTCGATCGACGTGCTCGACCTCTCGATCCGTGCGAAGCGCTGCATGGAGAACCTCGAGATCCGCACGGTTGGCGAGTTGCTGCGGCACACCGAGAACGACCTGCTCGCCTCGAAGAACTTCGGTGCGACGTCGTTGCAGGAGATCCGCCGCAAACTCGTGGATCTCGGCTACACGCTGAAGCGCAAGTAGTCGTCGGCGCCTTCGGATCGTCGGGCGGCCGTGCCGAGGCACGCCGCCCGAGGTCAGATCCTCAGCGCCGCGCGGACCAGCGTTGCGACATCGGCGTCGCCGCCGTCTCCGGGCGAACGGACCGCGTCCACCCGGCGGCGCGCCTCGTCCGGAGCGTGCCCGAGGGCCTCGAGCGCGCGCATTGCCTGTCCGACGGGGCCATCGTCCACGGAGGTGGTTCCGGGAGCGAGCGGGCCGCGTTCGCCCCACGCATCCTTCAGATCGACCGCGATCCGTTCGGCCGTCTTTCGCCCTACGCCTTTGATCCGCATCAGCGCGCGGACGTCGCCGTCGCGGACGGCACGCGCCAACGCATCGGGGCCGACCCCGCCGAGGAC
This sequence comes from uncultured Planctomycetales bacterium, assembly GCA_964586025.1. GTDB lineage: Bacteria > Planctomycetota > PLA2 > PLA2 > JAEUHO01 > JACKGW01. The sequence goes on from CAZPGF010000093.1 coordinate 8,156, forward strand.
GGCGAGCGCGAGCCCCGGCCCGACCCCGGAGACCTTCAGCAGGGTGCGAAACGCGAGGCGCTCCGATTCCGTCGCGAAGCCGAACAGGCGCCACTCGTCTTCGCGGACCACGAGGTGGAGCAGCAGGCGGACCTCCTCGCCCGGCCGAGGCAACGTCTCGAACGTGCCGAGCGGGATCGCGACGCGGTAACCGATTCCCGCCGTCTCGACGACGACCGCGGACGGTTCCTTTCGCGCCAGCCGGCCGTGGAGGGACTCGTACATGGCGACGAGTCTACGTCCGCAAGCCGTGGGCGGATGCCGGGACGAGACAGCCGGCCTCCGCTTCGAGGACTCGATCGTGGACGAGGCGGGACCGACGCGTGAAGGTCGACCTCCGCCCGGTATCCTCGCGCCGGCAATCGAGGGTCCCATGGCGAAGCGCACCTACGTCACCGACCTCTCCACCCGCGTCGGCCACGAGGTCGATCTGGCGGGCTGGGTTCGTTTCCGCCGTTCGTCGGGAACGAAACTCCACTTCATCGAGCTCCGCGACGGGACCGGCGTGGTCCAGGTCGTCGTGAAGCGCGGCTCAGTACCGAACGAAGCGCTCGAGGCGGCCGCTCACGTCCCGCTCGAGAGCAGCGTGCGCGTCCGCGGGGAGGTCCGTGCGGACCCGCGTCAGATCGGAGGGGTGGAGATCGACGCGCGGGCGTTCGAAGTCGTCGGCGCCTGCCCCGAGGACTTCCCGATCGGCAAGAAGGAGCATGGCACCGGCTTCCTGTTCGATCATCGCCACCTCTGGCTTCGCAGTGCGAAGCCGGCCGCGACCCTGCGGTTGCGTGCCCACGTCGTCCGCGCCGCACGCGCGCACCTCGACGGACTCGGCTTCGTGGCCGTCGATGCGCCGATCTTCCAGTCCGCCGCGGCGGAGGGAACCGCGACCCTGTTCCCGGTCGAGTACTTCGATCGGACGGTCTATCTCTCCCAGACCGGGCAACTCCACATGGAGGCGGCGGCCCAGGCGCTGGGCAAGGTGTATTGCTTCGGCCCGACGTTCCGGGCCGAGAAGAGCAAGACGCGGCGCCACCTGACCGAGTTCTGGATGCTCGAGCCGGAGATGTCGTTCGCCAGCCTCGACGACAGCATGGCGTTGATGGAGAGCCTGATCGGCCACGTCCTCGATCACGTGCTCGAACACGCTCAGGACGAGTTGCGTATCCTCGAACGCGATCCGGCGGTTTTGGAGCGTGCCCGGCCGCCGTTCCCGCGCATCGCGTACGACGACGCCGTGGAGCGTCTGAAGGGCACCGAGGCCGCCATCGCGTGGGGCGACGACTTCGGCGCGCCGCAGGAGACGGCGCTCTCGGCGGCATTCGCCAAGCCGATCCTCGTGCACCGCTTTCCGATGAAGATCAAGGCGTTCTACATGCGCCCCGATCCGGAGCGGTCCGACGTCGCGCTCGGCGCGGACCTCATCGCACCGGAGGGCTACGGCGAGATCATCGGCGGCGGCGAGCGCTCGAGCGACCTCTCCTATCTCGTACGCCGCATCGAGGAAGACGGACTCCCGCCGGCCGCCTACACGTGGTATCTCGACCTGCGTCGCTACGGCGCGGCCCCCACCGCCGGCTTCGGCATGGGTCTCGAACGCGTCGTCGCCTGGCTCGCCGGCCTCGACCACGTCCGCGCGGCGGCGGCGTTTCCTCGAACCATGTCCCGCACAGATCCGTAGGACCCGAACGAGATGAACGGCACCCCGCTCCCTCGGAACGAGGCATCCCGCCTGCTCGGCGCCATCGAGCAGGCGGTCGGCGGAACCGTGCTCGGACAGGGGCCGGTCTTGCAGGAGGTGCTCGCGTGCCTGATCGGGGGTGGGCACGCGCTGCTCGAGGGGCCGCCGGGAGTCGGCAAGACCCTTCTCGTCCGCGCGCTCGCCGCCGCGACGGGACTCCGGCTGACCCGGATCCAGTTCACGCCCGATCTCCTGCCGGCGGACGTCACGGGCACCGACTGGGTCGTCGATGCGCCCGAAGGGCGTTCGTTCCGGTTCCGGCCGGGACCGGTGTTCGGTCAGCTCGTGCTCGCCGACGAGGTCAACCGCGCGACGCCGCGCACCCAGTCCGCGCTGATCGAGGCGATGGCGGAGGGTACCGTCAGCGTGGGCGATACGACCCATGCGCTGCCGCAGCCGTTCACGGTGCTCGCCACGCAGAATCCCATCGAACACGAGGGGACCTTCCCGCTGCCCGAGGCGCAACTCGATCGCTTCCTGCTGCGGATCGACATCCGAGCGCCGGACGAAGCCGACCTCGTCCGGATCCTCTCTCGCACCGATCGGGATCGGCCGCCGATGCCGGATCCGGTGACCGACGAAAAGGGCGTGCTCGCCCTGATCGCGGCGGCGCGCGCCGTGCCGATCCCCGAGCCGCTGCTGCGCCAGGTCGCGCGCGTCATTCGGGCCACCGATCCCACGATCGGCACGGCCGCGGCCCGGCGCAGCCTGCGGATGGGCGCCAGTCCACGAGGCGGTGAGGCGATGTGCCGCGTCGCCCGCGTCCGCGCCCTTCGCGAGGGACGTGCGCACGTCGTCGCGGAGGACTTCGCCTGGGCGCTGCGCCCCGCGCTCCGCCATCGCCTGCTGCCGTCGTTCGAGGCGGAGGCGCGCGGACTCGTCGGCGACACCCTCGTGGCCGACGTGCTGCACGACCTGCCGGAACTGCCCCCCGAGGTCGAGCGCGTTCTTGGCGCCCTCGAGGCCTGAACCGCTTCGTATCCGTTCAGGCCCGGCGGCACTCGCGCGCAGGTCAGAGGGCGATCCGAACCCCCGAGGGCGTGCCTTCCCAATAGCGGTTTACGGGCGTCGCGAAGCGCATGCCCGTAAGGCGCGTGTTGAAC
>CAZPGF010000094.1:0-11031 GCA_964586025.1 uncultured Planctomycetales bacterium
CCTCGCCGTCGCGGCGGATGGTCTCGGCACGCGCGATCGCGTCGGCGCGCTCGCGCGCGGCGGCACCGCGCTCGGCGGCGACCCGCGTCTCGGCGAAGCGCTCGATCTCCAGGAACGCCGCGAGCGCGCTGCGACCGGCGATCACGGGGGCGAGGGGGGGCCGATCCACCGCGGCGAGGATACCCGCGCCTCGGCCCACCTTTCGACCCGGCGCCGACCCCGCCCGTCAGCGCAGCGGCACGTTCCCAAACCGCACGCGCAGGGTCGCGAGCCCCTCGTCGGCGAACCACGCGAGTCCGACACGCCGGGGCGGCCCATCGACCCGCCACGCGCGTCCCGACAGATTCAGCGAGCCACCGGCCTGCTCCACTTGTCCGGCGGCGACGTGCATCCGGACGAGGCGTCCCGCCGCGTCCTCGAGCACGAGCCCCGCACCACCCATGCTGGCGCCGCGCGGACGGACGATCGCCTCGGCGACCCACTCGCCGCGGTCAGGGGGCGTGCCGCTGGAGAGAGAAACGATCTCGACGGCCGCATCGCCGGCCTCGACGTTCGCTCCGTCGGCGTCGGCGGTCAGCGGCCACGCGGAGTCGGCCGGGAAGAGCATCTCGCGCCGACCGAATCGCACCGCGAGAGGGAACTCCAACTCGAGGACCTCCAGTCGCTCGGCGTCCACCCCCGCCTCGGACTGCAGCGTGATCGGCAGCGTCAGCGAACTCATCGACGAATGGAGCGTGATGCGATTCGGGGCGCCGGGGGAGCGCCACGCACGCCCGTGCTCGTCACGCGCCGTCGTGACGCGAAGCGCCTCCATCTCCCGCAGTTCGATCGCCGGCGCCCACCACAACTGCACCAGCAGTTGCGCGGGAGCGACGGCGCTCGCGACCCGCAGATCGCGCCGGCGCGTCACCTCGACGATGCGCACGCGAAAGCACCCGGCGTCGGCTGTGGGCACGCTCCCCGGCGCAGTCGGCGCCACGACCAGCCGCATGGCGCCCAGCGCGTCGAACGGCGGCTCGGGGAGCGCGGCGCCGCCCGCTAAGGCGAGTGCCTCCAGCAGGGCGAACAGGGGTCGATCGGCGTCGTCCGTCTCGAACGTGCCCTCGGGCGAGCCCTGTGGCCAGAGGACATGGCCCCCGACGCCGCGCGCGACGGCGTCGAGCCGCGCGGCGATCGACGCCTCGCCGCGCGCCGGATCGAACGACCCGAGCACCGCCGCATCCAGGCGCGGCGGCGCGCCGTCGGACGACATCTCGCCCGAGGGACGCGGCTCCTTGGCGAGCAACGCCTCGACCGTGCGGCGCACCTCGGCGTCGGGATGGTTGCGCAAGGCCTCGAGCCGCCCGCGCGCGACCGCGAGATGTTCGGCGAGGCCGCGCCGGGCGTCCTCGCGCCGAGCGTACGACGTCGCCGCGAGATCCTCGATCCACGCGGCGATCCGGCCGTCGAGTTCGACACCGGAGGGCGGGTCGTCCTCGCCCCCGACGGCGAGCGACGTCACGACGAGGACGAGCGCCGCGGCGACGGCGCGAATCACTCCTCCTCCACGTCCTTCTTCGCCGAGGCGATGATGCCCTCGGCGAGGTGCGACGGCACGATGTCGTAGTGGTCGAACGTGAACGTGTAGTCGCCCTCGCCCGCGGTGATCGAGCGAAGTTCGGTCGAGTACTGCGTCATCTCGGCGAGTGGGACCAGTGCCTGGATGTGTGCGAGATCGCCCTCCTGGCCCATGGCGAGAATGCGACCTCGACGGCTGTTCAGGTCGCCGGAGATGTCGCCGAGGAATCGCGACGGAACCTCGATGTCGACCTTCAACACCGGTTCGAGCAGCGACGGTCGAGCGTTCATCACCGCCTCACGGAACGCTCGGCGACTCGCCAACTTGAAGCTGTACTCGTCGGAGTCGACGTCGTGGAACTTCCCGAAGTGGACCGTCGCGGCGACGTCCACGAACGGGTATCCGGCGATCACACCCTTCTCGAGCGCCTCGTGGATGCCCTTCTCGACGGCGGGAATGAACTGTCGCGGGATCGTGCCGCCGACGACGTCGTCGATGAACTCGAAGCCTTCGCCGCGCCCGCGCGGGGCCACACGCAGGTGGACCTCGGCGAACTGACCGCGCCCGCCGGACTGCTTCTTGTGACGGAACATCCCCTCCCCGCGTCCGGCGACCGTCTCGCGGTACGGGATCCGCGGCGGATGGGTGATCGCCTCGACCTTCTTGCGGGCGAGTCGGCGCAGGGTCACGTCGAGATGGAGTGGACTCAACCCGCGCACGACCAGTTCGCCGGTTCCGGCCTCGCGCTCGGCGACGAAGGTCGGGTCGGCGTCGGCGAGCCGCGCGAGCTCGGGCCCGAGGCGAGCCTCGTCGTTGCGGTTCTTCGGGACCACGGCGAGCGTGACCTTCGGCCAGGGCGTCGGAATCGGCACGAATCGCCAGTCGGCGTGGCCGTCGTGGACGGTGTCGCCGACCTTGATGTGGTCCACCTTCGGCACGGCAACGAGATCGCCGGGGCCGGCCGATGCGATGGGCTTCATGTCCTTGCCCATCACCTCCTGCAGGTCGCCGATGCGCTCGACCGTGCCGGTCCGCTCGACCACGAACGAGGTCTTGCTGGCCAGGTGCCCCGACCACACGCGGAGGTGGGCGACCTTGCCGACGTGCGGATCGACGTGGATCTTGAAGACCTGGCCCGAGAAGGGGCCGTCCATCTTCACCTCGACCGGGACGTCGTCCTTCGTCGCCTTGCGCAGGACCGTGCCGCGCCGCGTGTGCGGGGACGGGCAGTCGGCCACGAGGAAGTCGAGCAGCTTCTTCAGGCCGACGTCCTTGTCGACCGACACGTGCAGGATCGGGACGATGTTGCCCTGCCGAAGCGCCCGCGGGAACACGTCAGCGAGTTCCTTGTGATCCACTTCGCCCGAGGCGAGGTAGCGCTCGAGCAGGGCGTCGTCGCACTCCACGACGCGATCGGTCGCCTGCTGGCGATACGCCGCCGCCGACGCGTGCAGCGCATCGGGCAGATCCCCCCCGAAGATGTCGTGCACGGCCGAGATGCCGTGCCCGAACTCGTTCGGCAGGTTCAGAGGCACCGCTCGCTCGCCGAGCGTCGCCTGGATCGCCAGGTGCAGCGACTCGCCGTCGACGTTGTCGGTGTCGCAGCGGGTGACGACGACCACGACGGCGAGCCCCTGATCGCGCGCGGCGCGGAACTGGCGGCGCGCGGCGACGCCGACCCCGCCGCTCGCGTTGACGCAGAGGAACGCCGTCTCGCAGGCGGCCATGCCGCAGATCGCCTCGCCGAGGAAGTCGAGCGCGCCGGGCGTGTCGATGAGGTGGATGCGCTTGCCCGACCAGTCGAGATGGACGGTGCTCGCGAGGAACGAGTGCTGGCGCTCCTTCTCCTCCTCGTCCCAGTCGGTGACGGTGTTCTTCTCGGGAACACTGCCACGTCGCGTCGTCGCCTTCGCCTTGTAGAGCAGCGCCTCGGCGAGCGTCGTCTTGCCGGAGCCCGACGCCCCGATCAGAACCGCGTCACGTACATCATCGGCTTGGTGCGTCACGCGCGGCCTCCTGCGCCGGACCTTCCGGTTCGCCTGGGATACCCGCCTTCGCTCCGCCGGTCAACGGCCCGCCCGGCGGCCGCACGCATTCGTCGCCCCCCGATCGCGAGGGCGGGCGTGGGACGTTCGCGAGTCCGGCGGTAGGTTGACGCGCGGGCCCGGAGACCCGGCCGCGAGGCCGATCGTCGGCCGGGAATGACGCGAGGACGGATGGGCGGACGCGAACGGAAAGCGAAGGACCGCGTCGCCTGGTCGCGCTACGTCGGGAATCTCCGAGAGGTCTTGCGACACGGTCGCCCGTACCTCCGGTCGATCCTGATCGGCGTCGTCCTGATGTCGCTGCAGTCGACGTTTTCGCTGGCGCGGCTGATCATGGTCCTGCCGATCGTGACGCGCGTCCTGGACGCCGATACGACGCTTGCCCGGGCCGATGCCGGGGCGGCTTCGGAACGGGAGCGCGACGCCCGCGCGATGCTCGACGCGGCGCGCCGGCAGGGCGGCGCCGTCTCGACGTTCTTCGACGACGCGATCAGCGCCGCGAACGAGTGGACCGGGAGACTCGTCCGTGGCGACTGGCTCCCCGAGGTGCCGACCCGCTGGGAGGATGTCGACGAGGCCGCGCGGACGCGCACCGACGCGAGTCGATCGGAAGCGGACCGACTCGAACAGGCCCAACTCGCAGCGAGCCTCGAACGCGTCTCGTTCCGAGATCGCTACGCGACGCTCATCACGGTGTTCCTCGCCTTCGTGGTGTTCTCCGCGCTGATGTCCGCGACGGCCTACGGCGAGGTCTGGTACTCCTCCTGGGCTCAGCACCAGATCGTGATGGACGTCCGCGAGCGGATGTGCCGACGCCTGCTCGACCAGCCCATCGGATTCTTCGACCGCCAACCCCGCGGCGAACTCGTCCAGCGATCGCTCGGCGACGTCGCCGGCTACACGGCTGCCCTCCGCGTGATGTTGCACACGCTGCCGAAGGCCGTGACCGAGGTCGGTTCGCTCGGCCTGGCGATGACGCTGCTCTCGCCGAAGTTGATGTTGATCTGCCTGTTCGCCCTGCCGTTCCTCGGGCCGATGCGCAGCCTCGGCAGGCGCACGTTGAAACGCGCGCATCGCCGCCAGCAGGAGGGCGTGCGGCTCGTCGAGGCGCTGCTGCAGATCTTCTCCGGCATCCGCACCGTCAAGGCGTACCACGCCGAAGCGTCCCGCGCCCGCGACTTCCGTCGCACCGACGAGGACGCGACGAAGCAGTCGCTGCGCCTCGTCCGCACGCGCGCGACGGCCGCCGCGCTCATCGACTTCATCAACAACTTCCTCGTGATGCTGCTCGCGGTCGGCGGCGGCTTCCTGATCCTCCGGGGCGCGCTCAACGTCACACCGGGCGAACTGGTCGTGTTCCTGGTCCTCGCGGCGCAGATGTACCAACCGATCAAGCGCCTCGTCCGCGAGAACAACATCGTGCTGGAGAATATGGCCAGCATCGAGCGGGCGACGGAGTACCTCAACCTGCCGCCTGCGCCGCCCGATCCGCCGGGTGCGATGACCTTCGAAGGGCTGAAGGACAGCCTGCGTTTCGACGACGTGCACTTCGAGTACGAAACGTCTCGCCCGGTGCTGCACGGCGTCTCGTTCGAGGTTCCGAAGGGGCGGACCGTGGCGCTCGTCGGACCGTCCGGCGCGGGCAAGTCCACCGTCTGCGACCTGGTCCTTCGGTTCTACGAGCCGTCGAGCGGACGCATTTTGATCGACGGCACACCGATCGAGGCGTTCCAGCGCGGCTCCTATCTGGCGCGAACGGCGATCGTCACGCAGACGCCGTTCCTGTTCCACGCATCGATCCGCGCGAACCTCCTCGAGGGCCGTCCCGACGCAACCCAGGATCAGCTCGAGGCCGCCGCACGGGCGGCGTTCATCCACGACTTCATCGCGAGCCAACCGAACGGCTACGACGAGGTCGTCGGCGAGGACGGCGTGCGGCTGTCCGGCGGGCAGCGCCAACGACTGACCATCGCCCGGGCGCTGCTGCGCAACCCCGAGTTGCTGGTCCTCGACGAGGCGACCGCGAGCCTGGACACCGCCAGCGAGCGGGCGGTCCAAGAGGCCCTCGACACGCTTCGTCGCGGTCGTACGACCCTCGTGGTCGCGCACCGGTTGAGCACGATCCGGAGCGCCGATCTGATCCTGGTCCTCGACGCGGGACGCATCGTCGAGCGCGGCACCCACGACGAGTTGCTGGCCCGCGACGGCGTCTACGCGAATCTCGTCCGCATGCAGGACGTGCGCGGCGCGGCGAGCGCCTGACGCCCGGCCGAATGCACCGGGCCGAGGCCCCGGGCTCCCCGGGCAGGGCTTCGGGCGCGCCGGGGCCCCCCCTCGCCCGCCCTCGGAAGGGCCTTCGGACGGGGACGGGCGCCCCCGCTGGACAAGTAAGTAACTGCTTGCTTACATATGGACGCGATGGCCGCCGCCCGGCGGCACGGCGTCAGGCATAACCGGCCGTTGCACGGAGGTCCTCATGTCCCCCGCCTCGATCGCCGCCGATCGACCGGCCGGCGCTCCCGCCGGCGACTTCGAGCGGATGCCCGGGCACTGGGTCCTTGCCCGCATCGGAAAGCGGGTGTTGCGACCGGGCGGTCGTGCGATGACCCGGACGATGCTGGAGAAGTTGGAGTTCGGTTCCGACGACGACGTCGTCGAACTCGCGCCCGGGCTCGGAGCGACGGCGAAGCGGGCCCTCGACCGACATCCCCGATCGTGGATCGGCATCGAGCGCGACGCTTTGGCCGCACGAGGGGTCGCACGGCGGCTGCGAGGTCGCCCCGCCAAGGTGGTCGTCGGCTCGGCCGAAGCGACCGGTCTGCGCGACGGGGTCGCCAGCGTGGTGTACGGTGAGGCGTTCCTCACGATGCAGACCGCCGAATCCAAGGCACGAATCCTTCGAGAGATCGCGCGGGTGCTGGAGGTCGGCGGACGCTACGGATTCCACGAGATGGTGATCGTCCCCGACGACCTCGACGAGGCCGCGGTCGCCGCGCAGCGGCGCGACCTCTCGTCGAGCATCCGGGTCGGCGCTCGCCCCCTCACGACGAGCGGGTGGCGCGCCCTCCTCGAAGAGGTGGGCCTCGAGGTCCGCTTCGAAGCGACCGCGCCCATGCGACTGCTCGACGTGGGCCAGATCCGGCGCGACGAGGGGCTGTGGGGAATGGCGCGCATCGGGTTCAACCTGATCCGCCGACCGGACGCGCGTCGGCGAGTCGCCGCGATGCGTGCGACGTTTCGATCGCATCGCGCCCACCTCGCCGCCCTATGCCTCGTGGCGGTCAAGACGGGAGCATGACCGATGCTCGACACGGCGGGTCGCGAAGCGAGCGGACGGCGCACGGCGCCGCACACGCCCCCCCTCGCCCATCGGGCATTTGTCCGCTGGGCCCTCGTGCTGACGCTCGTGTTCGGGGCGGGCTGGGGTGCCCATCTCCTCTTCGAGATCGGCTTGGCGAAGCGCTTCGACGCCGTCTCCGCGTCCGCGGTCGTCGCGCACGGCATGGCGCAACTCTGGGGCTTCACGACGCTCTTCATCGTCGGGATCGCCCTTCGTTACCTGCCGATCACGACCGGATGTCGTCCCGCGCCGCGCACCACCCGCAGGGTGATCCTGGCCGCGATCGTGATCGGTGTCGCGGCGAACTACCTCTGGTCCGTGCGCCCCTCCGATCTTGAGTGGCTCGGACCCTTGAGCGGTGCCTCGACCACGCTCGCCGCGCTGCTCGCGGCGGCGCTTCTAGCGCGTCCTCTTCGCCACCGGTTCGGTCCGTTCCCGTTGGCGGTGGCGATCGCCGGCGCGTGGCTGCTCGCCTGGGCGGGTCTGTCGCTCGGTCTGTCGTTGCGCGATCCCGCGGCGGGTCCGGGTGCGTTCACCGCCGAGGAGCGCCTCCTCCTGATGGAACTTCCCCTCCTCGGTCTCGCCCTCGGATCCGTCCACGCATTCGGTGCGCGGCTGTTGCCGGGCTTCCTCTCGACGCGCGCGGCCGCGCGCGGCCCGCTCGCGGTGGCGATGGTGCTCCACCACCTGGGCCTCGGCGTCCTGCTCGGCGGGCGCGTCGGTGATCGACCGATCTGGATCGCGTCCGGCTCCGTGCTGGTGTTGGCGGGCGCCGTGGCCTTCCTCGTCGCCCTTCACGGCCTCCGCGCACGGCCCCGTGCACCGCGCCCGAAGGTCGGCGTGCGGGTCCCGACGCTCACGATCCGCGTCGCGCTCCTCTGGCTGCCCGTCTCGCTCGGCGCGATGGCGCTCCTCTCCGTGGTGGAAGCCATCGGCGGCACGAGTCTGCCGCACGCCTATCACGGCGCCGCTCGGCATGCGTTCACGGTCGGCTTTCTCGTGACGTTCATGCTCGGCGTCGCGCAGCGGTTGCTGCCGATCCTCGGTCGTCGTGCGTCCTCACCTCGGATGGCCGCACGCTCCATCCTCATCCTCCTGTCGATCGGCAATCTCCTGCGGGTCACGATGCAGGTCGTGGCGGAACACGAGACGTTCGCATTCAGCCTCCTCCCGCTCTCGTCCGTCCTCGAACTGACGGCGATCGTGCTGTTCACGATCGGTGCGTGGCGCGCGACGAACGAACCCGATCTCGCCGACCCCACCTCGGACTCGACCGCCCACCGAGGGCGCCGCCTCCCAGGCCAGCACGGCGAAGCGGACCTTCGCGTGGCGACGCACCTCGTACCGCAAGCGCTCCGCTCGCCCATCACGGAGCCCCGATGACGAACTCGCGACGACCGTGGCCGACCCGTCCGGCGCATCCGGAGCGCGTCTGCTGGGGATGCGATCGCCTCTGTCCCGCCGATCGCATGACATGCGCCGGCGAGAAGGCCCGCACCTGCCATCCCTCGGAGTTGTTCGGCGCCGAGTGGGAAGCCGACGCTGCGGCCGAGCCCGACGAAGCCCAGCTCGCCCAGCAGGATCCGCCGGGAGGGCGATCCGCGCCCGCGGCGGAGACGCCCCGGGCGCGGGCGAGTTCATTTCCCCTCTATGCGAGACCCGCGAGTCCGTAGCCGTTCAGGGGTCCGGCCCTCGCGCGCAACCACGGGGGCGGTCCGAACCACCGATGACATGCCTTCCCTTGGCGTTCACCGCCGGTCGTTCAGAGAGGCAGAGACCCCCTGAACGGATGCGCGAGTCCGGCGGACTCCTCAATCCCGCCCCCCTGTCGCACCCCGCACGCTGACGACGGAACCCGTCGTGCGCGTCGGGGGTGATCGGCGCGGAGCGGCCCCATCACCGTCGTTCGCGCAGCCGTGCCGAGATCTCGGTCGCGTGCCGCCCTGCTCGGGTTCCCGGGTGCTCGGCTGCAACCGCCTCGAGCGCCGTGGCGGCGTTCGACGCGCCTGCCGCTCCACCGAGGGCGAGGTGGACTCGTGCCCGGCGAAGAGCCGCATCGGCGGACACCTCGCGCGCACGCGCTGGGTCGGAGACGATCTCGTCGCGCAGCGCCGCCGCCCGTGGCCCGATGCCGAGGTCACCGTGACCGCGTGCTAGGGCGTCCGCGTTCCGAAACGCCTCCCCCACATCGCCCGCCTGCAGGTCGATCCGGGCCGCAGCGAATCGGCCGTCGGCCGCGCGTCGAATCCACGCGAGCAGGGTCCGCGCGGCGCGCGCGGTCTCCGGCCTCGAATCTTGAACCGCGGCCGTGAGCAAAGCCTCCGCATCCGCCCAGCGATCGTCGCGCCACGCGGCGATCGCCGGGTCGAGGGCCCCCGGCGTCTCCGGCAGCGGCGGGTGGGAGGCGAGGAGCGACGCGATCTCCGCTTCGGAAGGCGTGCGGGAAAGCCCGCTGCGTGCGATGCGGCCATCAGGGGCGATGACGAAGAGGCTCGGGAACCCGGTCACCTCGTACTCGCGCAACACCTCGGTATCGACGAGCACGACCGGGAACTCGACGTGGTGAGTGCGCACGAACGTCTCGACGGACGACCGGGGATCGCGGGTGACACCGACGACTCGCACGCCGCGAGCGAACCCTTCGGCCTGCCGTGCATTGAGGGACGGCACGGCCGCACGGCAATGGGGACAGTCGGTGCGGAAGAACGCGATCAGCACCAGGCTGCCGCGCAGGCCCTCGAGCGAGAGGGGTGCGGGCGCCCCGAGCGTCGTGGACGCGAGCAGGTCGGGCGCGGCGAGGCCGACCGGGCGCTCGGCGTCGGCGGAACGCGGTCCGAGACAGAGCACCAGGGCAAGTGCCAACGCCGCGGATCGCCTGCATCGCGCGGAACGGGAGAAGACGTTCACCACTGGAGCCACTCCGGACGGAAGAGGAGCAGGAGCCCGAGAATGCCGACCACGGTGCCCGACACGAGTTTCAGCCAGCGGCCCCCGCGTTCCTGCAGGCGGCGTCGTGACAACGTGACGATCGCGATCGCCAACATCAGCGCGTCGTCGAGCATGTAGCACACCTGATAGAGGACGAGGAACGCGTAGTGCTCGAGCCCGGGCAGGTCGTACGAGGCGAGGACGCTCGTGTAGACCGCGGGCAGCCCGGCGGTGCACAGCAACTCGACCATGTTCACGACGAACGCGAGTACGACGACGCCCCCCATCGCCGTCGAGAGCCGGTTGGCGCGCAGGAGGGCGGCGACGCGCGCGTAGATGCCCGACCGGCGGGACTCCGGAATCGAGAGCGTGAGCCCCTCGTGGAACGCGAAGAAGTCCTTCACGTGGATCGCGGCGGCAAAGCAGGCGACGCCCCCCAGGACGAACTGGACGAGGCGAGCCTGACCGACGAGGTCGAAGAAGCTGAGCCACGCGGCCATGAAGGCGAAGTAGACGAGGCCGCTGACCAGAACGAAGGTGCCGGCGATCGCAAACATCTTCGCGCGGCTCTTGAGATTGACGAGCAGCGATAGCAGGAAGAGCAGGACCCACATCGCACACGGGTTGAAGCCGTCGATGAGGCCGAGGGCGATCGTGAACAGCGGCAGGCCCACGCCGCGCGCCGAGACCCGGCCGAAGAACGGCAGGTCCACCGTCTCGTCGGCCGCCGTCGTCGGCGCGACCGTCGCGCACGGCGCCTCGGTCGGCTCCGCTGCCTCGGCGGGCTCCTCGTCGAGGTCCACCGCACAGCGGTCCCCTTCGCCCTCCAGCCGCTGCGACTCGGCGGGTGGCGCCGCGAGGAGGGCCAGCACCCGCTCGCCGGTGCTCTCGGCGTCGCGCCAGCCGATGATGAGCGTGCCGCGCACGTGGAGCGCCGGTGTGCCGGCCGTGCGCGCGCCGACGCGAGACGTGATCGCCCGCAGGCGGGAGAGCGCGGCGCGGCTCCGGCCGACGTCGCGGACGACGTACGTCAGGCCCTCGGACCTCTCGCCGGCAACCGTCTCCAGGAACGCAACGGCCGCCTCGCAGTGGCGGCAGCCCGCCTGTGTCAAGGATCGGCTGGCAAAGTCCACCCCAGGTCGGTTCAAGCTGGTCCACCC
>CAZPGF010000095.1:0-10980 GCA_964586025.1 uncultured Planctomycetales bacterium
CGCCCCGATGGTCAGCGCCGAGGGCACGTGCGCGGCGTTCTACGCGGCCGGGCGTCGCCTGGACGACCCGATGCGGGCAGGGATCCGCGCCGCCGTCGCGCGTCTGGAGAAGGCGACCGGCAAGCGCTTCGGCGATCCGAAGCGCCCCCTGCTCGTGAGCGTCCGCTCGGGCGCGGCGGTGTCGATGCCCGGCATGATGGACACCGTGCTGAACCTCGGTCTGACCGCCGAGGTGACGGAAGGTCTCGCGCGACGGACTGGCAACGCGCGTTTCGCGCGCGACGCGCGCCGCCGCTTCATCCAGATGTTCGGCAACGTCGTCGAGGGGGTCGGCCACGACGCGTTCGAGAGCGTGCTCCACGACGAGCAGCAGCGCGTCGGCGCGCGCTCCGACACCGAGCTCGACGCCGACGCCCTCGACCGGGTGATCGAGCGCTACCTCGAGACGTTCCGCCGACACGTCGGCCGACCGTTCCCCGAGTCCCCCGTTGAACAACTCGAGCGGGCGGTCGAGGCCGTGTTCGGGTCATGGATGGGCAACCGCGCGGTCGAGTACCGGCGCATCTACCGCATCACGGGCCTGCCCGGCACCGCGGTCAACGTGCAGTCGATGGTCTTCGGCAACCTCGGCGTGAGTTCCGGCACGGGCGTCTGCTTCACGCGCGATCCGTCCACCGGCGAGAACGTGTTCTACGGCGAGTACCTGATGAATGCCCAGGGCGAGGACGTCGTCGCCGGCATCCGCACGCCCAAGGACCTCGCCGGGCTCGCCGCCGAGAGCCCGCGTGCGTACCGGCAGTTGGACAAGGTCCGCCGTCTCCTCGAGTCGCACTACCGCGACATGCAGGACATCGAGTTCACCATCGAAGACGGCACGCTGTACATCCTCCAGACCCGCACCGGCAAGCGCACGGCGCGCGCCGCGGTGCGCATCGCCGTCGAACTCGCGCAGAAGCGCGTGATCTCCCGCGCCGAAGCCGTTGCGCGCGTCCAGCCCGAGCAGATCGAGCGGCTGTTGCACCCGCAGTTCGATCCGAAGGCGGAGAAGACCGTGCTCGCCCGCGGTCTTCCGGCGAGCCCCGGCGCGGTCGTCGGACGTGTCGTGTTCCGCGCCGACGACGCCAAGGCCTGGGCGGCCCGTGGCGAGAGGGTGATCCTCGTCCGCAACGAGACCAGTCCCGAGGACGTGGGCGGCATGCACGCCTCCGAGGGCATCCTGACGGCGACCGGCGGCATGACGAGTCACGCCGCCGTCGTCGCCCGCGGGATGGGGACGTGCTGCGTCGCGGGTGCGGGCGAGGTCCGCATCGACGAGGCCGCGCGCCGCTTCCGCGTGAACTCCACCGTCGTCGCCGAGGGCGACGTCATCTCGCTCGACGGCACTTCCGGCGAGGTGATGCTCGGCGCCGTGCGCACGATGCCGGCGGACCCAGGCGCCGAGTTCGCGACCCTCCTCGCGTGGGCCGACTCGCTCCGTCGCCTGAAGGTCCGTGCGAACGCCGACACCCCGGACGACGCCGCCGTCGCGCGCCGCTTCGGTGCCGAGGGCATCGGCCTGTGCCGCACCGAACACATGTTCTTCGGCGACGAACGCATCACCCCGATGCGCGAGATGATCCTGGCCCACGACGAGGCGTCGCGCCGCACGGCTCTCGACAAACTCCTCCCGTTCCAGCGACGGGACTTCGCCGGCATCCTCGAGGCGATGGACGGCCTGCCGGTGACGGTCCGTCTGCTCGATCCGCCGCTCCACGAGTTCCTCCCGCACGAACCGGAGGCCGTCGCGGAGGTCGCACGGACGCTCGGCGTGTCCGAAGCGGAGGTCCGCGACC
Organism: uncultured Planctomycetales bacterium; assembly: GCA_964586025.1. Taxonomy (GTDB): domain Bacteria; phylum Planctomycetota; class PLA2; order PLA2; family JAEUHO01; genus JACKGW01. The sequence continues at coordinate 1,833 of CAZPGF010000095.1, forward strand.
GCGCCAGGCGCCTGCACGAGCAGAACCCGATGCTCGGCCACCGCGGCTGTCGTCTCGGCATCTCGTACCCCGAGATCTACGAGATGCAGGTTCGCGCGCTCTTCGAGGCCGCCGCGGAGAACCGCGCACGGGGCCTGAAGCCCCGCCCCGAGGTGATGATCCCCCTCGTCGGCACCGTCGCCGAACTGACGTTCCTGCGGCAGCGCCTCGAGCGGGTCGCCAAGGAGGCGCTGAAGCAGGGCGGCGCACGCGTGCCGATCTCGTTCGGCACGATGATCGAGGTTCCGCGGGCGGCGCTGCGCGGAGCGGACATCGCGACCGTGGCGGAGTTCTTCTCGTTTGGCACGAACGACCTGACGCAGATGACCTTCGGCTACAGCCGCGACGACATCGGCGCGTTCCTGCCGAGTTACCTCGAGCACGGCATCCTCGCGGTCGATCCGTTCCAGACCCTCGACGCCGACGGGGTGGGTGAACTCGTCCGGATCGGTACCGAACGCGGGCGCACGACTCGCCCCGATCTCAAGGTCGGCATCTGCGGCGAGCACGGGGGCGACCCCGGATCGATCCGCTTCTGCCACGAGGTCGGACTCGACTACGTCTCGTGCAGCCCGTTCCGGGTTCCCATCGCGCGCCTCGCGGCGGCCCATGCGGTGGCGGCGGAGGGACCGATCGACGCGACGCGGTGATCGGAGTCGAGCGGTCCGGCGTGCCCGGACCGCTCGGTCAGATCGGTACGGCGACCTGGTCGAGCAGGTCTCGGACGGAGCGCTCGCCGTCGTCGGCCGCGCCGTCGGAGGACAGCGCGTCGGTGACGAGGCGGTGCGCGAGCACGGCCACCGCGAGCGCCTTCACGTCGTCCGGCACGACGAACGATCGCCCCGCGAGCAGCGCATGGGCCTGGGCCGCGCGCAGCAGGGCGATCGTCGCGCGCGGACTCGCGCCGACGCGCAGCCGGCGGTCGCCGCGGGTGCGGCGAACCAGGTCCAGCGCGTAGTCGAGCACGCGGTCGTCCACGCGGACCGCGCGCGCCGCGGTCTGCAGACGCGTGACGTCCGTGCCGTGGATCACGGGCTTGAGGCGATCCAGGGGGTGTTCGCGCTGCTGGGCGCGAACGATTCGCCGCTCGTCGTCCACGGAGGGATACCCGATCCGCAGCCGCAGCATGAATCGGTCGAGTTGGCTCTCGGGGAGCGGGTAGGTTCCCTCGAACTCGTAGGGGTTCTGCGTCGCGATCACGAAGAACGGCGACGGCAGCGGATGGGTCGTCCGATCGATCGTGACGGCGCCATCGTTCATCGCTTCGAGCAGCGCCGACTGGGTGCGCGGCGTGGCGCGGTTGATCTCGTCCGCGAGCAGGACGTTGGCGAAGACCGGACCCGTACGCAGGTGGAAGGACGCATCCCGCGGGTCGAACACCATCGTGCCGAGGATGTCGCCGGGCAAGAGGTCGGGCGTGAACTGGACGCGACGGAAGTCAGCGTCGATCGACAGCGCAAGGCTCTTCGCGAGCACCGTCTTGCCGACCCCGGGCACGTCCTCGAGCAGGACGTGGCCGCCCGCGAGCAATCCCGTCAGAACGTGACGAACGACCTCCGGGCGACCGACGAAGACCGACTCGACGTTCGCGCGGAGCGCCTCGATCGCGTCGGCGTCCCTCTCGGTCGGCGCATCGCTCACGAGGCCCCTCCGCTCACGCCTCGTCCGCGAGCGCCGCGGCGACCTCTTCGCTGACGTCCAGGTTCGTCGTGACGCTCTGCACGTCGTCGTTCTCTTCGAGCAGGCCCTGGATCCGCATGACCCTGCGCGCGATGTCGAGATCCGCCTCGACGAGATTGTCGGCGACCATCGGCATCTCCGCGCGGGTGGGTGAGAACCCCGCCCCCACGAGGGCCGCGCGCACGGCGTGAAAGGCCGACACGGGCGTCGTCACGAGCCAGCGCGCATCGGCCGTCCCCGCGTCGAGGAGAACGAGGTCGTCGGCTCCGGCCTCGATGGCGACCTCGAACACGCGCTCCTCGGACACACCCTTCGCCGGAATCTCGATCTGGCCGACCCGACGGAACATCCACGCGACCGACCCGGCCGCTCCCATCGTCCCGCCGTTCTTGTCGATGATCGTCCGCACCTCGGTGTTCGTCCGATTGCGGTTGTCGGTCAGTGCCTCGATCAGCATCGCCACGCCGCCCGGTCCGTAGGCCTCGTACGTGAGCTCGGCGTAGTCCACGCCTCCGGCCGCGCCGCTCGCGCGATCGATCGCCCGCTGGATCGTGTCCTTCGGCATGTTCGCCGCGCGGGCTTTCTCGATGGCGAGTTGCAGCCGCGGGTTGTCTTCGACCTTCGGACCGCCCTGGCGGACGGCCGCCATGATGACCGTCGACACCTTGCTGAACGCCTTGCCGCGCTTCGCGTCGGCACGGGCCTTCTTGTGCATGATGTTGGCGAAGTGGCTGTGGCCGGCCATGCGGGCTCCGTGCGGACTCGGGCGGGAGAAGTGTACGCGAGCGACCGCTCAAGTGCCTTCGGAGAGTCTCTGACACCACGGACGTGCGGCGTTGCGGATCGGCGGCGATCGAAGGCCTTTACGCACATGACCGCGCCGGGGCACGTCCGCGCCAAAAACGACGACGCCCCCGCGTCACGGACGCGGGGGCGATCGAGGCCGGATCCCGACCGGGGGCGCGATCAGCGCTTCGAGAACTGGAACCGGGCCCGCGCGCCGCGCTGGCCGTACTTCTTGCGTTCCTTGACGCGGGCGTCGCGCGTCAGGAAGCCCGCCTCGCGCATCGTGACGGAGGCCCCCTCTTCCACACGGATGAGCGCACGGGCAAGCCCGTGGCGAACCGCGTCGGCCTGACCCTGCGGACCGCCGCCGTGGACGTTCACGAACACGTCGAACCGATCGAGCGAGCCGATCGCCTCGAGGGGCTGGCGCACCGAGAGGCGCGTCGCGGCCGTGGTGAAGTACTCGTCCCAGGGACGCCGGTTGATCAGCATCTGGCCGGAGCCGCTACGGATGCGCACGCGCGCAATCGCCGTCTTCCGACGCCCGGTGCCCCAGGTGAACGCAGTCGCCATGAGCGAAGTCCTCGCTACCGCCCGGTCCCGAACGCGATCGGCTCGGGACGCTGGGCGTGATGATCGTGGGATTCCCCGGCGTAGAGCTTCAGCTTCTTCAGCATCGCGCGGCCGAGGGTGGTCTTGGGCAACATCCGCTTGACCGCGAGGTGCACCATCTCGGTCGGGTGCTTCTCCGCCATGCGCTGCCACGGGATCTCGCGCAGGCCGCCGTGGAATCCGGTGTGGCTGCGGTAGACCTTCTTCGTCTCCTTGCCGCCGGTGACCTGGATCTTTTCGGCGTTGATCACGACGAAGTAGTCGCCGGTATCGACGTGCGGCGTGTAGGTCGGCTTGTGCTTGCCCTGGAGGCGCTGCGCGAGGATCGCGGCCAGGCGGCCGAGCGTCTCCTTCGACGCATCGACCACGTACCACTTCGCGCCCGTGTGGTGGGCGGTGGCGATGGTGGTCTTGGGCATGGCGGCAAACTCCCGAGGGAAGCGGAGGAGGGTAAGCCCGGCCCGCCGCCGGTCAAGCGGACCGCCGGCCGTCCGCGCCGGGGATCAGCGGACGGCGTAGGCCAGCGTGGCCGCGGGCGGCGGGGCGGCCCCGGCGACCGTGACCGGCAGGAGGACGCCCCCACCGAGCCGCGCCCGCTCCGGACGGACCTCTCCCCGGAGCAGCGCGAGGAGCCAGGCGTTGGTCCGCTCCTCACGGTCCTCGGGTTCGGGCAGATCGGCCCGCGTCGAACGGACCGCCCACGCGGTGCCGCCAGCCACGATCTCGACCTCGCCTTCCGCGTGGTGCTCCACACCCCCGAGGAAACGCGCGTACCCCCCCCCCCGCCACGACACCGCCCCGCGGAATCCCGTCGGTCCCGCCAGGATCGCGATCGCCTCGACCCGTCGGCCGCCGAGGGCGCCCAGATCGATGCGCATGGCGTGGGTGCGGTGTCCCGACACGGTCGGCGTGACCCAGACCAGAGCGACCGACGCCGCGGCCGAGGCCAGCGCCACCGCGAGTGCGGCGCGGCACACGTCGCGATTCGCCCAACCGAAGGTCGCGACGGCGATCACGAACAGCGCCAACACCCCCAGTGCCGGGCCGCGCCGGGAGGGGTCGTCCGTCCACGGTTCGAGGGCGGCGGGGCGCGGAGGTGGCGTCGGATCGCCGTCGAACACGGTGTCGACCGAGGCGACCCAAAGGTGTCCATCGAGGAGGGCGGCGACCGCCGCCACGGGATCGTCGTACGAAACGATCCGCCCGAGACCGATCGGTCGGTCCACGGCTGTGAGCAGCACGTCGACGCCGTCGGGAAGCGTTTCCTCGGCCCCCTTGACGACCACCGCGGTTCCACCACCCCGAACGAACTCGGCGATCGCGGCGAGACGCGTCGGCGTGTCCCGACTGCCGTCCGGCCAGGCGCCCGGCCCGATCCACACGACATCGAACGGCTCCAGATCGAGAGGCGCGAGCACATCGAGATAGGAGCCGTCGATCCACGTCCAACGCGACGTCTGCGCGGCCGCCGGTGCCTCGGCGACGAACCCGGCGACGATGGGGCGAGGTCGGCCTTCCGCGCCGTCCTCGGCGCGCACCCACCACGGGCCCTCGCCCTCTCCGAGCGGCGTGCGAGATCGCGCCGCACGCCCCTTCACGGGACCCCGGCACGCATCGATGCACCAGGTTCGATCGGTCGGAAGCGGTCGATCGGAGGGTGCGGACACCAACCAGCGCTCCGGCAGGAGCGGGATGCCGATCGGTCCGAGCGCGTGCGCGAGGAGCCCCCAAGCGAGCAGCGCCGACGCGGCACCGACGCGAACGCTCGGCGGCAGCGAGGCGACGAAGAGGGCGGCCACGGCACCGAGAATCGCGACGAATGGCAGCGCCGGCATGTGCGGACCCAACGGCGTGGCGAGGCGCGCGAACAGGAGGAACGGGACCGCCGTTGCGACGATGCCCAGCACCCGCGCCGCGGGCGACTCCCGTTGGCTGCCGACTCCGAGAGAGAGCAACGCGGCGGCCGTCGCGACGAACGCGCCGAGCGTCCAAGGTGCCGCCGGAAGCCAGGCCGGGCTCGGCCCCCCTCCCGAGGGCAGCGTCAGGCCGAAGAAGATCAGCGCCGCGGCGAGGAACACCCAGGCTCGAGTCGTCGTGGTCGTCACGGCCGACACGCTACACGGCGCGCGACGCGCGCCGGTTCGCTGCTACACGTCCCACCGGACATCGATTCGCGGCGGCGTGCCCTGGCGGGCGAGGGCCCGGCGCAGGCGATCCACCTTCCGCCCGTAGCCGTGCTCGCCCGGAACCTCGTGCGCGGCACGCGACGTGCGCCCCCAGAGCACGGTCCGTGCGACGCGGGGCCCCCCCGCGCGTTCGGGCGGACCATCGATCTCGAACTCGACTTCGGCATGCTGCTGATTGGTCCGCAGGCGGCCGGTCCTCGTGAACCGCGACACGTCGATCCGACGGACATGCGCCATCCCGCCCAGGTCCTCGGCGATCCGCTCCGCGGTCTGGGCTGCCGCCACGGCCTCGGCCACGCGATCGTCGGCGCCGTCCTCCCAGTGCGCACCGATCAGGATCTGCCAAGCCGTCGCGGTTCGGCGGAGCGGCGGTCGCACGCCGATGCCTCGCACTTCGGGCAACGGATGGAGACGCCGCTGCAGGAAGCCTCGATACGGCTCGACCGGAAGCAGGGTGTGGTCGGCCGCGAGCAGATACGGCATCGCCTTGCGGTCCGCCCCGCCGAACGTCACGCGCGCGACCGGGACGCGCAGGTCCACCCGGACCGATGCCTCGCGCGGGTAGCGGAGGGTGACCAGACTCGCCCGAGCGATCAACGGATGGCTCTCGACCCGCGACGCGATCTCTCGTTCGGCGAGCGGATCGTAGATCGACACGCTGAACGGCCCCGCCGCTCGCGCGAACGCGGGTGGCTCGAAGAGGGCGCGGGTGTACGGATCGGCCGCGATCCACGACGGCAATCCGACGATCCGCACGGAGGCGGGCGTCAGGCGGTACCCCTTCATCGCGTACGCCTGGGCACGCGCTCCGCGGACGACGAAACCGACCACCAGGAACACGAGCGCCCCGACGACGCTGCGAAGGAGCCATCGCCCGCGCGGCGATGCGGCCAGCGTGCGCCAACGGGTCCACGGGGTCGCGTCGTTCGTCGTGGGCCGCTTCGCCCTCTTGGCCGCCATCGTTCCTCCCGGCGGGAGGTTCAGGTCGGCTGCGGCGGGGCGTTCCTTGAGCGGACGAACGGCCCGGTGCTCGTTGAGGGGGTCCTTGACCCGACGATCGTACGGCGGTGAGCGCGATGGAAAGGCACGCCTTGGGTACTTCGGATCGTCCCCGGACGTGAGGGCGGGTGCGGGGTCAGAACGGGTGCACGGCGCGGTAACCGTTCAGCTCTACCTCCGGCCGAACGATCAACCGATGGACGGGGAGTGGGCACGCGCAACCTCACCCTGGAAGAACGATTCGAGGGCCTGGAGAGGAAACTCGATGCCCCGAGGCCCGTAACCGTCATCTCGAAGCCCACCGCGCCAAGCTGGTGCGCGAGAACCGGGAACTGCGAGAGCACGTCGCCGTCCTCCAGGAGAAGGTGCGCGAGTTGACGGCGCGCTTGAACGCCGACTCGACGAACTCCTCGCAGCCGCCGTCCGCCGACAAGCCGTGGAGGTAGCGGCGGAGCCGCAAGCCCACGGGGCGCAAGCCGGGAGGTCAGCCCGGGCACAAGGGCACGACGCGAAAGCCCTTCCCGCCCGAACAGGTCGATCACCAGATCCAGGTCGTGCCCGAGCGCTGCGGGAAGTGCCATCGCCGCCTCCGGCCTCAGGATGCCAAAGGGGACGTTCGGCGTCACCAGGTCGTCGAGATCCCGCCGGTTGTCGCGAAGGTCTGGGAGTACCAGATTCACGAGTCCTGCTGCCCGGGCTGCGGCGAGGTCACGACGGCGAACTTCCCGAGGGCGTGCCTGCCGGGTGTGTCGGTCCGCGATTCCAGGTCATCCTCGCGCTCCTCACGGGCCGCTGCCGCATCAGCGGAAGCTTGCGGGCACAGGACCGGTCGATCCTCGACTTCCTCGAGCAGTCGATCCGGGCGCGGCTCACGGGCACCTCGCGCCCCTCGCTTCTGCCGCCTGCCAGAGGGCCATTGCGCAGGACCGCCTAACCTGCCCGGCTGCCCACCGAGTAGGGCGAGGATGGAGATCATCACTCCATTCCAATAATGTCCTCGGCTGCCAATGCAGTTCCAAGCTCAGTGCTCCATGTGTACTCCTCGTCGCACATTTCCAGAGCCGTGCTAGGAGGGACGAGGCGACGAACGGCGATGGCGACAGGTGCAACCGAGCGGAGGTTTCCTTCGAGGACGGCGCTTCCGTCGTCGGCACCGAACTTGCCCCGGACTGGGAACTGCCCGGCGTTGCCAATCGCCCATTCGCGACTCCCAAACTCGTCAACGCCGAAGTCCTCGAAAGTCGGATATAGTGCTCGAAGTTTCCTGACTAGATCATCGACGTTGATGGCCCCAGTTCCCGGCCGAACAGCGATGAAGTACTTGCTCGCCATGCCTACCTCACGAGGCCCACGCGCCCAGGCACACCATGCCTTCGCATGAGACCCTCAAAGTAACTCTGCGCTGCCCGATCATTCGTACGGATGATCAGCTTCTCTGCGGGGACACGCCCAGAACGGAGGATGTCACCGTACCTCTGCATCTGCTGGTCCGCCTCCTTCCTGATCTTCGCCTTGAGCCACCCAGGAGGCTTCTTGCCTCCATCGACCCAGGGGCTGTCGGTGGGGCTAGTGTACTTGGCATCGACGAGCGTCCGCTCTACCTCGTCGAGGTCATCCACCCACTGCTCCCCCTTTCCCGCGACTCCACGGATCTCGTACTCCTGCGGACCGGCAACGCGGCGATCGTAGTCGTACTTCGGCGCCCCACTGGGCTTCTCTCTCGTACGCAGTGTTCGCTTCCACTTGCCGAAGTCCCATCGAGCCCGGATAGGACGTGAACGCGTACCAGGCGTTGTACCCGCTCACCCCCAATTTCGGCCGAACTATCAACCGATTGACGGGGTGTGAGCGCAAGCAGACTCTCCCTGGAAGAGCGGTTCGAGCGCTTGGAGAAGAAACTGGAGGCCTCCGAGCGTCGCCGGTGCCACCTCGAAGCGAACCGGGCCAATCTCACTCGAGAGAACAAGCGCCTGAAGCAGCACGTGGAGATCCTCCAAGAGAAGGTCCGCGAACTCACGGCCCGCCTGAACCAGGACTCGTCGAACTCCTCGAAGCCGCCGTCGTCCGACGTGCCCTGGAAGCAGCGCCGCAAGCAGAAGCCCACGGGCCGTACGTCCGGCGGCCAACCAGGTCGAGAGGGTACGACTCGCAAGCCACTACCTCCCGAGCAGGTCGATCGCACGATCCCGGTCATGCCGGAGCGGTGCGCAGGATGTCGCTCGACGTTGTGGCCCGAGGACGTGGCCGGGGAACCGTTTCGTCATCAGGTCATCGAGATCCCTCCCGTCGTCGCCGAGGTCGTCGAGTACGTCCTGCACGCCCTCAAGTGTAGGCGCTGCGGCGAAATCACTGCCGCCGACCTGCCCGAGGGCGTACCCAACCAGTGCGCCGGCCCTCGCCTCCAGGCGATCCTCTCGTTGCTCACGGCTCGTTTCCGTGTCACCCGGCGTGAGGCGCGTGATCTCGTCGTGGCGCTCTTCGGAGAGAAGGCCACGGTGTCCGAGGGAACGATCTTCAACCTGGAGCAGCGCACGAGCGAAGCGATCAAGGCCGCCTACGATCAGGCGCTGGACGCCATCCAGAACGCCGCGTTCGTCCACTGCGATGAAACGGGATGGTCGGAGGGCAATGATCTGGCCTGGCTCTGGGCGGCGGTAACGCCGATGCTCAAGGTGTTCCGCATCGACCCGCGCCGCAACCGCGAGGCGCTCCGCAAGTTGCTCTTCGCCTTCGAGGGCTTCCTCATCACGGACCGCTTCTCGGTCTACCGGGCGCACGACACGAAGAAACGCCGGGTCTTCCGGGTTTCGTGTGGGTAGCCGGGAGGGCGAGAGGCCGGAGCAGAG
>CAZPGF010000096.1:0-10889 GCA_964586025.1 uncultured Planctomycetales bacterium
GCCTTGACGGTGACGACGGCGCGCTTCCACGGGCTCGTGCGACCCACGGAGCGCCCCATCCGACGGAACTTGCCCACCTGGCGGGCGGTGCGCACGTCGACGACGGTGACGTCGAAGAGGCGCCGGATCGCGTCACGGATCTCGACCTTGTTCGCGTTCGGCGCGACGCGGAACGTGTACGCGCGGTTCTTCTCCGCCAGGCGGAGCGTCTTCTCGGTGACGATCGGCCGCAGCACGATCTCCTGCGGGAGTCGCGCGGTCGAACGCGCCGAAACGGTCGTGCCCTCGGTCACTCGTCACCTCCCGCCGCGCCACCGTCGAGACCGAGGCGCGACCGCAGCACGTCGAGCGCTCCGTCGAGGAGCACGAGCGTGCGATGGAACGCCACGTCCCACGCCGAGATCTCCGCCGCCGGAAGCGCGCGGACGCGCGGCATGTTGCGGACGGAGAGAAGCAGGTTGCGATCGACCGCGCCGGCCGACACGATCAGCGCGCTGCCCTCGGCGCCGAGCGCACGCAGTCCGCCGTGGACCTGCTTCGTGCTGGGCGCGTCGAGCGAGAGCCCGCTCCACGCCACGATGCTGCCCGCGTCGAGCTTGCCGGCGAGCGCGACCTGGAGCGCTCGGCGCTTCGCCTTGCGGGGCATCGACCAGCCGAAGGAGCGCGGATGCGGACCGTGCGCCACGCCACCGCCGCGGAACGACGGGGCCTTGCGATCACCGTGGCGCGCGCCGCCGGAGCCCTTCTGGCGAAGGAACTTCTTGCTCGAGCCGTTCACGAAGCGGCGCGACAGCGTGTTGACGGTGCCCTGGCGGCGGTTCGCCTCGTACATCTGGACCGCTTCGCGCAGCACGGCGGGGCGCAGGCGACGACCGAAGGTCGCCGCGTCGAACGCCGCGTCGCGCACGGATCCGTTGGAATAGGTCTTGATCGACGACATGCCTCGATCTCCCGATGGCGTCCCGCGGGACGGCGTCACACCTTGATGCGGATGTCCACGCCGGCCGGCAGGTTCAACTTGCTGATGCTGTCCACGGTGGACGGGCTGTACTCGGAGATGAACAGGATCCGCTTGTGGGTGCGGATCTCGAACTGCTCGCGCGACTTCTTGTCGATGTGCGGCGACCGAAGAACGGTGTAGCGCTCGACGCGAGTCGGCAGCGGCACCGGGCCCTGAACGCGGGCGCCGGTGCGCTTGGCGGTGTCCACGAGTTCGAGGGCGCTCTTGTCGAGCGCCTCGTGGTCGTAGGACTCCATGCGGATGCGGATCTTGCTGGGGGTGCTCATGGCGTGTCCGTCGTCGCGAGTCGGGTGCGGACCGGTTCCAGCGGAACGATCCGAGACGAGTCGCGGCGAGTGAGTGGCTCGCTCGCAGATCCCCGCCCGGCCCGCGCGGGCCCGGAAGCACGCGCCGACCGCCGTTCCGAAGCGCCCGCGAGGGCGCCCGGTCCGACATCCCGAAGGTCTGCTTCCGGCCGACCGCCCCGAGGGGCGGCGAGCCTTCGTGAAACACGCGACGGGATCGCGGCGGGGAAGCGGGCGAGAGTAGACCGAACGGGTCCTGGCCACGAATCGTTCCCGAGCGTTTCCGCCTCGTCCGCCGCCCGGGTCCTCGGGAGATCCCCACGGCCCACGTCCCCCGGTGCGGACACCCCTACGACAGGGTCAGGCGGCGCCGGTCCTCCTCGGAGACCTCGACGTGCCCGGCGGGCTCCATGCTGTAGGACGCCCGGCCCTGGGAGAGGCTCCGCACCGCCGTGCTGTAGCCGAACATCTGGCTCAGCGCGACCTCTCCCTTCAGGACGCGCATCTCCCCCCGGACGTCTTCCCCCTTGAGGACGGCCCGGCGCCGGACCAGGTCCGACGAGACGGGGCCGACGAAGTCCGGCGGCGTCGTGACCTCGATCGCCATCACCGGCTCCAGGAGCACCACGCCGGCGCCCTCGCAGGCTTCCCGGAAGGCTTCGCCCGCGGCCGCCTGGAACGCCGTCTCGGTGCTCGCGACCTCGTCCGCCGCCGCGCCGACGATCCGGATCTCGACGTCCACGACCGGGAATCCGAGGTCCAGGCCGCCCTCGGCGGCGAAGCGGATGCCCTCCCGGGCGGCCGCGAGGAACAGGGGCGGGAGTGCGTCGGGCGCGACGTCGGCGCGGATCGAGACCCCGGCGCCGACCGCCGCCGGCCCGACGGCGACCTCGACCTCGGCTCGCTGGACCGTCCCGGCGATCAACCGATCGAAGCGTGCGCGCGCGCGGCCCGGACCGCGCACCGTCTGGCGGTACGAAACCCGCGGTGCGCCGACGTTGGCCTCGACCCGGAAGTCCCGCAGCAGGCGGTTCTTGAGCACCTCGAGGTGCAACTCCCCCATCCCCGAGATGATCGTCTGGCCGGTTTCCGGATCCTGTCGGAACTTGAAGGTCGGATCCTCGCGAGCGAGCCGCCCGAGGGCCTCCTCCAGTCGATCCTTGTCCGCGGTGCTGCGCGGCTCGATCGCCATGCTGATCACCGGATCGGGGAAGTGGATCGCCTCGAGCGCGATGGGCCGGTCCTTCTCGCAAAGCGTGTCGCCGGTCGCCGTCTCCTTGAGCCCGATCATCGCGACGATCTCACCGGGTCCTGCCTCGGTGAGCGGGGCGCGCTCGTCGGCGTGCATCCGAAGGAGCCGCCCGGGCCGCTCGTGGCGCCGCAGCCGCGGGTTGTAGAGTCCCTTTCCCGGCTTCAGCGTGCCCGCGTAGACGCGTGCGAACGTGAGATCGCCGTGGGCGTCGGTCAGGATCTTGAACGCGAGCACGCAGAGCGGCGCGTCCGGGTCCGGCTCCACGCGGATCTCGACGTCGGGATGCTCCGGGTCGTGGCCGATGACCGCGCCTTTGTCGAGCGGGCTCGGCAGGTAGGCGCAGACCGCGTCGAGCAGCGGTTGGACGCCGGCGTTGCGCAGCGCCGCGCCGGCGAGCACGGGGAACAGCCTCGCCGCGAGCACCGCCTCCCGCAGCGCGGGCACGAGCAGGTCGCGCTCGACGTCGCGACCTTCCAGGAAGCGCTCCGCCACCGCGTCGGACGTGTCCGCGACGCCCTCGATCAACTCCCCTCGGCGGATCTCCATCTCGTCGGCGAGATCCGGCGGGATCGGGCCGCGGTGCACCTCCGCCCCCTGCGGCCCTTCGAACGTGACGAATTCGCGACGGACGAGATCGACGACGCCGCGGAAGTCGGCGCCCGCACCGACCGGGACCGTCAGCGGGACGACTTTCGCACCGAGCCGCTTCTGGATCGACGTGACCGACGCGTCGAAGTCAGCACCGGCGCGGTCCATCTTGTTCACGAAGCAGAGCCGCGGCACCCGATAACGCTCGGCCTGATGCCAGACGGTCTCGGACTGGGCTTCGACGCCGTGGACGGCGTCGAACACGACGATCGCTCCGTCCAGGACCCGCAGCGACCGCTCGACCTCGGCGGTGAAGTCGACGTGGCCCGGCGTGTCGATGAGGTTCAATTGACGACCGTCCCACGCGATCGTCGTCGCCGCGGCCGTGATCGTGATGCCGCGCTGCTGCTCCTCCTCCAGGTAGTCCATCTTGGCGGCGCCCTCGTGGACCTCGCCGATGGCGTGTTCCTTCCCCGTGTAGAAGAGGATCCGCTCGCTGACGGTCGTCTTGCCCGCGTCGATGTGCGCGCAGATGCCGAAATTGCGAACGCGCTCGAGCGTGGCTGGCGGTTCCATCGGTCCTCCGAACGCGAGATGCTACCGGCCGAAGCGCTCGACGACGCGCCGGAGCCGCGTGAGACCTTCCGCTACGGCGGACAACGGAGGACCGAAGGAGAACCGCAGCCAGGGCTCGAGCACCGCGGGATCCGCGGGGTGCGCGTCGGTGCCGACCTCGAAGCGGCGTCCCGGCACCGTGACGATTCGTTCGGTGAGCGCCGCCTCGAAGAACGCATCGGCATCGCGCAGTCCGGGGGGCAGCCCGCGGAGGTCGGCGAACGCGTAGAACGTGCCGGCCGGCTCGGGAACGTGCATGCCGAGCGCGCGCAGGCCGGCGACGAGCACGTCGCGCTTCTCGCGGAACACGCGGCGCACCGCGCGCGCCTCCGCCTCGGCGGCGTCCGGGACGAGCCCGTCCAACGCGACGCGTTGGAGGAGCGCGTTCGCTCCGCCGTCGAGGGCACCGCCGATCCGCACGGCGCACTCGACGACGGCGGGCGGACCGATCATCCACGCGACGCGCCATCCCGGATGGCGCAGGGACTTGGTCAGTCCGTCGACGATCACGACCGGGTCGCGATCCGGATCGACGACGTGTTCGAGCGCGGAGACCGATCGTTCGTCGCCGGCCTCGCGATAGACGTAGGTCCCGTAGAACTCGTCGAGCACGAGCAGCGTGCCGTGCCGGCGCGCGGCCGCGACGACACGCGCGAGGTCCTCGTCCGCCCAGCGTTCGCCGGTTGGATTGTTCGGATGGCTCATCACGAAGGCATCGAGACCCTGCGCGAACGCGCGCTCGAGCGAGTCGGGGGACGGCAGGAAGCCACCGTCCGGCGCGCCGGGGAAGCGAACCGGAACCGTCGTCGCGGCGCGCCGGTGGATGCCCGCCGCGATGCCGGGGTAGTCGGGCGAGACGTGGCCCACGCGCCCCCGGCCGAACATCTCGAAGCAGCGCGAGAGAGCGACCCGTCCGCCTCCGGCCACCGCGACGTGCCGCCCGGCGTAAGGCGCACGTCCGGAGCGGAACCGGTGGTTGGCGAGGGTGGCGATGGCGTCGCGCAGCGCCGGGTTGCCACCGACCGGCGCGTACGCCTCGTCGCGGGCTTCGAGCACGAGGTCGCGAGGGCGCACCCCGCCGTCCGGAAGGGGCGCGAGTTCGGGCTGGCCCTGTCCGAAGTTGATCCAGGTCGGATCGTCGGCCCGGAAGCCGCGCGCGGCAGCGGCGAGCATGGCCTGGTAGACCCCCATCGGGGGTTGGTCCGCGACGATGCGCGGGAGCGGGCAGTCGTTCATGGGCCCCCGCTCACGCTGCGTAGACCACGTTGATGACGGTCGGGTCCGCCGCCAGGTCGCAGCCGTAGACGTGGAGGGTGATCAGGTCGGCCGTGCCCTCGTTGGCGACGCGGTGGACGCCTTCGGAGCCGGGTTGGGAGAGGAACACGGCGCCAGGACCGAATCGACGCGGTGCGCCGACCGCGCGAACGGTGTCCGGATCGCAGGACGACGCGAGGTCGCCGCACACGAATCGCTGCTCGGTGACCTCGCCGTCGATGACGCCGACCGCGCACCACGCCGTATGACCGTGGACCGGCGAGCACTGCCCCGGGCGCCAGACGAGCGCCAACACGCTGAACCGCCCGTCGGCATCGGCGTAGAGCAGATGACGGCGATAGGTCGCGTCGGATCCGATCCGATGCTCCGGCTGAAGGAGGTCGCTCGCGCGAACCGCGCATCGGACCGCATCGAGGGCCTCGGACGTGAAGGCCGCGTCGTCGGCACGATCGACGATCGCCTCGAGGCGCCGGACCAGCGCTTCGAGAGGACGGCTCGCGGGACAGGGCGAGCCGACGTCCACGCCTACCAGCTGGCCTTCCGCACGCCGGGGATCTCGCCGCGAAGGGCCATCTCGCGCAGCATCACGCGGCTCACGCCGAACTTGCGGTAGTTGCCGCGCGGCCGACCGGTGAACTGGCAGCGCAGGCGGATCCGGTTCGGATTGCTGTCGCGCGGCAGCGAGCGCAGTTTGGAGTAGGCCGCGTCACGGGCCTCGTCCGACGTGGACGGAGCCTGGATGATCGCCTTCAGCTCCTTGCGCAGCGACGCATGGCGCGCGACGAGGACGCGACGACGTTCGTTCTTCTCGAGCTTGCTCTTCTTGGCCATGTCGTCCTCGGATCAGAAAGCGAAGTGCGCGAAGGCCTTGTTGGCCTCGGCCTGCTTGTGGGCGTTCTCACGCTTCATCATCGCGCCGCCCTCGCGGTTCCACGCGGCAACCAGTTCGTCGGCGAGGGCGAGGTGCATCGGGCGACCGCGGCGGCCGCGGGCGGCTTCGAGCACCCACCGGAACGCCAGCGCGCGCCCACGGCGCGGACCGACCTCGACGGGGACTTGGTAGTTCGCACCGCCGACGCGCTTGCTGCGCACCTCGACGAGCGGCTTGACGTTCTCGATGGCCTGGCGCCAGACGTCGATCGCGTCCCGCTCTCGGACGCGCTCGGCGACGAGGTCCAACGCGCCGTAGAACACGCGCTCCGCGGTGGACCGCTTGCCGTCGCGCATCAGGCACGAGATGAACTTGGCGACGTTCGCATCGCCGTAGACCGGATCCGGCTTGAGCAGCGGCTCGAAGCTGGTGAAGTACTTGCCCGCCATGTCCGCTCCTCGAACCTACTTGCCGCTCTTCTTCTGGCCGTACTTGGAACGCTGCTGCTTGCGCCCGTCCACGCCCGAGGCGTCGAGCGTTCCGCGGATGATGTGGTAGCGCACGCCCGGGAGGTCCCGCACACGGCCACCGCGCACGAGCACGATGCTGTGCTCCTGCAGGTTGTGTCCCTCGCCCGGGATGTACGCGGTGATCTCGCGACCCGTGGAGAGGCGCACGCGCGCGATCTTGCGCATCGCGGAGTTCGGCTTCTTCGGCGTCTGGGTCTTCACGGAGAGACAGACGCCCCGCTTCTGCGGGCACGAAAGCAGCACCGGGCTCTTGCTCTTGCGCTTGACCTTCGTGCGGCCCTTGCGGACCAGCTGGTTGATCGTCGGCATGCGGAATCCTGGGTCGGGACGGGAAGCCCCGCAGGGTAGCGCCTGGTCCCGTGACGCGCACGGGAATCCGGGGCGCCCCCGGCGGGGCACGCGCCGAGGCGGGCTACGC
This sequence comes from uncultured Planctomycetales bacterium, assembly GCA_964586025.1. Lineage (GTDB taxonomy): Bacteria > Planctomycetota > PLA2 > PLA2 > JAEUHO01 > JACKGW01. The sequence goes on from CAZPGF010000096.1 coordinate 6,855, forward strand.
GCCCCCTCCGGCGACCGGCGGCAGGTCGTCCCCGAGGCCGCCGAGCAGTTCCTTGAGTTCCTTCAACGCCTCGACGTCCTCGGGGATCTCGGCGTAGCCGGCCACGCTCTCCTCGAGCGGGATGTTCTTCTCGACCCGGGTGCGGACGTAGGTCCGGAAGCCCGTCCCGGCGGGGATCAGGTGGCCGAGGATCACGTTCTCCTTGAGGCCGACGAGGTGGTCGACCCGCCCCGCGAGCGCGGACTGGGTCAGCACCTTCGTCGTCTCCTGGAACGACGCCGCGCTGATGAACGACTCGCTCTGGAGGGACGCCTTGGTGATGCCGAGGAGCAGCGGCTCGGCTCGTGCCGGCTTGCCGCCGGCCTCGATCGTCCGCTGGTTCTTCCGCCGGAAGCGGAACTTGTCGACGACGGCACCCGGCAGGAGGTCGGTGTCGCCCGGATCCTCGACGCGCACCTTGCGCAGCATCTGGGAGATGATGATCTCGTGGTGCTTGTCGTCGATCGTGACGTTCTGCGCGCGGTAGACGTTCTGCACCTCGTTGAGCAGGTAGGTCTGCAGCGCCTCGACGCCGGAGATGCGGACGATCTCGTGCGGGACGAGCGGACCGTCCACGAGCGGCTGTCCGGCGCGGATCCGATCGCCCGAGTGGACGCGCAGATGCTTGCCGTGGGGCACCAGGTGCTCGACGACCTGCCCGCCCTCGCTCTTGATCAGGATCGTGCGCTTGCCGCGCCGCTTGTCGCCGAGTTCGACGATACCGTCGATCTCTGCGAGGGTCGCCGGCTCCTTCGGACGGCGCGCCTCGTAGACCTCGGTCACGCGGGGGAGGCCGCCGACGATGTCCTGCGTGCCGCCGATCTCGCGCGGCGTCTTGGCGAGCAATTGGCCCGCCTTGACGACCTGGCCCGGGCCCACCTCGAGGTGCGCGCGCTCCGGGACCGGATACAGCGCGATGGGCGTCCGGTTGGCGTCCTCGACGATGATCTGCGGATGCAGATCGCCCTTGTGCTCCATGATCACGCGATGGCGCACGCCGGACCCGGCATCCACCTCCTCGCGCATGGTCTTGCCCTCGACGATGTCGTCGAAGCGCACGACGCCGTCGACCTCGGCCAGGATCGGCACGTTGAAGGGGTCCCACGCGAACAGGACCTCCTTCTCCTTGACCGCCTGGCCTTCCTTGACGCGTAGCGTCGCGCCGAGCGGCACCGCGTAGCGGTCGAGTTCGCGGTCCCGCTCGTCGGTCAGGATGATCTCGCCGCTGCGATTGATCGCGACCAGACCCGGCTTGCCGCCGTCCCCATCCGGGGCGAGGACCGCGCTGACGACGCGCATGTTGTGGAACGCGACCCGGCCGCCCTTCGCGGCCTTGACCTCGCTCTCCTCGACGCCCTTCGTCGCGGTGCCGCCGATGTGGAACGTCCGCATCGTCAGCTGCGTGCCCGGCTCGCCGATCGACTGCGCCGCGATGATGCCGACGGCGAGACCCGGCTCGACGAGACGGCCGCGCGAGAGGTCCATCCCGTAGCAGAGCTGACAGATGCCCTCGGAGGCCTCGCAGGTCAGCGGGGAGCGGACGCGGACCTTCTCGTAGCCCATCTGTTCGATGCGCTCTCCGATCGCTTCGGTGATCAGCTCGCCTTCGCGGACGACGACCTCGTCGGTGACCACGTCGATGATCGTGTCGCGCGCGACGCGACCCCGGATCGCCTGGGCGAGGGACACCTCGAGCTTGTCGCCCTTGTAGACGGCACCCTTGGAGATGCCGTTCAGCGTGCCGCAGTCATGCCGGTTGATGACGACGTTCTGCGCGACGTCGCTCAACTTGCGCGTCAGGTAACCGCTGTCCGCCGTCTTCAGCGCCGTGTCGGCCAACCCCTTGCGGGCGCCGTGCGTCGACGAGAAGTACTCGAGGACCTGCAGGCCCTCGCGGAAGTTCGACTTGATGGGCACCTCGATGATGCGGCCGGACGGCTTCGCCATCAGGCCGCGCATGCCCGCCAGCTGCCGGATCTGCTCGACCGAGCCGCGCGCGCCGGACTGCGCCATCGCGAAGATCGGATTCAGGTACGGGCGCCCGTCGCGCTCGTCCTTCTCCAGGGTCGTCATCATCTCGCGCCCGAGTTCCTCGCGGGCCCTCGTCCAGGCGTCGATGATCTTGCTGTAGCGCTCGCCGCGGGTGATCTCGCCCCGCTTCAGGTGGCGCTCGATCTCGGAGACTTCCTTCTCTGCATCGCGCAGGATGCGCCCCTTCGCGTCGGGGACGCGCATGTCGTCCTTCGCGAAGGAGAGGCCGCCGCGGGTCGCCGACTTGAAGCCGAGGTCCTTGATGTCGTCGAGGAGGCGCAACGTCGTCGCCTTGCCGAGCAGGCGGTGGCAGTCGTCGATCAGGCCGCCGATGCGCTTCTTGTTGAGCGCGTAGTTGTAGAAGGGCACCCCGTACGGAAGGATGTCGTTGAAGAGGACGCGCCCGACGGTCGTCTCGACGATGCCGGCCGGCTCCCACTGCCCCGGACCGGACGCCACGACGGCGCCCTCCTCGAGGCGCAACCGGATCCGGTCGTGGATGCCGAAGCGCCCCTCGCTGTAGCCGAGGAACACCTCGTTCGCGTGCGCGCAGGCCGGGATGGTCTTCGGCGCCGGACCCTTGGGATCGACGGTGAGATAGAAGATCCCGAGCACCATGTCCTGGGACGGCGCGATGATCGGCTGTCCGTTGGCGGGCGAGAAGATGTTGTTCGTCGAGAGGACGAGCGTGATCGCCTCGATCTGGGCGTCGTAGCTCAACGGCAGGTGGACGGCCATCTGGTCGCCGTCGAAGTCCGCGTTGAAGCCGCTGCAGACCAGGGGGTGCAGACGCAGCGCATGACCGTCGATCAGCACCGGCTCGAAGGCCTGGATGCCCATCCGGTGGAGGGTTGGCGCGCGGTTGAGCAGCACGGGATGCTCGCGGGTGACCTCCTCGAGGATGTCCCAGACCTCCTCGTCCTTGCGCTCGAGCATCTTCTTGGCCGACTTGATCGTGTCGGCGTAGCCGAGGTCCTTCAGGCGACGCACGATGAACGGCTGGTACAGCTCCAGTGCGATCTTCTTCGGCATGCCGCACTGGTGCAGCTTCAGGTCCGGACCGACGACGATCACGGAGCGCGCGCTGTAGTCCACGCGCTTGCCGAGCAGGTTCTCGCGGAACCGGCCCTGCTTGCCCTTGATCATGTCGGTGAGCGACTTCAGCGGCCGGTTGCTGCTGCCGAGCACGGACCGACGGCAGCGCGCGTTGTCGAACAGCGCGTCCACCGACTGCTGGAGCATCCGCTTCTCGTTGCGGATGATCACCTCGGGCGCGTTCAGGTCGAGCAGCTTCTTCAACCGGTTGTTGCGGTTGATGAGGCGCCGGTAGAGGTCGTTCAGGTCGGACGTCGCGAAGTTGCCGCTGTCGAGCAGCACGAGGGGACGGAGGTCCGGGGGGATCACCGGGATGACGTCGAGCACCATGTGCTCGGGACGGTTGCCGGAATCGCGCAGCGCTTCGACCGCGCGGAGACGCTTCAGGAGATCCTTCGTCTTCTGCTTGCTGCGGGTCGTCTCGAGTTCCGCGCGCAGTTCCTCGCCGAGCTTCTCCAGATCGAACCCGCGCAGGATCTCCTTGATGGCCTCGGCCCCCATCCCGGCGCGGAACGAATCGCCGTACTTCTCCCGGGCCTCCTTCACCTGCTCCTCGGTCAGCAGCTGCCGATCCTTGAGCGGGGTGTCGCCCTTGTCGATCACCACGAAGTCCTGGAAGTAGATGACCCGCTCCAGGCTCGAGGTCTTCATGTCCAGGATCGTGCCGAGACGGCTCGGCATCGCCTTGAAGAACCAGATGTGGACGACCGGCGCGGCGAGGCTGATGTGCCCCATCCGCTTGCGGCGTACGCGGCTGTGCGTGACCTTGACGCCGCAGCGGTCGCAGATGATGCCCTTGTGCTTGATGCCCTTGTACTTGCCGCAGGCGCACTCCCAGTCGCGCTCCGGCCCGAAGATGCGCTCGCAGAA